>CAMAKU010000006.1 GCA_945836255.1 uncultured Roseburia sp. | reverse complement strand
GAATCATAGACATCCTCGCCTAATATTTCATGTTTAAGAATGGATTTGTTATAACCCTCTCCGTCCTCGGAGAGTGCTTTTGCCGATGCCACCACATCATCATAAATCGCAGCTCCGTTTCCATGACTGAAAAATTCAAAATACAAAAACAGCGCCGAAATAGTGAGGAAAAAGGACGCAAACAACACGATGTATTTTCTGCGCCGTTTTCCGTCGCTTGTGAGTATCTTATAGAAAAGCGGCACCAGGATCAGATTGGCATTGGTGAAGACAAACCCCTGATGGATACACATACACACGATACCAATAGGTACAATCAGCCATTCCGCTTTCTCTTCCATCAGACAGAACAGACAAACAAAGGTCAGCAGATACAGATACACATCCAAGCGCCCAAACATCTCTTCCGACCAGAACATGGGGAAGAAATAAATGGCGCAGGCAATTGCCATGTAATACATATTCCGCCGATGACTGGCAGCCACCTTTTTTACACATTTCCCGAGAAAAACAATGACGAGAACATAGAACAGGATGGTTATGATGTAATTAAACCAGTACACCGCCTCATAGGTCATCAGGTCCATGGGCAGCAGCCAATCCAACCCTGCCCAGATTGTCCCCAGCAGACCACGGGAAATAAATCCGTACTCATAGGACATGGCAAACAGCGTCGTGTTATACTCTGTCATGACATGTTTAAAATAGCGTAGATAATAAAATACAGCAAACGCCGCCATGCAGGCGATAAATTGTCGATATCTCTTTTTTTCTATTCCCTGAAGTGTTTCCATACGAACCTCTTACTTTGTATTAAATCCCTTGCCAATCACCATAACTGCAAAAAGGTCTCATTGATCGGATTACTGAATCCCCGCAGTAATCCGTTGATATGCACATCCCACAGAGGTGTCAGCAGTGCCGACAGGAGCAACAGCAATATGGCAAACGGGTACTTCTGTCTGACCTCCGTCATCAGCCGATGGAGTTCCGTCGTCACAATCACATCTCCCATGGCCACCAGCGCCATCAGCACCAGAGCGTAGTAGGAAATCAACGCGAATACCCAGCGGGCATAATCGCATTTCATCAAAAAGAGCGGCAACAGCGTTCCTGCTGCAATGGCAAGAAAGAAATAGTTCGCTTTTGCCATTCGTGTATCAGCCGCCGCTATGATTCTGCGGAACAATTGGATGCCTAGCACGATATAGGGCGATATCATCAGAAGAAATACTGGCAGTTCAATCCAGTTCATGACACGATAGGGGTATTCAATATCGCTTAAATCAATCCCAAGAATCTCATGGTCGATCAGCGTATCGTGATATTCCATGCCATTAAAGGGCTTTGTCATGGCTTTGGCATTGGCGATGATCTCATCCACATAGCGGGCACCATCCGTGTGACTGAAAAACTCAAACCATAGGAACAGCGCCGAAGTTCCCACCAGACTCAACCCGAGAATCGCCGCGTAATAGATACGTTTCTTCTTGGTCTCTTCCGATAGGATTCGATAAACCAAAAGTGCCAGCAGCACATTGTAAAACATAAACACATAACCCTGATGAAACATCACGCAAAGGATTGACAGCGGTATCACAAGCCATTCTGCCCGCTTGGCAATCAGACACATAACACCGATGATCGTCAACGCCAACAGGTAAATATCCAATCGGCCGAAGTTCCGTTTGTAGGCAAACATGGAGATCACAAACACTGCATAAAAGAGAATGACATACTGAAATTCTCCCAGATACTTCTCCTGGCACCGCTTCATACACTGATAACAGAACACAAAAAATAAGACATAAAATAACAGTGTAACAATCAATGTAAAATATAAGACCGCTTCATAGGTAATCATATTCGCGGGAATCCACGAATCCAACCACTGATAAATCGTCCCTGCAAGACCCCGGGAAATAAATCCATATTTATAGGAAAATGCCAGAATTGTGGAATTGTATGGTAGAACACGCTCATCGTAATCCAAAAAAAAGATTGCACAGGACAAAACGATCAGGATCACCATAAATCGCCGGATTCTTTTTTGCTTAGATAGTTTTTCCATGAATGAACCCCTTTCTCGTCCTTTGATCTATTTTATCAGCCGTCCATGCCACCACCAGCGATAGGATGATATGCAGCATCCATATCCAAATATTTGCATAGTCCAACTCCAGTTTAAAAAGACGGTTACCCAATTCAATTGCAACATCCGTTGCCATGTTCCACAAAAAAATCGGCATGCACAAGTTGCCAAGCCAGACAAATGGTTTCCATCCCATAATACGGCGCAACACTTTTTGATTGTAAACAAGATACACAAGTGCCGGCCAGACAAATGCGCTGACATAAGCGAGCGTTCTAACCTCCGGCAGCGCTTCTGCTAGGACAATGGCACAGACAAGCACCACCGCCATCTGCACACACCTTCGCTGACGCATCTGCTCATCTTCGCGCGCAATTGCCTGCGCCATAAGCACGCCAACAAAGAAACTAAAATATCCCCTTCCACTGGTACAATACAGCAGCGGCAGCCCCAGTGGCCGTATCATTAAAAATAGTCCCAGTAGGACTACAAAGCCATAGCAAAGATTCCTCTGCCAATCTTTTTTTACCAGATAAGTAATACCATAATAAATCCCATAACAGACAAAAAACACACTGATAAACCAACTCGGTCCATTCACCGCCAAAGTATCATTATCCGATATCCAGCCTGTCTGCAATCCCAACAGAGATACAAGCAATGCTTTAAAAGAGTTTCGCACCTGGGCTCCCTCCGGATGCAGAATATAACATCCATACAACGCATAGCCTATTTTTTGCAGTGCCCACGTCACAAACGCCGTGACCATCATCATTGGATATATTTTCTTCATTTTGGGGATCATAAAATCCCGGAAAGAAATGTGGCCCTGCGCAATACGGCTGTGGTAGGAAAAATATAGTAGCATTCCGCTAATCATAAAAAACACTTCTGACATACATACACTGTATCGCGCCAGGAATCCCATAACCGCCGTTTGTACCGGGTTGATTTCCGGCATTGTATGAAACAGTTCCGTGTAGTGAAAAATATATGCTATAAAGCAAGCTGTCAGGCCTCGCAACCCTGTAATCTCATCTCTCTTTTCTCGCATTATTTTATCATTCTTTTCCCATCTTTTTCGCAACTTAGATTTCTTTCACCTAGTATAAGAATCGCATCCATCGAATTCTTTGTGACCCTCGCAAAATCCCTTCTGCCATTAGAATAGTAATCAAAAGCACCATTATATATAATAACGTCCGATTCCATTCCATCTGAAAACATCGGTAAGCCATAAACTCTAATAGTTCCATCACGCCATAATGCATCGTAAATATAAGGACACTCACCTGTCGCAAATGCTTACTTATCTGCATATGTTCCATTCTTTTGTCCTCTGTCTTCCACAAACACTGCCCCATCGGCGCATCCAAAAGAAACAACAGCAGGAAAAAACTGACCGGTATCAGGAAATACATTGCGCCGTAACTCTGCCCCAACTGCATGATGCGTATCACATAACTTTCCACAATCAGACATACCAGACCAATTCCCACGGAGATAATACTCATTTTATAAGAAATCACTTGCTTGTTTTGTTCACGTCTCCATGCCACCCACATTCCCAGGGCACAAAAGAAAAAGCCGTATGTCAGTCCATTGCCATACCAGCCAAACACACCTTCCACCAGAGCATCCGCATAATCTGCAATTGCCATGTGATCTGTGAGGGCGCTGTACTCCATCCGAAGCACCGTCAACAGAAACAACGGCGCGGACAACAGGATGCACAGGCGCGGTCCCAGATACTTTGTAACAAGAAACGTCAAGGGGATCGCCAACAGTAATGCGGTCAAAAACCAAAGTGCCCCATAGAACCCGCTGAGCCAAAACTTACGGAGCAACGCCAGCAGTATCTGTCCGAGAAGCCTACCGCCATGGACACCGTCTGTGACAACTTCACTATAAGTGCGCAGAAGTACCACCGGCGAATAGATGACAAACCACGCCAAATACAACTGTAAAATCCTCTTCATATAAGTTCCAAGTACCTGCCAGGGCATATTGCGTGTCTTTACCTCTGAAGCGGCAAAGATTTTCTCAAAGAACAAAAAGGCTGTCACTTCAAAAAATAGCGGATCCGCAATCCGCGCTAATATATTGTTGTAAACAAAGGCGATCTCGCCTGTAAATGGCTGTACATGAATGGCAACCACCAGCACAGCCATGATGAATTTTGCGTAGTCTATGGCTACATATCTTTTTCTCTCCAAATTCGTTCCTCAATACGCTCCATCCATGGTCTGGCACACACCCAGTCGATTAGTCGCAGCCAAAGCGGTGCCAAAAAGCGATCGTAGATTTGTTGTACCGCAAATCCCACCAGCAGACAACTGCACACATAAATCCCAAGCCACAACCAGAAGGAAGACGTCGAATAATAAGAATACTGACCATTGATCCAGCCAAAATACCAATAGACCCCCATCACTGTCTCATGAAGCAAAAACACAAAAAACACACTGCGTGCCAATGTATTTATGGTTTTTGATTGTGGAACAGTCAGATCCCGGAATAAAAAGAATACGGCAAGTCCCATAATAAATTGTAACGGCGTGTATTTGCCAATCAGATGCTTGACAACCTCATTTGCCACCTCGTCCGATGCCAGAACACCGGGCAGTTTGACATACCATGACACCAAAAAAGTCAGGAGGAATCCCACCAGGTACAAGAAGAGCATCTGCCACTTTTGTGTCTTTAAGAACCATCGCCGGTAATCATGCCTTCGCAAGAATGCCATCACCGTATAGGTAAACAAAAATGCTACCAGATCGTTTAATAGGTTCATGCACAGAGTAATGCCGTTGACCACAAACCAGATGCCCAGCAAGATACAAAGCAGTCCATGCGCCTTTTCCGAAATTGCTTCATACAGGCGATTCAATAGCGGATACGTCAGCAGTAAAATCATATATGGTGTCACAAACCACCATGCCCCGCCCAATATGTAATCTTCCACAAACCAGTTGCCGGAATCAAATCCCCACAATCCACGAATAACCACAAATCGGATCAGATACAGGGTTGCGACCTGTGCCAGAAAAACCAACAAGCGCCGGATTACCGGCTTCTTCTTCGATTCTAATAGAAAGTATGCGGTCAATGCAATAAAAGCATAGTCCGCTGTAATCGCGCCCCCACTGGACAAGAATAACCCGGGGACCACATTTTTGTGGTAATCCATGTAAAAAACGCCGTTATATAACATCAAATGATACACCGGTATGGTAATCATTAACACGATGCGAAGTAATTCAAAGTTGGATTGCCGTTCCTTTCCTGCCGTGTTTACGTACATCTCTTTTCTCCCGTACGTCCTGCGTTACAACAGAATCGCCTGGTATTCTTCCAGGCGATTCCTAAGTAATTCGTATATAAAAATTATGCCTGTAACTTTGCTTCCTGACGTGCCAGTTCCAGATCGTGCTGCGCCATGATGCGGCACAATTCCTCATAACTCGTCTTCTGCGGATTCCAACCCAGTTTTGTCTTTGCCTTGGTTGGATCTCCCCACAGATTAACCACATCCGTCGGACGGAACCACTGAGGATTGACACAGACAAGCATCTTTCCGGTGGCCTTATCATATCCCTTTTCGTCCATTCCTTCGCCCTTCCACTCCAGTTCAATACCATCATTGGCAAAAGCAAGGGTCGTAAACTCACGAACGGTATGCTGTACACCGGTAGCAATGACATAGTCATCCGGCTCATCCTGCTGCAAAATCAACCACATGCATTCCACGTAATCCTTAGCATATCCCCAGTCACGAAGGGAATCCAGATTGCCCAGTTCCAGATGATCCTGCAGACCGCAAGCGATGCGCCCTGCGGCAAGTGTAATCTTACGTGTAACGAAATTCTCACCGCGTCTTTCGGACTCATGGTTAAACAGAATACCATTGCAGGCAAACATGCCATATGCCTCGCGATATTCCTTCATCATCCAGAAACCGTACTGCTTTGCAACCGCATAGGGGCTGTATGGATGAAATGGTGTGTTCTCATTCTGGGGAACCTCCTCTACCTTGCCATACAACTCCGAAGTGGACGCCTGATAGATGCGGCAGGTCTTGTCCATTCCAAGCATATGTACCGCCTCTAAGATTCTGAGAACGCCAATCGCATCCACATCTCCGGTATATTCTGCTGCATCAAAGCTGACGCCTACATGACTCTGCGCCGCCAGATTGTAGATCTCGGTGGGGCGCACCTCATTCACGATGCGGATAATACTAGACGAATCTGACAAATCGCCATCATGAAGTGTAACCGCATTCTGTGCGATCAGATGATCGATTCGCTCTGTCGTCGAAACAGAAGACCGACGGACAATACCGTGAACCTCATAGCCCTTTTCTAATAAGAACTCGGCCAAATAACTTCCGTCCTGTCCGGTAATCCCTGTAATCAGCGCAATATTTTTACTCATATTCGTACTCCTTTTCTTTCCCACTCTTCGGTCAGTATACCACAATTTGTGGGATAACACCACTACATCTTTTATCTGTTAATAAGACAGCATCCCGATCCCGTTCCATGTCCCCAGATCCCGTTCCGTTCCGACAATATAACCGTCTACAAAATAATAATGCAGCCCGCTATCTGCCTCTGCAGGAATCTGCGAACTCTCAAAAAAGATATAAATGATATTGGCATACCGCTGCCCGGCTTTACGCTCCGCAAAATGTTCATACGTTCTCTGGTCTGCCTGTTTGCTCATATCACGACTCATATAAGTCACATTCAGATTCAGATTATAATCCAGTGCATACTCCTCAAAAATGCAGGATGTCTTCGGATCGCACTCAACGCCATACTCGGTAGGCGGGTAAAAGACAATCTCATCTGCCTGCTCCCCAAGATATTTCCAGACCTCAGATGGCAGATATGACTGATAAACTGCCGCCAACGCTTCCTCATAAGGCACTTCCCGCGCATCCGCTGCCTTGGCATAAACAACATGTTTGTAAGATAATGCCGGCGACAGATCGTACAACTGTATCGCACAGACCCCCACCAAAAGCAATATCATAAGTGTCTTTCTTTTCTGCAGAAACCGAATGGCACCCAGCAATGCCGCCGTCATACATCCGTAATACACCGGCCAGATCAATCTTCCGGTAGAGCGAAAGACACCCAGCGCCCGTTCTATGATTCCGGGATACGATATTTCACAGAGAATGCTGCTTCCCGCCGTAATCCTCGGTGATAAGGCAAGAAACAAAAAACATACTGCACCAACAGCGATACTTATGATGAACGAATTTCGTTTTCTTTTGTCATGGACGATGTCATTCCTACAATGTTTCTTTCCCCGGATCCCATGAACCAGACCGCAAATGCCGACTACCCCGAGCAACAGAAGCATACCACATCCCAGATAGGAAAATCCCTCCTCCTGCCAGCCGGATACTGTGGGCAGTTCCGGGAGAATAGATGAATAATTCTGTGTGGTAAAGAGATACTGCTGATTTTCCACTTCGCACAACGCATTGGCCGGATTGCAAAACTGCAATAGATTAAATGATAACTGCCTAAGCCCGGTGGTGGATGCCGTAACATCCCCATAAAAATAGCCTGCACCATAACAGGTCAACCCCAGCACAACCACCGTCATCCCTATGGTAAGACAGATTTTGCCTGCAACTTCCCGCTTTCTTGTAGCCGCCAACAGTTCCTGCAACAGAGCACACAGCATAACTCCCAGAACCATGGGCGTAAAATAGGCATTAATCAGCGCCGAGAGCGATACCAGCACGGTCCACAAAATAGGATAGGTCCATCTACGCCGGAACGTATCCCGATAGAGCCACAGACAAAAAGCAGCCAGAATCAGAAAATGCGCCGACAATGCCGTGTGATAGAACATTCGCTTCGTCAGACACGGTGCAAGGACAAACAAAAAGGCAGATGCTCCGTTGATGAGCCAGTGGTCTGTCACACGTTTTGTAACCAACGCCCCAAATCCGCCCATCAGTTGATAACAAAGCAAACCAAACAGGCCGAAATACTGAAACGACGATGGCAACAACGGCGAAAGGATTTTAAAGAAGATGGCAAACAGCGGAATGGAATCCGTATACACGATGGAAATGGGCTCGCTGTATAAGCCGTCGGTCAAACACAGGGGGAAACGCCATGGGCTCTGCCGGTAGAAGACCCAGCCCAGATAATGCTGTGTCAGATCCCACAACCCTTCTTTCTTGCTGGAATCCAGTAACCACGCCGTGTTGGTTACATCCAGCACCCCCACACCATAAATCCATACAAAAACTAGGCTGCCAATCAGGCAACCTAGTAAAAATGCGTATCTTTTCTTCTGACGAAGCATATGCCATGGTATCTTATTCATCATATCCCTACACTTGTCAATTCGTACTCATGTAAGCCACCATATCTTCCAGTGTCTTTCGCAGGGGAATCTCTGCCTGCCATCCGATATCGCGGCGAATCTTCTCGTCGGATCCAATTACAATCTGATTATCTCCCGGTCTGACAAATGCCGGGTTGACACGACTCTTTACCTGCACGCCCACAATATCGCCAATCTCACGAATCACGTCAGCCAGAGCGACTCCTTTGCCGCCGCAGATATTATAGACCTCACCCGGTCGCCCCTCCATCAGCAGCAGGTAATAGGCACGAACCACATCTCGTACATCTACGAAATCACGGATAATGGAGACATCTCCTGTCTCAATTTCCCCTTCGCTCTCGCCTGCTTCCCGGATAGCAAGAATCCTACGGATAAAACTGGGAATCACAAAGCGTTCATCCTGAAATGGTCCCATATGATTAAAGGACCGGGTCAACAGGATATTCATTCCATACCCATCCACTAGGACACGGGCCATCATTTCCTGTGATACCCGGGCAACCGCATAGGGATTCACCGGTATCAGTGGTCTGTCTTCTACCAGCGGTAACTGTTCTGCCGCCACATTGCCGTATTCCTCGGAAGACCCCACCGAAAGCACGCGACAAGCCTCCAGACCATGGGCCCGCAACCCTTCGGTCAGATTTAAAAAGATATTGGTATTATTCCGAAAACAGTCCGCCGGATGCTCCCAACTGTAAGCCACACTGGAAAATGATGCCAGATGAAGAATGTAATCCGGCCGAAACTCTTCCAGAATCTGATCCACCGCATCCTGATCCAAAAGATTTACCGTACGAAATGACATGGCAAGCGTCGGTTCATAATCGGAAAGAGTGAAACGGGGCGGATTCACATCCACACCCAATACTTCATAGGAAAGATTCTGTTCCACTAAATAATTTAAGAAATGTCTGCTGACAAATCCGGAAAATCCGGTAATTAATAATCGCTGCATTCTATTCTCCATCTGCTATACTGCTGTCTTCATCTTCTTTCTGCTCCAGAAAGATCTTACGGGTAACAAAATTATAGACCATAACAACACCTGTAGCGATAATCTTGGCACCAGCCGTAGCAAGGGTTGCACCTACCAATGCATGCAGCCAAGCCCAATTATTGTATACCACATCGATACAGAATAAGATAATCAGTTCATTGATGCCCAGACCGATTACGCTCAGAACAACAAAAATAACGAATTCCCGCTTGCGATCCATATCTTCTCTGCGCTTAAACACGTATTTCATTGACAACAGATAATTGACAATGACGGAGATGACAAAACCAAAGAACGCACCTACCAGTGCCGCCTGGGAGGTACCCATTGCCAATCCCTCTCGCAATCCGGTAGAGATGATCATCGTTATAATAAAATCAATAATAAAACAGATAATGCCGACAGCGCCGAACTTTAAAATCTGGCTGAGCAACTTTTTCATGTTGGTACCCTATTTCCTTTCTCACAATCTATATCAACTTCGAATCCTTTTATTTCGTAAATGCGTCGCTAATCCGTACGCCGATCAGGCGGAACAGCGTCTTAATGTAACTGATAATAAATTTCAATAACTGACGCTTGGATTCCCCGTACAGCCGCTTCTGGAAATTAATGGGAACCTCTCCAATCTTAAGGTTCTTGTCTTTTTTGTTCAGTTTCAGGCGCAACAGTACTTCCTCTAAGACATCATAATTCTCACAGGTCAATGTCACCTTCTTCAACTGCTTTGTATGATACATCCGGTAATCCGTCGACAGATCATTGGCCTTCAGACCCAGACAGATACGAAATGCGAAATTCAACATATGGGACATAATCTGTGATGACTTGGCATCATTGGTGACACCACCCTTAACATAGCGGGAGCCAATGACCACGTCACATTTGTCCTCCACAAACATCTTGTGAATCTCCGGAATGTTCTTTGGCGGATGTGAACCGTCACTGTCCATAATCAGGAACTTGCTCTTGGTGGCGTACTTGATTGCCGTGCGGAATGCGCCGCCAAATCCCGGCTCTTCTTGATTGATATAGCGCGCGCCATACTCCTCGCACACGCCTTTGGTATTATCCAGCGGCTTCGCAGTATCTACCACCAGAATCTCATATTCTTCATTACATTTTTCAACCTGCTCTATGATCTGCGGTAACAATACACGCAGATTGTCTTCTTCCTTATATGCTAATAAAACAACGCTGATTCCCATGTCTTTATCCTTTCACATATACATATTCCGTAATATTTTACCACCATACCCATATTTTTTCCACATTATTTTTTCCCTTTGGTTATGTTATACTATATCTACTATTTTGTTTTGGGAGGTTCACTATGGGAGAACGTTTGACACCATCCGATGTAAAGAAGATTCAGGAGGAGATTGACCACCGTAAGCTTGTGGTTCGCAAGGAAGCCATCGAGGCCGTAAAAGAGGCCCGCGCCCAGGGAGACCTCAGCGAGAATTTTGAATATTATGCTGCCAAAAAAGATAAGAATCAGAACGAAAGCCGTATCCGCTATCTGGAGCGAATGCTGAAAAATGCCACCGTGATCGAGGATACTTCTTCCGATGATGAGGTGGGCATCAATTCTGTGGTGACCATCTATATTCCGGAGGACGACTGTGAAGAGACGTACAAACTGGTTACTTCCATCCGCAGCAGTTCCCTGCGCAATATGGTAAGCATTGAATCACCGTTAGGCAAAGCCATCCGCGGCAAAAAGGTAGGAGACACTGCCACAGTTACCGTGAATCCCTCCTACGCTTACGATGTGGTTATCCGCGCCATTGAACACAACGTGGGCGACGATGATGATCAGATTCGTAAATATTAATTTTCTATTGCGATGTCATCGATCCCGGGATTTCTTCTGAGCAAGCAATGTTCCCACAGATACCAGTGCCAGAGAAAGCACGGTCATCCCCGGATCGATGGTATCTGCTTCCTGCAAAAGAACGGCTGACAGCACAACGCCAAATACCGGCGTCATAAATCCATAGACAGCCACCCTGGATACCGGATTGTATTTCAGCAATACACCCCACAGGGAATAGGCAACTGCCGATACCAGTGCAAGATACCATACCATGCCACTGCCCCACCGGCTTCCCAGACCATCGCTCATCATATGCATCGTTTCCAGGAATCGCTGCTGCGCACTCATGTCTGCCAACGCCATACCCGTACTCTGCGGTACCGCCAGCGTCATAACCATTCCCAGAAGAACCAGCGTCACGCCGCCCACCATAAACTGATATCCGCTTAGTACAAACGGCAATTCTTTCTCAGAATATTTTCTTAGGTATACAGATGAAAATGCATATGCCACAGTTGACAGTAAGATACAGAGTTCACCGATTCCCAGCCATCCGCCAACATTTGCCGACGACTCATTACTTCCCCATAGTTCCAGTACCACAACGCCTGCAAATCCCAGCACACTTCCCACAATGTTATTTCTTTGCAAGGTCTCCTGTCGAAACACCAGACAAGCAACAAAAATTGCCACAAAGACGCTGAGCGCCTCGATGATGGATGACTTGACACCTGTGGTCTGCCCGAGACCAATATAAAAGAACAGATATTGCAGAGTGGTCTGTAGAAGGGACAGATGCAAAATCGGCCGAAGGGATTCCTTCTTCGGCAGAAGCAGTCTGCGATAAATGACACTTCCGATCAGTACTGCCAAAATCCCTGCCAATGTAAATCGTAATCCGGCAAAAATAATCTGCGCTGCCGGCTGGTCGCCTGCTATTCCAAAAATCTGATATCCGATTTTAATACACGGAAAGGCACTTCCCCACAAAAAACAACACAGCAGCGCCGTAATGCAGACCACCACCGTGTTGTTCCATGGAACAGGCCGTTTGTGCTTATTTTGTTCCATTATTTCCCAAGAACTCCTTTCCTACGCTCCGATCAGCGCTCCCCGTGGGAACGCATTCGATGGCGAACATAAACGGCAACACGTACAACAACGGCATAATATATCGGGTATTCCCATTATCCGGCGACAACAGACAGACTGCCATGGTCAGGATCGGCAATACCAATAGTGCCTGTTCTTCTCGTTTTTTCCAACGAATATTATAACATAACACAAACAAAAACAGCCACGGGAGCATTCCAATCGAGGCAAAAACATTCAATACCGGCACTTTCTGCATGAAAAGCATCCATTGATTGATGGCATACCGCTGCTCGATATATTGCTCATCATTCTCTACATATAGGTAGGTGTACTGCTCTTTTTTATCATGCCTTTGCAGATAGTCATTGAATTTGTAGTACTCCAGACTGGAAATCTTATTGATATCGTAATACTGGTACGTATTGTGCAGAACTGACTCTACATAAACCTCCGGATGTTTCCATAACATCTGCCACCAGACCTTAAAGTACGCTGCCAGTTCTTCTTTTGTTGCATCCTGATTATAATGCTTTTTGACAGGATCTGACAATTCCGGTTCGTAATATTTGGTTAATTTATCGTAGGGCAAGATGGCATCGATGGCTTCTCTTTCTTCCTCTGTTACCTCATCCCCATACTCCGTAACGTAGCGGGCTGTCTGCTGGAACGGAACAGAGAGTGCTTCCTGGGTTCCTCCCGGAGCCACATGCAGCGCCGGCAACAGCAAACCGCAGAATACCACTTTGTATAACAGCACCGGTGCTACGATTGATACCAGAATCGAAAGAATATATCTTCTATATTTGAATAGATATACCACTCCAACAATCAGCAAAATGTACATTGCATACACTTTGGTCAACACCATCAGACAGGCGATAACAAAGAGTCCTGCCACAAAGCCTTTGCTGCCAAGAGCCTGTCCCTTTGTCCTGGCAATCTGATACATCATCATGACAAAAATCAGACAAAAGGCGGCATAAATCGTATCTTTCACCATGCAGACACTATACAGTGGGAACAATGGGAAAAACATCAAAAGCAACTGTATAGCAGCCAGACGTTTCCCCGACACGCCCCAACGATAGAGACATTGCAGGCATCCCGAGAATACCAGTGCCAGAAAACTCATATGTAATATGGAGTAAACTGCCACACCAATCCGAATATCTTCAAAATATAATCCTAATTTAACAAACTGCGAAAACAACAGTGTCAGTACATACGGATGATGATTGGTGATAAAAATATCATCCCCTCGCACTGGCGACATATCCTGAATATAACTGGGAATCTCAAAGTATTCCATAATCTGAATCACGGTGTCTTCATTGCTGGTTCCCGGATAAAAGATCACGAAATACGGAAGCCATGCCACAAACATACACAGTGCCATCAAAAGAAACCGACGCCAGGAAAAATCCCTTCGACTCATCTCAAATACGGTTCCCATGATATGATTCCCTTTATTGCATACACGCCCCATCAGCGTTTGCGACTCCTGCCCGGATGCCAATGCTCCCTGCTCCATGAACCGTTTGACGAAATGAAGCAGCACCGCAATCAATGCGTAACAAATGATGACATAGGCACTCCATTTGACCAGAATACGATAGGGCTGTATCCGGGCGACGCCGATCTCTTCCATAGCCTCCATCATCGCATACCAACCGCCCCACTTTTTGAAAATCATGGCAATTAGTTGGGCTGTAGCAAATAACAGCGAGTACACCAGAAGCATCAGGCGCTCCTTATAGGTGCGATGGATTTGTAATGCTATATAAATCACCAATCCCACCGCCAAAGCAAATAGGAATGTTCGCAGACGGTTCGCCGAAAAAGAACGGTACAGCGTTCTGGTAAATACCATTAATTCACTCTGCATATCGATATCGGGACTGTTATCCACTGTCGCCTCGCTCGATAACGAGAGAAACGCTGCCATGGAACAATAAATTCCCAGAAGCAGTGCGCCCCAGAAACTGCTCCGTTTGATTTTGATATTTATTTCTCGCATATCTTTCCCTGTCTGTATCACTTCTTATTCTGCTGTCAGTCAGCAGTTCTCCATGCAACGGAAAACTTCCTGCCCCGATACCCTCAGAACAGGAAGCCTGTTACATTGTTATGCCAAAATATCCTGACGAACCAGCGCTTTCTTCAGCGCAAGTTCTGCACGGACCACATCCAGATTCGCATCTTTTTTCTCTAAACGCTCTCTGGCGCGGTCTTCTGCACGTCTGGCTCTCTCCAGATCAATCTCATCCGGCCATTCGGCAACTTCCGCCAGCAGCGTTACTTTGTCTCCCAAAATCTCCGCAAATCCGGCATGTACCGCAGCCTTCTTGGCACCCTCCTGCTCTGTGATTGTCACAATCCCCGGAGCAAGCACTGTGGTCAAAGGGATATGATCTTTGAATACACCGATCTCACCCTCCACCGTATTAAATTCAATCATGGTCGCTTCCCCATGATAAAAAATCCGATCCGGTGTGATAATCTCCACCGTAAACAAATTATCTGCCATATCCGCCTCCCTTATTCCATACGGGCGCGTACTTCATCAATCGTTCCTGCATTCAGGAAATAACTCTCCGGAACATCATCATGTTTGCCTTCCAGAATCTCACGGAAACCGCGGATGGTCTCTGAAATCGGAACGTATTTACCGCCAAGACCTGTAAACTGCTCCGCAACGAAGAAGGGCTGAGACAAAAATCTCTGAATCTTTCTTGCACGGCTGACAACCAGTTTGTCGTCTTCTGACAGTTCATCCATACCCAGGATTGCGATAATATCCTGCAATTCCTTGTACTTCTGTAAAATCTCCTGAACGCCGCGGGCTACCTTAAAGTGCTCCTCGCCCACAATACGGGGATCAAGGATACGTGATGTGGATGCCAACGGATCCACTGCCGGATAAATACCCAGTTCCACGATGGAACGATCCAATACCGTGGTAGCATCCAAATGGGCAAAGGTTGTTGCCGGTGCCGGATCTGTCAAATCGTCCGCCGGTACATAGACTGCCTGTACAGAGGTGATGGAGCCGCTCTTTGTAGAAGTAATACGCTCCTGCAACGCACCCATCTCTGTCTGCAATGTGGGCTGATAACCTACCGCAGAAGGCATACGTCCCAACAGTGCTGACACCTCGGAACCTGCCTGTGTGAAACGGAAAATATTATCAATGAACAATAAGACATCCTTACCGCCCTTATCACGGAAATACTCTGCCATGGTCAGTCCCGTCAGACCAACACGCATTCTGGCTCCAGGGGGCTCATTCATCTGTCCGAACACCATACAGGTCTTATCAATTACGCCGGACTCTTTCATCTCGTAGTACAGATCATTACCCTCTCTGGTACGCTCGCCTACGCCTGTAAATACAGAGTAGCCGCCGTGCTCCGTGGCAATGTTATGAATCAATTCCTGAATCAACACCGTTTTTCCAACGCCGGCACCGCCAAACAAACCGATCTTTCCACCCTTCTGATAAGGACAGAGAAGGTCAACGACCTTAATACCGGTCTCCAACATCTCCGTAGATGTGGCCTGATCCTCGAAAGCGGGTGCTTTTCTGTGAATTGGCATATAATCTACGTCTTTTGGTGCATCCTGCTCATCAATAGGCTCACCCAGTACATTAAAGATACGTCCCAATGTCTGCTCTCCTACCGGCACACTGATGGGTGCCCCCGTAGAGACAGCTTCCATCCCACGCACCAGACCGTCGGTGGAACCCATGGCAATACAACGCACGGTGTCATCTCCCAGATGCTGTGCCACCTCAACGACTAACTTCTTCCCGTCTTTGGTCTTGATGTTAATCGCATCATTGATCTCGGGCAATCCGCCCTCAGAAAACTTGATATCAAGTACGGCACCAATGATCTGAGTGATTTTTCCAATATTTTCTTTCGCCATATTTGTCACTCCTACATTCATCAAAATTATGTGATCCTGCGACTCCCCTTGCAATCCTCCAAAAGTGCCACGCACTCCCTCCGGATATTGCTTAGGAAATCGCCTCCGCTCCGGCAATGATCTCTGTCAGTTCCTGTGTAATGGAACCCTGCCGTGCGCGGTTATATTTCAGTGATAAGTCATTAATCATGTCCTCTGCATTGCTGGTTGCAGAATCCATCGCCTGCATACGCGCGCCGTTTTCACTGGCAACGGCTTCCACCAGCGCCCCGTAGATCAGACTGGTAATATACTTCGGTATAATCAGATCCAAAGCCTCTTCCTCATTCGGTTCGAAATTCATCAGAAGATTCTTGTCCTGTTCGGCCACATCTTCACCATTCACTTCCACCGGCAGCAATTTCAGCAATTTTGGCTCATGACTGACTGTATTTTTGAAATGTGTATACGCTAAGTAAATCTCTCCCACTTCACCAGCCGCATATGCCTGTAATACATCCTGACACATAGCAACCGCATCTTCATACACCGGGGCTTCAATCACATCCGAATAGTCGGCTGTCATCTCATATCCCTTGCGTGCCAATGCTTCCTGACCTTTGCGTCCCACAGTATAAATACTCGCCTGCTCCACCGAGATATCGCTTCCCGTAATCAGACGAACCACATTGGAATTGTAGCCGCCGGCCAGCCCTCTGTTGGAGGTAATCACAATCACCGCTTTACGTTCGGAATCGTTCCGCGTCAGATAAGGGTGATTGACCTGTCCTGCCTTGGCAAGCATGGAGCATACGGTCTGGTACATATAATTGAAATAAGGTGTCGTTTCCTCTGCCCTATTTTTGGCTTTCTGGAGTTTTACGGTAGATACAAGTTTCATGGCTTTTGTAATCTGTTGCGTACTTGAAATACTTGTTTTTCTTCTTTTAATGTCTCTCATCGAGGCCATTTCATCTCACCGCCTTTGCTCTTTACTTATAGCTTTTCTTACACTCCTCAATTGCCTGGATCAATACTTTTTCCGTATCTTCTGAGATTACTTTTTCATTGCGGATCGCCTCCGGAATCTCAGGATACCTCGTATCAACATATTCAAACAATGCTGATTCAAAGGTCAGAATATCTTCTACCGGAATATCCAGCAGATATTTCTTTGTTGCAGCATAGATAATCATAATCTCGTATTCCACCGGCATCGGCTGATACTGCGGCTGCTTTAACATCTCCTGAATACGGCGTCCCTGTGCCAACTTCTCTGTGGTGTCTGCATCCAGTTCGGAACCGAACTGTGCAAAAGATGCCAACTCACGATACTGTGCCAACTCGGTACGGATCGGTGCTGCGATCTTCTTCATCGCTTTGATCTGTGCTGATCCACCAACACGGGATACGGAAAGACCTGCATTGATTGCCGGACGGAAGCCCGCATTAAATGCTTCTGTCTCCAGATAAATCTGTCCGTCAGTAATGGAAATAACATTCGTCGGGATATAAGCGGATACGTCACCGGCCTGCGTCTCAATGATCGGCAATGCCGTCAGGGAACCACCACCCAGTGCGTCACTCAACCGCGCTGCTCGCTCCAACAGTCTGGAGTGCAGATAGAATACGTCTCCCGGATAAGCCTCACGTCCTGGCGGACGGCGAAGCAACAGGGAAAGGGTACGGTATGCGGTTGCATGCTTGCTCAAATCATCATAGACAATGAGCACATCCTCACCATTTTCCATCCATTCCTCACCGATAGCACATCCTGCGTACGGTGCAATATACTGTAACGGTGCCAATTCACTGGCCGTGGATGCAACCACGGTGGTATAACTCATGGCACCAAATTCTTCCAATGTATTCACGATGGTTGCCACCGTTGAGGCCTTCTGGCCAATGGCAACATAAATACATTTTACATTCTGACCCTTTTGATTGATGATAGTGTCGATGGCAATCGCCGTCTTACCGGTCTGACGGTCACCGATGATCAACTCACGCTGGCCACGGCCAATCGGGATCATGGAATCAATCGCTTTGATTCCTGTCTGCAGCGGCGTATCAACGGATTTTCTGGAAATAACACCCGGAGCCACACGTTCAATCTGACGGAACTTATCTGTCTCAATGGGACCCTTTCCGTCAATCGGCTGGCCAAGTGCGTTGACAACTCGTCCCAGCATGGCATCTCCAACCGGCACCTCTACAACACGGCCTGTGGTCTTTACGGTATCTCCCTCATTGATATTGCGGCTGTCACCGAGCAATACGGCACCCACATTATCCTCCTCCAGGTTCAATACCATGCCATATACTTCGCCGGGAAACTCAAGAAGTTCTCCCTGCATGGCATTTTCCAGACCATGAATACGGGCAATACCGTCGGCCACCTGTATTACCGTGCCCACGTCTGCCACCTGAAGCTGCGCTGCATATCTCTTCATCTGCTCTTTGATTACAGAACTAATTTCTTCTGGTTTTAAATTCATGGAGCGCTTTCACCTACTTTCAACTGTATTTTCGATAATTCTCTGGATAACTGTGCCAGTTTTGTCCTTACACTGCTATCAACCACACGGTCTCCAATGCGAATTACCATTCCTCCGATCAAATCGGCATCCACAACATAATCCATCTCAAAAGAAACAAATTGTGTTGTCTCCAAAAGACGCTTCTCTATCTGTGCTTTCTGTGCATCTGACAATTCCATGGGCGTGGTCACATGGGCGATTCCGATATTCTTTTCCTGCATGGCTCTGCTGATAAAATACTCCAGCACTGCCCCCATCTGCGGAAAATGATCTTTCTCGACAATCATGCGCATCAATCCCACCAGTTCGTCCGATACCTGTCCGTGAAAGACGTCTTCGATCATCTGCATCTTTTCTTCTTTTATAATCTTAGGATGATTCATTACCTGGCCAAACTGCGGATTCTCCTGCAGAACGGTAAGAATACCTCTGCTCTCCTCCAGATAATTATCCAGGCGGTTCTGTTCCATAGCCAGTTCAAATAATGCATCACCATACACATTAGAAACTAACTTTGCCATGTAGCATCACCCATTTCCTTTAATGTCTCCTCTACCAGACGATCCTGAATGGTAGTGTCAATATTTGCCGCTACGACTTTGCCTGCCATCATGGCAGCGATGGATATCATCTCCTGCTTCATCTCGTCCGCAGCCCGCTTCTTCTCAAGTTCTGCCTCTTCATTGGCACGGGCGATAATCCTTGCCGCCTCTTCCTTTGCATCAGCAATGATCTTCGCTTCATTCTTCAGTGCCTTTTGTCTGGCCTCACTCAGAAGAACTTCCGTCTCTTTATCTACATTCTTGAGTTTCTCTTCGTACTCTGCCTTCAGACGTGCCGCATCTTCTTTGTCGCCAGCCGCCGTAGCAATGTCCTGACGGATCTTTTCCTGTCTGTCATGCAGCAACTTACGTGCCGGATTGAACAACAGATAAGACATGATCAGAAACAGAAAGAATACGGAAATGCCAAGCGATACCGAATCGAACAGCAACTGAAAATCCAGATCAAATAATCTTGTCATAGTTCCCCTGTAGTTCCTCCTTTCCTCGGAAATTCCAAACTACATCCATTAACCTACTAATGGTTTTACGAAAAGCAACAACATGGCAACCAGCAGACCATAAAGACCTGTTGTCTCGGCAACGGCCTGTCCAAGTAACATGGTTGACATAATCTTACCCTGTGCACCCGGGTTTCTACCTACGGCAGATGCACCATAACCGGCTGCGATACCCTGTCCAATACCAGGTCCGATACCGGCGATAACGGCGAGACCTGCACCAATTGCGGAACATGCTAAAATTAAATCTTCTCCTGTGATATTCATATCATTTTCCTCCTAAAATAAATTATTCTTCGTCACCATAGGACTGTGTGATGTATGTCATTGTCAACATACAGAATACGTATGTTTGAATTGCTCCGGAAAACAGATCAAAGTAAACATGGAGCACTGCCGGCCAGACATATGCTATCTTGGCAAGGAGACCATAAACCAGGGCCATCATTACGGTTCCGGACAGTACATTGGCAAACAAACGTAGTGATAACGAAATCGGAACTGCGATTTCACTAATCAGGTTGATCGGCAGCCACAGCGGAAACCATGGCGGTAGCGGAGAACACATATCGGTCCAGATCTGCTTGAACGATTGATTTCTCCACTTTGTGATGTGAATCAACGCAAAGGTGATGATACCAAGCGCAAATGTCGTTCCGTAATCTGCCGTGGGCGGTCTCAAACCAAAAAGACCGGAAATATTGCTTACCAGGATAAACACGAAAATCGTGCAGATATAATTGGTAAACTTCGGCGCGTGGGAACCCATATTGCCCTCCACGATGCCGGACAATTTCTCCACCATCAGTTCCAGAACATTCTGAAAGGTATCAGGCACTTCTGTGGCGTGGGCCAGCTTCCGATTGGCAATAATCGAAAAGATCACCAGCACCATCATAACAATCGCTATGCATACATGGGATGTTGTAATCCAGACTTCCTGTCCAAACAGTTCGAAGGAATACAGACCATGAATCATAAAATCAATGTTATCTGCAGAAGCCGACATTAAAATTGCTTCATTCACAATTTCACCTCCTCTTTTTGTTCATTCAACGATTCTTCCGGCTCAAAGTCCTTAAAAATCATTTTATGCATAAAAGGCTGTGCATATGCACTCACCTTTAGCCCCAAAACTCCTAAAAATGCACTAATCAGGTTGCCTAACTTAAAGTACATCATAACAAAGAACACAAGAACAACCACAAGATATCGGAACACCGACTTAACCGACAGCCGCTTCGTATCGCCGCCGCCAAAACGCACGGCCTCCTCGATGACCACGGCCAGATGGATTGCCATCCCAATGGCACAGGCAATTCCAATCCAGAGCCCGCTGGTATAACGGATCTTGTCCGATACAAACCATACTCCAATGAACTGCACCAGAACGCCCCATATTACAATGCCGGCAATCAAACCGGGCAATGCACTATTTAATCTCTTTAATGCTTTTATCATCGACTACTCTCTTATCCTGTTCTTCCTGCTCCCTGCGCAACTGCCCGGGAGACTTCTGATCTACGAGATATTTCCTGACCAGACGGTACACATTCTGAAAACCGGCAATAGCACCCAGAATAAACCCTACCAAGCCAATCCACTTTGTACCAAAATGCTGATCCAGCCACGCGCCGCCAATCCCACATAACAGGATGGGAACCAGCATTGTCACGCCGATCTGCACGATCAAAATCAGGGTGTCCGCCACTTCATGACGTTCTCTTTTCACAGAATACTCCTTAATAAATGCAATAACAATAGACAACTTTCCGTTTATGTATCAATTTTTACAGATTAATTACCACTTCCCGGCCGGTATGTTCGTACTTATGGAACTCCACCCCTGCTGCACGCAACATCCGCTTCGATGCCATGACCGCCGGCGTGTGTTCGTATTTATCCTGATCATAAACGATGCGTCGGATGCCCGCCTGTATAATGGCTTTGGCACACTCGTTGCACGGGAATAGCGATACATAGAGCGTGGAACCGTCCAGACTGCCGCCACGATAATTCAAGATCGCATTCAATTCGCTATGAGTGGTGTAGAAGTATTTGTTCTCCAACGGATCTCCCTCACGGCACCACGGGAACTCATCGTCGGAACATCCCATGGGAAATCCGTTATAGCCCATGGACAGAATCTTATGGTCATCACTCACAATGCAAGCCCCCACCTGTGTGTTCGGGTCCTTGGAGCGCATACCGGAAAGCATCGCTACCCCCATAAAGTACTCATCCCAACTGATATAATCTTCTCTTTTATCACTCATGATTCTTCCCCCTTGTCTTCCTGCTGCATCAGCGCCAGCAGTTTCTCAATGGACCGCTTAATCACCTCGAAGCACAGGCCGTAGGTCTGCAACGGCGCTCCATACGGATCCAGAATCTCAATCTCATCTCCCACATAAGTGGATAAAACAAATGTATTGTCCTCGCTAGCGCCGGCAATCTCCTCCATGATGGTGGCGCGCTGAGATTCCTCCATGGTAAAAATCAATGTGCCCGGAATCACATCCTGATCCGTCAATTGCTCCGCAGCGAAATTGTCCGGTGCAATGCCGTTGCTGATCAGCACTGCCTCCGTCTTCTGATTCATCGGCTCCGGAAACTGTACCACGACGCCTCTGGCCAGTACCTCCATGTCCATTCCCTGCGCCATCTGCTTCATCACCGCCGCTGCCATAGGTGCGCGGGAAGTCCCGCTGCCCACTGCAAATATCACTCTCTTTACTGTACCCATATTCTTCTCCATAAAAACCTGTCTATACAAAAATGCGCTTATGTCCCGCCGCTTTTAACAGACGGTTCATAATAGCCTGTCCGAGACCTGCCGTATCAAAACTCTCAGAATAAATCACATCCACCTCCAGCGCATCAAACTGCCGCAACACATCAAACAAATGTCTGGCAATCTCGGCCTCATCATCCCGCTGTCCGATGGCAATCACATACTCCGCGTGGTAGAATTCCTTCGTCTCTTCCGTGGCAAGTACACCGACCCGCTTGCCCCTACAAACGGCCTGTGCACTCAACTGGTTGATTCTGGCAACCACATCCTCCTGCCGTCCTTCCACAATGGTCAGTTCCGCCTTCGGCGCATAGTGCCGGTAACGCATCCCCGGTGCTTTCGGCGGCTGGTGACTATCACTGCCGTCAATCCCGGGATCCATCTTCACCGTACCTAACACCTCTTGCAGCATCTCCTGTGTGATGAAGCCGGGGCGAAGAATCACCGGTGTCTCCTCCGTCAGATCGATGATTGTCGACTCAATCCCAATCCCCACGGCACCGCCATCCAGAATTACATCAATCCGTCCCTGCAAATCCTCCCACACATGCTGCGCTGTGGTGGGACTGGGCCGGCCCGATGTATTGGCACTGGGCGCAGCAATCATACAGCCGCTATCCTCCAGAAAAGCACGAGCAACCGGATGGGACGGCATCCGTATCGCCACCGTATCCAGCCCTCCGGTGGTCTCATAAGGAATCTGCTCATTCTTGGGCAGAATCATAGTCAACGGCCCCGGCCAGAAATGTTCTGCCAGAATGCGTGCCTCCTTTGGCACCTCCGAGACGATATCTTCCAACTGGGAAAAATGTGCTATATGAACAATCAAAGGGTTATCCGACGGACGACCCTTTGCCTCATAAATCTTGCGGGAAGCCGACGGGTTGGTGGCATCTCCACCCAGACCATAAACGGTCTCTGTAGGAAATGCAACTAATCCCCCTGCACGGATGACCGATGAAGCCTCCTGCAATTCCTGCTCCTTTATCTGATTATCCAAAGCCACAAATACTCTCGTTTTCATATTCCTCATTATATCACTTTTAAACGATATGACAATCATTTATCTTTCGGCGTTTGTCTCGGAAGCGCCCGTAGAATCTGCCGAATCCGCAGCCTGCCGATACTGCAAAATCCCTTGATAAATCCCCTCCACCAACTTCTTCTGGTACGCGGACTGCTGCAATTTTTCGCATTCTTTTTCATTACTTAAGAAGCCGCACTCAACGATTACCGTGGGGCTGACCGTCTTCTTCAAGATATAGTAACTGTCATTCGCCTTCGCTTTCCTGTGATTTGTAGGATCCACACAGCGGACCAGTTGCTCCTGTATGGCTTCTCCCAGCCGTTTGCTCTCCTCCGAGGTGGTGTAGTAGAAGACCTGCGCACCGGAAATGCTGCTGTCGCTGTAACTGTTCTGATGAATGCTTATGGTAATATCCGGCTGGATATTCTCCACGATTCGGCAACGCTTCTGCAAGTCAGCCGCCTTTGTGGCGGATTCCCCTTCACTGTACAACCCCCGGTCGGTCTGCCGCGTATAATGGACGGACATCCCCTGTTCTTTTAAATATTCTCCCAGACGCAGGCCAATTTCCAGATTGATATCCTTTTCCTTGGTACCGTCCGCTGCCACCTTTCCCGGATCGTCTCCCCCATGCCCGGCGTCAATGACCACTTTTGTCTGTGCGGCAATCTGTTTGCTGGTAACCGTCCTGACACTCCAGACACTCACCAGCACACTTACGGCAATAAATAAAACTGCCATACATATTTCGATTTTTTGCTTCATAATATCACAGTATGCTTCCTTACTATAACTATATGGCTCATTTCACCGGAATATGTAATGACAGTTTATCTTTGTCATATGTTTATTTGAAATAATTGCTCACCGTATCCCACACGGCGTCTGTCTCGAAACCAAGTTTCCAAAAAGCGGCGCCTGCCAGATGATTGGCTTTCATCACATCCAGTTTCTTGCCCAGTGATGTCACATCTTCCACCCATGCCATATAGGTCGCTGTGCCGTCCGAGAATTCCGCATAATACTGTCCGTCTTTCTCTGACCAGGTCTTCACTGCGCCATTCCGTTCCAGAAACGCCTCCAGTTCATCCATACCGTATGCGCTGCTGCTCAGCCCATCCGCAGAGGACTTCCAGACACGGGCGTAAAATGGCATGCCCAAAATGATCTGCTCTGCCGGAACTTCTGCCAAGGTATTCTTGACGCCCTCTTCCACAAAACCGATGGACGCTACCGAGCCCGCTTCATCATCCCCTGCATAATGCTCGTCGTATGCCATGATGATGACATAGTCCGCATAGTCAGCCTGCACGCTGCGATTGTAAAACGCCGTGGAATCCGTCGGCACATAATTGTCCACAGAGAGAATAATATCATTCTTTTCGCACTTGATTGACAGTTCTCTGATAAATTCGATATAGCCGTCTTTCGCCGCAACGCTCAGTGCCTCCATATCCACATTAATACCGTCCAGATTATATGTGATGGCCTGGGTAATCAGATTGTTCACCAGATTGTCTCTGGCAGATGTGGTATTGAGCACTGTGGTGGTATCCACATTTTTATTCTCCAGATTGCTTACTAATCCCCATACCTGAATATTGTTCTCATGGCAGTAGGAAACATAGTCGCTGCTGGCAAGACTGGCGATGCCGCCCTGATTATCATCCAGATAGAACCAGGTGGGCGAAACAACGGTGATTCCCGTAGATGCCACCGCCTCAGACACCTTGCTGTTGCCGGCGGCCGATGTGACCTGATGCCAGCCCAGGATAATGTCGCCATTCACGGTCAGATGGTTGTACGTACGCTCCGGAAGCGTTGCCTCCACCGTCTGCTCCGTAATCTTGGATAATCGTCGATTCTGCACACATGCCAGAACGCCATCCTCCGTCAGCACATGACTCCATTTTCCATAGTCCTCCAGCACGATCAACTCATCGCCCTTTTGCGCATCTTTTAAAATCTTGCTCTTAACACCACCAAACCGTCGCAATGCGGCATCTTTTTTCAGAGTCGCCACTTTCTTGGTGTAACCGGCCGTCTCAATCATCACCCGGTTCGGCGCTTCCGCAACGCTATAAGACAGGTCTGTATACATGGTGATAAAATCCAGCGCAACAAAGTAATTGCCATTTTGCGCTATCACAACGTCCTTACCCAAGGACTCTCTTGTCTTGCCCACGGTGTAAGCATCACTGTTCAGGGATGCTGATACCACATCCTTATCGGTCACATACCGCAGGATTCCTTCTGTGGCATCATATACATAGCCGTCATCCAGAACATCTTTGAGGAACCCGATCTCCAGATAGACATTGCCGTCAATGGCCACGGCATGAATCGCCTCATCCTCCGTTGTCACCTCTTTGTATTCTCCGTTGACAATGACTGCCGCCTCATTCTCAACAGTCAAAACATAGAAATCCTCCAGGCTCATGTGTTCCTTGGTAGGTGTATATCTGCGAATCACAAAAATCATGCCAATGATAATCACTACCAGTACCGCGATTGCTATTGCATATTGATATATCGGAATCTGTCCTCTTCTGTCCAAAAACCGATTCCTTCCGTTCTTTCTCTCCATGTTGCCTCCATTAATATACGGTTCTTTTGTTTTTGTTAGTATAACACAAGCAACGCCCGCATGTCATCTTCCAGAATCAAACAATTAGGGAGACTCCACACGGAATCTCCCTAAAAGATCTTTTTTCGTTTTATAAATCAAGCATATTGTTTCCCTTCTGATATTACTACTGTTCTATACCCTCCTTTCTGCAGCTACTGATAAATGATTCGTTGCAAACATGCAAAATCTCGTTTCTCCATGGCAAAAGGGTTGCTCAGCACCGGAAGTTCCCGCATCAAGACGGGGTAGCGCCTAACAAATTCGTCCTGTTGTTGCTTTTGCAGCATAAAACTATAGTATTCCATTTGCGTCATGTCTTTTTTATTCTTGTTGATTTCCTCCATGAACGAATCGTATGCGTCCCGGCACCATGGCATCAGACTTCCCAGTACGATCTTTTTTTTGCATTGGTCCAAAACCAGTGCATTCTCATTGCGATACACACCAAAATCTATCACAATGGCCCCCGGTTCCCGTTGCCGGATTAACTCTTCCGCTTCCCTCGAACCGGCTGAGAGAGCATACCATACCCCCTGATATGAATAAACGACATGACCAGCATAACTTACCGGCTCATCCATCATTATTGGCAAGAGCTGACTCACCTCATCCATCTCAATCAACAGTACGGTCCGCTTCTCCACGGAGCGCAGATAATTGGCAATGCTGCAAGCCACATGGGTGCAGCCCACGCCATGTCTGACCCCGATAACACCGATGACCAGACGATTAACCGATCGTAACTTTTTTCTTCTGCTTTTCACAAATCAATTCCCTTTCCACCATGTTTGAAAAAAGTATTCTGACTGCCGCCGTAACATGAAATGCATTGTTCTGATATGGGAAAAAATACACCCGGTGATTCCATTCCCTGGCACATTTCCCAGCCTGAAAACGGGTAGAATGATTACACACAATAATCGCATGTTCTTCCGATACCCACGCCGGAACACCCGAAACTTGCTGCCAGACACTTCCGCTGCAGACATAGATAGCAGCATCTGCATCGTCCGATCTGCCGCAGCCACAATCCACGATCTGTATACCTTTCGGAGGTTCGCCTTCTGCCACTGCGGGACCATATGTCATGTATCCCTGAAATGATTCGTGATATATAATTCCATCCTCATGTATACATGCCATGTCGTGTTGCACCATGCGCTCCAGTACCGGTTGCCCTGTCTCATTTCTGTAATATGCGCAAAACCCCGCCTGGTTCAAATAGCAGACAAGCGCAATCGCCACATGGGTACAGCCAACGCCCGTTTCACTTCCTATCACGGCAATTTTTTGTAAGAGATGTTTTTTGTTCTTTTTTTGTTTTCCTGCACGGCGCTTCGTCTGCTGCAACTGCTGTGTCAACAACCGGATACTGCCGGTCCGCCTGTCGCGATTTTTCCGTATCGCCTTTCGGACAACCGGCCAAAACCGAATCACATCTCTGGGCTGTAAATACCAAAGCATCAGCCACAGCATTCTTCCAACCCCGTAGACATCGGCACGCTCATCCAGGCTTTCGCCCTGCAACTGTTCCGGCGCCGCATATTTTTTTGTTCCATATTTTTGGAAATTATTTCCCGAACTGGTAAGAAACTTCGCAATTCCATAGTCGATTAATTTCATCTGATTTTCGCATACTATAATATGACTAGGTTTCATATCCAGATATAAAATCGGTTCTGGATCATGCGAATGTAGATATGTTACTATCCCACATAACTGCAATGCAATTTGTAGAAAAGTATCCTGGGAAATGTGTTGGTGATAAAGCAAATACTCGTCTAAAGAATCTCCCCAAACATACTCCTCGATCAGATAAAAATAATCCTCATCTTCTATGGTCTCGTATAACCGGGGAATTCCGGGATGATCTAACTCCCGTAACAGACTTGCTTCAAATAAAAAAGGTTCCGATGCTGCCGCATCCTTATGGATGATCTTCATAATCCGCAGTTCATCGGATTGTTTTGCTCTGATAAGCACTACACGCGTAGCTGCTGATTCGTAAATGGTACGGATGACCTGGTACTTATCAGACCGATCATATGACATGATATATGCTCCTTTCCAGAACGAAAAAAGCATCTCTTGCATATTTTATAGCAAATTCCTTTTTGAAATTCAACATAATCTCCCTTATTTAATAGTTTTTTAACATTTTTAGACAATTTTAATACTTTGGTTTCTTTACTTTGCATTTTGCTTTGTTTATAATAAGTATAGGTAGAAGTTTACCTAGTTTTCTGTAAAGGATGTGATCTTATGAAAATTGAAAAAGTAAACGATAACCAGATTCGCTGCACCCTTACCAGAGAAGATTTAGATAGTAGACACCTAAAATTAAGTGAATTAGCATATGGCACCGAGAAAGCCAAGCTCTTGTTTCGCGAGATGATGGAGCAGGCATCTTATGAGTTCGGTTTCGACGCAGAGGATATTCCACTGATGATCGAAGCAGTTCCTCTGACCGCCGACTCCATTTTATTGATAGTAACCAAAGTAGAATATCCCGAAGAACTGGATACCAGATTTTCCCGGTTCTCAGAGGATATGGAAGATGATGACGATGCGGAATTCGAAGACGACGTCATGCATGCCGCTTCTGCCGCTGATGACATCATCGAATTATTCAGCAAGGCTCAGCAGGCGGCTGCCCAGATTGGCAAGGCAGCAGACGCATCGGTTCCCGATGTGGCAGACCCAGCCGTACCGGTAGATATCACGAAGTTATTCGTCTTCCAGTCACTGGATGATCTGATCCGTCTGTCTCATGTGCTTCGCGGTTATTACCACGGACAGAACACCTTGTATAAGAATCCTTCCACCGATATCTTCTATCTGGTTGTCAGCAAGAGTGACCATACACCGGAAGAATTTAACAAGACCTGCAATATTCTCACCGAATATGGATCTCAGGGGGATTTCTCCTATGGACAGGATGCCTACTTTAAGGAGCATTACACCATTATTCTTGCCAAGGATGCGCTAAGTACATTAGCAGAATTATAAGTTATCGTTTCCCATGGGCTTACAAAAGGGCTTACAAAAAAAGAACGTCCTCCACGGACGTTCTTTTATTATGCTCTGTATTATGTATGGACAATTAGCCCTCTGTGATAGCACCTGTCGGGCAAACACCTGCACATGTACCACACTCAACGCAAGAAGCCGGATCAATCTCGAACTGGCTGTCTCCCTGAGAGATTGCACCTACCGGACACTCCGGCTCGCATGTTCCACAACTTACACATGAATCAGTAATAACGTATGCCATAATAAATTCCTCCAATCACAATTATTGTTGTTGTATTGCAGTCTACTACTGCTGTACCCACATCATATATCAATTTTTTTTAAATTACAAGTTCTTATTTAAAAACAAGAAATAGAATTGCAAAAGCCATAAAAAGGCATTATAATAACACCATCGAAAAAAAGGAGGAAGAGTGTATGGCTACAGTGAATAAGTCAACAATGATTGGTGAGTTATTACAGATCGATGAGAACGTCGCACCAATTTTATTAAATATCGGCATGCATTGTCTGGGATGCCCTTCATCACAGATGGAGACCATCGAGCAGGCTGCTATGGTTCACGGAATTGATCCGGATATGTTAGTTGATGAGATCAATAATTTCTTAGCATCACAGGGTTGATGATCTGGCCCACCGATTGAATAACAAAACAGGATGGAATCGGTTTCCTCATGGGGAGATCCATTCCATCCTGTTTTTTACTGCCGGAAACGGTCGCTTGCAAGCGGGTCTTGAAAATCATCCCAAAAACAAACACACCTGGCCTGCGCGCCTAACGGCAAGAGACCGGCGCCACTTCGGGCTGGGCTTTTTTCTTTTTGGCAAACAACCGGCTGCTTTCTGCCCGTTTCTCCCGCTTCTTGCGAATCCCGCCACGAATGGCTTCATCCAGTTTCTTATAATAATCTTCTTCCATCTGATAATGTTCCTGCATCAGATAGTTCATCTCTTTGAGGATACGCTCTTCCACATGAGTCGTCAACGCTTCGTTATTGTCCCGCATGGCCTGCGCAACAATCTCAGTCATCAACGCCTGAAACTGCTCCATCTTGATACGGGATGCCTGCTCCGGCATCCTTGACATAGGCTCGTCCTCCAATGATGGCAATACTTCCGATACCTCTTCCGACAGCCCCAGTTCCTTCCCATTGGTCAGCGTAACGAAGCCATCCAGATCCACCTGCTTCCTCGCCTGCTGCTCTTTTAACTCATTTCGTTTTTCTTTCTTAAGATACATGCGTATCGCTTTTAATTGATATCCCTTTTCCCGAAGGTCCTTGATCCGGAGAAGTTCTTTGATGTTCTCCTCCGTATAATAGCGGTGTCCCATTTCATTCCGCGGGATATCCAGTTGCAATTCATCTTCCCAGTAACGCAAAACATGCTGCTCCAACGAAACCATACGGGCTGCGTCAGAAATCATGTATCGTGCCTGTCCCAAAAAATCAGTCCTTCCTGTATGTATACTGCTCTCCTTTGCATCTCTTCACTTAACAGTATAGACCCTTACAAAAACCAGGACAAGCAAATCTAATCGTAAGATTTCGACAGATTACTTCTGGGTATGATCTAAATTGCCAAACTTCGTGTATTCCGGCAACCATGCCAGGTTAATCGTCCCGATGGGGCCGTTTCTCTGCTTCGCCACAATAATCTCGGAAATATTTTTCAGGTCGGTATCCTTATTGTAGTAATCATCTCGATAAATAAACATAACCACATCCGCATCCTGCTCGATGGCTCCCGATTCACGAAGATCCGAAAGCATCGGTCGGTGATCCGGTCGCTGTTCCACGGCACGGCTCAACTGCGACAATGCAATTACCGGCACATTCAGTTCTCTGGCAAGGGCCTTTAAGGATCTTGAGATCTCAGAAATCTCCTGCTGTCGGGATTCGGAACGACCGGAACCGCTCATCAACTGCAAGTAGTCGATGATCACAAGACGAAGATCCTGGTCCATCTTGTATTTTCTGCACTTACTGCGGAGTTCGGAAATACTGATACCCGGCGTATCGTCAATAATCAGATGGGAATTGCCAATGACACCGGCGCCCTCAATCAATTTCTCCCATTCCGATTCCTGTAGATTACCGGTACGAAGCTTCTGCGCGTCCACCCGGGATTCCAGAGAGAACAGACGATTCACCAACTGTTCCTTTGACATTTCCAGCGAAAAAATCGCTGTACACAAATCCTCATGAAACGCCACATACTGTGCCACATTCAACACGAATGCCGTCTTACCCATAGACGGACGCGCCGCAATCAAAATCAGGTCGGAGGGCTGTAAGCCGGCGGTCTGATAATCCAAATCAATAAAGCCGGTAGGAATTCCGGTCACGGAACCTTTTTGCTTGGAGGCCTGCTCGATCTTATGAATCGCATTCATAACCACCTGACGAATTGGCACATACTCGGAACTTCCATGATTCTGTACCAGTGCAAAAATATCGTGCTCTGTCTTTTCCAGAATCTCTGTCACACTTTCCTTGCCCTGATAACAGTCATTCTCAATCTCCTGATTGACCTTGATGATCTGGCGGAGCAATGCCTTGTCCTTTACAATCTGGGCATAGGAAGCCACATTGACCGTCACCGGAACGGCCGCAACCAGATCACTGATATATTCCAGGCTTGCTACCTCCGGCGGCACATCCTTTTCCCGCAACTTATTCTGTAATGTGACCAGATCCACTGGTTGTCCACTATTATATAATTCTACAATCGATTCAAACAGCACCCCATATTGCTGATGATAAAAATCATCCTTGGTCAGAATCTCGGATGCCGTCAGAATCGCATCCCGATCCATAATCATGGAACCGATCACTGACTGCTCCGATTCCAGACTGTTTGGCATTGTACGTTTGATAAGTGCCTCTTCCATTCTATTCTCCTGATACGTGTACTCGCATAACTGCCGTCACCTGTGGATGTAACTTCACCTTGACCTCAAAGGTCCCCTGCGAACGGATGGCATCCTCCAGATGAATCTTTTTCTTGTCAATGGTCTCTCCATACTGTTCTTTCACTGCCGCACAGATCTCCTTGGAAGACACAGAGCCAAAGGTCCGGCCGCCTTCTCCTGTCTTAATCTTCGTCTCCACCAGCCACTGAGAAATCTGCTCTGCCATCTTCTGTGCTGCTTCCAGATTCTCCTGAGCCACCTTATCGGCATGCTGGTTCTGTAATTTCAAGTCATTGAGGTTCTTATTATTCGCCTCCACACCTAACTTCTTCGGCAGAATCATGTTACGGGCATAGCCCTCACTTACTTCCACAATATCACCCTTCTTGCCGAGGGACTTTACATCCTGTAATAAGATTACTTTCATAGTTTGATCTCTCCTTCATCTAACATTTGATCCAGAATATCCTGTATCCTGTGCTTTACTTCTTCTACGGAACTGTTCTCAATCTGCGCTCCTGCCACATTCAGATGACCACCGCCACCCAGACGCTCCATAATCAGCTGCACATCGATCTCATCGATGGATCTGGAACTGACATAGATCTTATGCTGGTATTCCGTCAAAACAAAGGATGCCTTGATGCCCACAATATTGAGCAACTCATTGGCCGCCTTGGCTCCCACCACCGTGGGACTTTCTAACTGTCTTGCCTCACAAATAGAAATGGCAAACAAGCCCCGGTATACTTCTGCATGACGCACCACTTCGGCCCGCGCCTTATAGGTTGCCATATCCTCCCGTAGCAACTTGCGGACCCGCGTAACCTCTGCTCCGCAACGGCGCAAATACGCTGCTGCCTCAAAGGTCCGCACACCTGTCTTCGTCATAAAGTTATTTGTATCAATTAAGATCCCTGCATAAATGCAATCTGCCTCATTTGCTCGCAAATGCATTTTCTCGGAAAAATATTGAAGCACTTCCGCAATCATCTCACAGGCAGAAGATGCATATGGCTCCAGATACGACAGAATGGGATTCTCCACCTGTTCGCTGCCCTGTCGGTGATGATCGAAAACAACCACCGAATCACTGATCTGCAATAACGACGGACAGTCTGTATAACTTGGCCGGTTCGTATCCACAACGATGACCAGCGTCTGCCGGTCTGCAATCTCCACCGCTTCTTCCGAATTGATAAACATATCATCCGGATAGCCATTCGCTTCCGTAAAGGTCTCTACCAGCGGCCGCAGTGAACTGGTTACGGTATTGAGCACAATACGCGCACTCTTGCGCAGTTCTCTCGCGGCACAGTACAAGCCAATGGCCGCACCAAAAGAATCCACATCCGCAATGGAATGACCCATGATGATGATCTCTTCTCTGGTCTCCATGATCTCCCGCAGCGCCTGTGCCTTGACACGAGCCTTGACTCTTGTGTTGCGCTCGATCTCCTTGCCACGCACACCGTAGTAAGAAACCTCCCCCTTGTCCTTGATGACCGCCTGGGAGCCGCCGCGTCCCAAGGCCAGATCAATTGCCACCCGGGCAAACTCTGCATTCTGGACGTAGGTGGCACCACCCGAACCGAAGCCCATACTCAGCGTAATCTCCAGTTCGTTTCCTGCCTTGGTCGTCTTAATATCCTCAAGGATCGAGAATTTGTCCTCTTCCAGCCACGCCAGATACTGCTGCTGGAAAATCACAAGGAACTTGTCACGATCCAGTTTTCGCACAATGGCATCGATATTTTGGAAATATTTGTTGACCTTTCGATCAATGATGGCGGTCAGCAGTGAGCGCTTGACCTCCTCGATGGAGTCAAATACCTCTTCGTAATTATCGATATGTACCAGACCCGCAACCAACTTCTGCTTCTCGTTCTCTTCTTTATAGTAGTTGAGTTCTGTCTGGTCAAAAAGCAGCAGTGCAATCAGCGAATTGAAATTGTCTGCCATGGTCATAATCTGCATGGCTTGTGCATCCTGTTCCTGATTAAACTGCATGCGGTACATATTGGCCGCATACTGGCGCTCTCCGAATGTAATATCGATAATAAAGTTGTCTTCCTTTGCCTTCTCGATCTCTTCCCGTGTAATCTCACTGAAAATGGATGTCACTGACTTATTGTAATGCTTATCCCTGCCGGTGATCCGGGAAAATTCCTCGTTCATCCACAAGATCTTGCCGGTATAGTCCATCAATGCGTATGGGATCTGAAACTTGTCCAGCAATTCCTTTTGTACCGTTCCGTAATGGGTGGCAAAGTGGATAATCTCCTCATTTAGCCGCGCCGCACATGAATGATACAACAGTAGAACCACAATCGCATAAATGATGATACATACGGTAATCACCGCTCCATACTTGATATTTCGGAAATAGACAAGAACATCTCCAATCACAAATAACGCGATCATATAAATCGGCGCCTGAAAATACCATTTTAATTTGCCTGTATATTTGATTGTTTCCATAAATTATCTCCCTCAATCGGCCTTCCCATCATATAGTCGATGCTTATTCAATAGTATACCACTTAAAAAAGGTGAAAAAAAGTATATTTTCCACAGTAAGACGCCTGCAAGTCAAAATAACGAACTTTGCTCTGTTTTTTCGGTTAGATTAACGATGACACCGCGTCCTGCTTTTCTTATAATGAAGACATCCTTTAGTGGAGTTGTTATTTTTTGACATAGAAAGGAGATTTATCTATGAAATCAGTTACCGTAAACATCAATTCCATTGACAAGGTAAAGCGTTTTGTCAATGTCATTACCACCTATGATAATGATTTCGATCTGGTTTGCGACCGATACGTCATTGATGCGAAGTCCATCATGGGTATTTTTAGTCTGGATCTTTCCCAGAATCTTACACTGAATATTCAGAAAGATACAGACTTGGATGCTATTCTGGCGGATATTGATGAATTCATTGTAAAATAACATTTAGAGTAAGAGAGGGTTTTTCATTATGGCAAGTATTTCTTTAAAGAACATTAACAAAGTATATCCCAACGGTTTCCATGCCGTTAAGGATTTCAATCTGGACATCGAAGACAAAGAGTTTATCATCTTCGTTGGTCCTTCCGGATGTGGTAAGTCTACCACCCTTCGTATGGTTGCCGGTCTTGAAGATATTTCCAGCGGCGATCTGATTATCGACGGCAAGCGCATGAACGACGTAGAGCCGAAGGATCGTGATATCGCAATGGTATTCCAGAACTACGC
>CAMAKU010000005.1 GCA_945836255.1 uncultured Roseburia sp. | reverse complement strand
AAGATGATGAAGAAGATGCCTGGTATGATGGGTGGTAAAAGAGGAAGAATGAAATTTCCTTTTTAACATAAACATATTTATTTTTTAGGAGGAACAAAAATGGCAGTAAAGATTAGATTAAGAAGAATGGGACAGAAGAAGAATCCTTTCTACAGAATTGTAGTAGCAGATTCCAGATCACCAAGAGATGGCAAGTGCATCGAAGAGATTGGTACTTATGATCCGACACAGGATCCGACAGAGTATCATGTAAATGAAGAACTTGCTAAGAAGTGGCTTGCCAACGGCGCTCAGCCTACCGATACTGTTGCAAGAATTTTCAAGCAGGCTGGTATTGAAAAATAATCAGTAGAACATAGGCATTGAAAGAACGAGGTATAGGGTGATGAAAGAATTAGTTGAAGTAATTGCAAAGTCACTGGTAGATTGCCCGGACGAAGTCGTTGTGACAGAAACGGAGAATGACAAGACGATTGTTGTTGAACTTCATGTGGCAGCATCCGATATGGGTAAGGTAATCGGCAAGCAAGGACGGATTGCCAAGGCGATTCGTTCTGTGGTGAAGGCGGCTGCCTCAAAATCAGACAAGAAAGTTGTTGTAGATATTGTCTAACACATAAGAACTTTTTTGCAGTCCTTAAATACTGTGCGCGGCGCGGTATTTAAGGATTTTTTTGAAAGGAGCATACAAACATGGACTATTATCAGGTGGGTGCCATCACACAAACCCATGGGGTGCGTGGCGAGGTCAAGGTCTTTCCGATGACGGATGACATTAACCGCTTTAAGAATATGAAGGATCTGATTTTGGATACCGGAAAAGAAAAGATCACGCTTCAGGTGACATCGGTCAGACCCCAGAAGAATCTTGTGATTCTCAAATTCAAAGGCTACGATAATATCAATGATGTGGAAAAATATAAAGGGTGCGGACTTTATGTGACCAAGGAGAATCGGGTGGCATGTGAAAAAGACGAATACTTTATTGCGGATCTTATCGGCCTTTCGGTGGTCACCGATGAGGGGCAGATGCTGGGGAATGTCACAGATGTGATTTCCACCGGCGCCAACGATGTCTATGTGGTTTTGGCTGAGGATGGAACAGAGTTGTTACTTCCGGCCATCCATGAGTGTATTAGGGATGTTGACGTGGCAAATGGCAGGATGCAGGTTCACCTGCTTGATGGTCTTTTGGATGTTTAATTACCGTTGGAACAGTTGTGTTTGGGAGCATGGTTCGTATGAGATTTTATATATTGACATTATTTCCGGAAATGGTCATGCAAGGACTTTCCACGAGCATCATCGGAAGAGCAGTGGATAAGGGGCTGCTGTCGATCGAGGCAATTAATATCCGGGATTTTACAACAGACAAACATGGTAAGGTGGATGATTATCCCTATGGCGGTGGCGCGGGGATGGTGATGCAGGCGCAGCCAATCTATGATGCGTGGTGCTCTGTGATTCGCAGAGTAGGCAAGGGGGTTCGTACCATTTATCTGACGCCACAGGGACGACGATTTTGTCAGGCGGATGCCAAGTCTTTTGCAACGGAAGAAGACCTGATTCTGCTCTGTGGACATTACGAAGGTGTGGATGAGCGTGTGTTGGATGAAATTGTTACGGACTATGTTTCAATTGGGGATTTTGTGCTGACGGGAGGGGAACTGCCCGCCATGGTGATGGTGGATGCCATTGCCCGTATGGTTCCGGGAGTTTTGTCCAATCAGGAATCCAAGGAGACGGAATCTTTTGAGAATCATTTGTTGGAATATCCCCAGTATTCCAGACCGGAAGAATGGAAAGGAAGGAAAGTCCCTCCGATTCTACTTTCCGGCGATCATGCCAAGGTGGATGCATGGCGTGCCGAACAATCGTTGCTTCGCACGTTGGTCAATCGGCCGGATTTGTTGGATGCAGCGGTACTTTCGCCCAAAGAGATTGATTTTTTGCAGGAGCATGGGTGGAATGGGCCTACTGATTGAACAGGTGTGGAATGGACGATATTTCATGAAAAACGGGAAATATCATAAGAAATACTTGTGTTTTGCCCAAAACTATGGTACTATCTATGAGTTGTGAAAAGAGATGGTCCTCTGGTACGATGGTATTAAGAACGTCAAAATAATTTATTTAGGAGGTCACAAATGAACGCAAACGAAATTATCAAGAACATCGAAGCTGAGCAGTTAAAGCCGGAAATTACCGAGTTCCATGTAGGAGACACGGTAAGAGTACATGCTAAGATCAAGGAAGGTAACCGCGAAAGAATTCAGGTATTCGAGGGTACCGTATTAAAGAGACAGGGCGGCAGCAACCGCGAGACATTTACCGTAAGAAAGTTTTCTAACGGTGTCGGTGTTGAGAAGACTTGGCCATTACACAGCCCAAATGTAGAGAAGATTGAAGTCGTTCGTCGTGGTAAGGTAAGACGTGCGAAGTTGAACTACTTGAGAGATCGTGTAGGTAAGAGAGCTAAGGTAAAAGAATTGGTTCAGTAATCAGACCTGACAGAGAACAACCACAATGGTGGTTGTTCTTTTTTTTGTTTTCGTGTATATTATTATAGGATTCGTATTTTATGAGTTTGGCCAAAGTGTGACGGAGCCGAACGATTTGGGATAGATAAAGGAAAGTTACATGAATAGAAGACAGATTCGTATCTATATAGATCATTTCAAAAGAAAACTCCATATCAGCGATGGACTAAATTTTCGGCGTAGGCGTCATAAGATTCAGGGAGATGCCGTAAGATACTATCTGATATGGGCATTACAGATTGCGCTGGTGGTGCTTTTGGCCTTTGGGCTGACGGCGGGATTTGGGAAACGGGTTTCATGTGCCGGAGAGTCTATGGCAGATACCATTCCTGAGAATGGCAATGTCTGGCTGAATCGGGTGACCTATCATCTGAAGGAGCCGCAGAGAGGGGATGTAATTGCCTTTTATCCGAAAGGTAATGTCAATGCTAATTACAGCATCAAGCGTATTGTTGCCGTGCCGGGGGATACGGTTCTGATTGCCAATGGGCGTTTATACGTCAATGAACAGGTGACCCGCTTGCGGCAGGAAGATGCTTCCATTCAGGAGGCAGGTCGGGCAGCAACCGTTATTACCTTAGGGGAAGATGAGTATTTTGTGCTGGGGGACAATGTAAATAACAGCGAAGACAGCCGATATGAATCGGTGGGAAATGTTTCGCGTAGTGATATTGTGGGCAAAGTATGGTTTGTGCTGTCTTTGGGCAGTTTTGGACCGATTCAATAGGAGACGTTATGGAATTTCAATGGTATCCCGGTCATATGACCAAAGCAAAAAGACAGATGCAGGAAGATATCAAGTTGATTGATCTGGTGATTGAACTGGTTGATGCCAGAATCCCGGTCAGCAGCCGCAATCCGGATATTGACGAACTGGGCAGGCAAAAAGCGAGACTGATTCTTCTGAATAAAGCGGATTTGGCAGACGATCGCGTGACAGCACAGTGGAAAGATTATTTTTTGGGACAGGGATATTTTGTGGTTACACTGGATGCAAGAAACCGCAAAAGTATGAAAGAAATCACGCAGGTCATCATGGATGCCTGTGAAAAGAAAATGCAACGGGATCGTGCCCGGGGAATTAAGAATCGCCCCATTCGTGCCATGGTGGTGGGGATTCCCAATGTGGGTAAGTCCACCTTTATCAATTCTTATGCAGGAAAAGCTTGTGCAAAAACCGGCAATAAGCCAGGTGTGACCAAGGGAAAGCAGTGGATTCGATTGAATAAGAATGTAGAATTGCTGGATACACCGGGAATCTTATGGCCCAAGTTTGAAGATCAGACAGTGGGGTTGCATCTGGCATGCATTGGTTCCATCAAGGATGAACTGCTTCTGACGGAAGAACTGGCCGTGGAATTGTGTAAGATACTGTCGCAGCGATATCCGGGGGCACTGGCACAGCGTTACCAGATTGATGAAAAGACAGCGGAGGCAAACATCTTAGAACAGATTGCGATACAACGGAATTGCCGTTCCAAGGGCAATGTACTGGATTATAATAAAGCGGCACTGGCGGTGTTGGATGATTTTCGAAGCGGAGCGCTGGGGAAGATATCACTGGAATTTCCCGAGATGGCAGAGAAAACAACAGAGACAGATGGTATGTCCTAAGATAGCAGATTGAATGACAGGAACGGATGGAAGGATGAAAGGATGAATGATTCAATGAAACAGCAGACGAATGAGGAGCAATCGCTGGCGCATGAGGTTTTGACTACACTGATTTATATTGTGGCCGTTTTTGCAATCTCTTTTTTGATTATTACTTTTGTAGGACAGCGTTCCTGCGTTAATGGTTCTTCCATGGAGCCTACCTTAAGTGACGGTGATAATCTAATCGTAGACAAGATTTCTTATCGTTTTCATGATCCGGAACGTTTTGACATCATTATCTTTCCTTATAAGTATGAACAGAATACCTACTACATAAAGCGAATTATTGGTCTGCCGGGGGAGACCGTCTGGATCAATGAGGCAGGGGAAATCTATATCAATGGGGTGCTCCTGCAGGAGAATTATGGTATGGAGACCATATCCGATGCTGGGTTGGCTTCCACGCCCATTGAACTGGGAGATGATGAATATTTTGTTCTTGGAGATAACCGCAACAACAGTACAGACAGCCGATTTGAGGTGGTTGGCCCGATTCAGCGGGAGGATATTGTAGGGAAAGCGTGGGTACGCATTTATCCGTTTAATAAAATGACAGTAATCAAGCATCAGTAGTGTGAGGTGGAATCATGGAACGGGAGAAAAAGATTAAGGAGATACAGCAGGAGTATCAGGCGGCGGATGAACAGATGCTGCCGGCCTTTATTGAGGAATATATTCGCGACGGACGCCCCGGGGTATCCAAGATTATCGGACAAGCACAGAAACGTCTGGAAAAAATGCGTAAAGAAGAGGAACGCTTGGAGCAACTTCGCTACTATGAACATCTCTATGAGGCGGATTATCCCATGATTTGCGGGATTGATGAGGTGGGCAGAGGCCCCCTGGCAGGTCCGGTTTGTGCGGCAGCAGTTATTCTTCCGAAAGATTGCAAGATTTTTTATATCAATGACTCTAAGAAATTGAGCGAGTCGAGACGGGAAATGCTCTACGAAGAGATTATGGAAAAAGCCATCGCGGTGGGTATCGGTATGGCATCTCCGCAACAGATCGATGAGGTCAATATTCTTCAGGCAACGTATATTGCCATGCGTGAGGCTATCAATGAATTGCAGGTTTGTCCCGATATATTATTAAACGATGCAGTTACCATTCCGGAGGTTGCCATCAAGCAGGTGCCCATTATCAAAGGAGATGCGAAAAGTGTATCTATTGGGGCGGCAAGTATCATTGCCAAAGTGACACGTGACCGTTTGATGAAAGAATATGATCAGATTATGCCGGAGTATGGGTTTGCACAAAACAAAGGCTATGGAACAAAGGAGCATATTGAGGCATTGAAGCAATATGGTCCGAGTCCCATTCATCGGCGAAGTTTTATCGGACATTTTACGGATGGGATCCAGTGAGATACGGGGAGAAAGTGTATGCAGGTTTCTGATTTACTGGTTCAATATCAGAATAATCTGGCTGCGGGAAGTGAAATCTCGACAGGGACGAAAGGGATTGAGCAGTTGGTGGAGGCTGTGAAACAATTACAGCCCGGAAATATTTTTGAAGGTACGGTCAATAGTATTAAGGGTACGCAGGTGATTCTGGGACTGAGCAGCGGGCAGAATATAACGGCGCGCCTGGATGTGGGACTGCCATTGCAAAAGGGGCAGTCTGTTTTTTTTCAGGTAAAATCTAATGACGGTACACAGATTCGGATCAAACCGGTATCGCTGGGAGGCAATTTGGGCAATCCTACGTTAATGCAGGCACTGGATGCGGCGAATCTTGCCGTGAACGAGAAGAATCTGAATATGGTCAATGCCATGATGAAACAGCAGATGCCCATTGATGCCAAAAGTTTGCAGGATATGTCCCGACAGATTTTGCAGTTGCAAGAGGCAGATCCGGCAACGGTGGTGGAGATGAGCAAATTGGAGATCCCGCTCACCGATGTCAATGTTGTCCAGTTTGAAAATTATAAGACCGATCAAAGGGAAGTGCTTACCCAGATGCAACAACTGGTGGACACGCTGCCTCAAATGTTTGCAGATGAAAGAATCACTCTGGCCGACAGCATCCAGTGCAATCGGCAGTGGATTGGTTTTTTCGTCAATGACCAGGAACGGATGCCGGAGCAAATGACTTCGGCATCGGATGTTACGTCGCAGAGTGAGAGTGCGATGCAGGCACAGGAGGTAGAAATTGGTGCAGAATCGGCACAACAGGCGCATTCCCAATCCTTGCAGATATTATCAGAAAAAGCCGCTGTATTGACGCAGGAACTACAACCGATGGATACATATGCCCAAGGGACCATCGGCAATACATTACCGCCTCAGGAGTTTGCTTCCCTGCAGAAGCAGTTGGCGGCATTTCCCGCATTTTTGCAAAGCCATCCCCAGTATTTTACCGAGAACGGGCAGATGCGTCCTGCGGTGGATGTAAATGCTTTTTTGTCTTCGCTGGCTTCCTATTTCAGTGAACACGCAGGCGAGGTGACGCGGGAGAAGTTTGTATCGGTGGTTTCAGACAAAGGCTACAAGAAATTGCTGTCACAGATGATGACACAACAGTGGACCATGGAGCCGAAGGAACTCAATACGCCACATAGTGTCAAACATTTATATCAGCGGATGGAACAGCAATTACTGCAACTGGAACAGATGGTGGACAAATTCCCGAAAGCGGGAGAAACGGTGCAGAAAGCAGCCGGTATGCTGTCCCAGAATATTGAGTTTATGAATCAATTAAATCAGGTGTATGCCTATGTGCAGGTGCCGATTCGTCTCCGTGGACAGAATGTCAATAGTGAGTTGTTTGTCTATCGGAATGCGGCGGGACAGAAAGGGGAAGAGGATGAACTTAGTGCCTTCCTTCATTTTCAAATGGATGCACTAGGGGGTGTGGATATTTCTGTGCGGATGCTGCATCGCAATGTGGAGACTGACTGGTATCTGGACAATGATCAGACCCTGACGTTACTGTCAGAGAATATGCATCTGTTGGAGGAACGGCTGGCGGACAAAGGGTACATCTGCCACATGCAATTGAATCATGCGGCGAAACCCATAGATTTTGTGGAAGATCTGTTAAAACGTGACGAAAAGACGGGAGGCGAGTTGCACCGTTATTCGTTTGATGTGAGGGCATAAGGATGGAAGAACGCACTTGGAAACCGAAGGATTTTTCCAAAGAGAAAACAGCGGTTGCACTTTCGTATGAGCCTGGCGATACGGCTCCGAAGATTGTGGCCACGGGCAAAGGTCATGTGGCTGACAAAATCATCGAGACGGCAAAAGAGAATGACGTGCCTTTTTATCAGGACAGTGAATTGGCAGACACGTTGTCGAAATTTGATATCGGGGAGGCGATACCACCGGAATTATATGAAGTGGTTGCTGAAATTCTTGTTTTTGTTGATGGCATGGAGAAAGTAAAAGCAAAATTGGATGGGAGGCTGTAAAAACGGGAACAAATAAACGTAGCATTGGGACACAGTACGAACAGTATGCGGCAGCGTATCTGACACAGTGTGGCTATACGGTGTTGCAGTTGAATTATCGGTGTCGTACAGGCGAGGTGGATATTGTTGCACAAGAGGGGGATTACCTATGCTTTGTGGAGGTGAAGTATCGCACCAATCAAAGGGCAGGAACTCCGGAAGAAGCGGTGGGAATTTCCAAACAGCGGCGTATCTGTCGCGTCGCGGATTATTATTTGTTGACGCATCCGAACATGGCACAGAAGCAGGTTCGCTTCGATATGGTTGCCATTTTAGGCGAGACAATTACCCTGTATCAAAATGCGTTCCCGTATATTGGATGATGAAACTGACAAATCAACAAAGAGTGATAACTGAAAAGCAAGTGGGGCTTGCAGACGGTCATGTGTTGCCGTTGCTTTCCTTTTCCATATTTGAGCCCCTGCCATGGGTGCGGCATTGTTTTACCACCCGGGCAGGAGGTGTCAGTACGGGTATTTATGAGAGCCTGAACCTAAGTTTTACCCGCGGGGATGATCCGGAAGCGGTGATGGAGAATTATCGTCGTGTGGCAGAGGCCATGGGGACGGATTCGGCACATATTGTCACTTCAGACCAGACCCATACGGTCAATGTCCGCCGGGTGGATGCTTCCGATGCCGGAAAAGGAATTGTTTGTGCCAGAGATTATACGGATGTTGACGGTTTGGTGACCGATCAGCCGGGATTGTTGCTGGCAACTTTTTATGCCGATTGTGTGCCACTGTATTTTGTAGATCCGGTGCATCATGCCATCGGCCTTTCCCATTCCGGGTGGCGGGGAACGAAAAACCGTATGGGCGAGGTCACCGTGCAAAAAATGCAGGAGTGTTTTGGTACCAAGCCCCAGGAGTTGCTCTGTGCCATCGGCCCGTCAATTTGTCAGTCCTGCTATGAGGTCAGTGAAGATGTTGCAGATGAATTTCGACAGACCTTTGCACATCATGTGGATGAGATTTTGATACCGAAGGAGCATAAGAAATATCAACTGGATTTGTGGCGAGCCAATGCCATTGTGTTGGAAGATGCAGGTGTTTTGCCGGAGCATATTGCAACGACGAATATTTGTACCTGCTGCAATCCAAAGTTACTTTTTTCGCATAGGGCTTCCTGTGGGAAGAGGGGCAATCTGGGAGCGTTTCTGATGATCGCGGATTCGTAAACCAGGGAGAAAAATGTGCTGCTTTGTGCAGCGGAATGGAGTATGACGAATATGACATCACATCAGATTGTTTCTGTGGTACCGGGGAGTCCGGCAGAACGTGCGGGACTGGAACCGGGGGATATTGTGAAACAGATCAATGGAGTGGAACTTCAGGATATTTTTGATTATTACTATTATGAGGACGAGCCGGTTCTTACCTTACTTCTGATCAAGCCGGATAAGCGTGAGGTGACCTTGCAGTTAGAAAAGGAAGAGGGAGAAGATCTTGGTCTTACTTTTGAAAACGGATTGATGGATGATTACAAATCATGCCACAATAAATGCATGTTTTGCTTTATTGACCAGATGCCGCCGGGAATGCGCGATACGCTTTATTTTAAGGACGATGATACGAGACTTTCCTTTTTACAGGGAAACTATGTTACATTGACAAACATGAAAACAGAGGATTTGCAGCGCATCATTGCATATCATCTGGCACCTATCAATATCTCCGTACATGCCACAGATCCCGAACTTCGCTGTAAGATGTTGCATAACCGGTTTGCAGGAGATATTCTGGAAAAGATTCAGATGCTGGCAGATGCCGAATTGGAGATGAATGCTCAGATTGTTCTATGCAAGGGAGTCAATGATGGTGCGGCGTTGGAAAAGTCCATCGAAGATTTGCTGTCTTTTTATCCCTATATGCAGAGTTTGTCGGTGGTTCCTGTGGGCCTGACCAAATTTCGGGAGGGACTCTATCCTTTGGAACCATTTGAGCAGGCAGATGCAAGAGAAGTGTTAGCAACCATTCACAAATGGCAGGATATTAGTTACGCCAAGCATGGAACGCATTTTGTACAGGCTTCCGATGAATGGTATCTGATTGCCGGTTATGATCTGCCGCCAGAGGAGCGCTATGACGGTTATCTGCAATTGGAAAATGGCGTCGGTATGCTTCGGCTGCTCATGGATGAATTTCGTCAGGCGCTCTCTGAGGAGAAGAATCATCTAATGCTCAGGCGACGTGAAGTGTCTGTTGCTACCGGTCGGCTTGCGGCACCGTATATCCAGATGCTTTGTGATGAGTTTATGGAAAAATTTCCTAAGATAACGATTCATGTGTATCCCATTCGCAACGATTACTTTGGAGAACAGATTACGGTATCCGGACTGATTACCGGACAGGATCTCATTGCTCAGTTACAGAATCAGCCCTTAGGCAGTCGCCTGCTGATTCCACAGAATATGGTACGCATGGAGGAGCAGGATTTTCTGGATGATGTGACCTTAGCACAGGTAAGTTTGGCTTTACAAGTTCAGGTAGATATTGTAAAATCAAGCGGACAAGATTTCGTCAAATTATTATTGGAATAGATCAGTATAGATTCAGATATGGAGGATACTATGGGTAAGCCTGTTGTTGCTATTGTCGGGCGGCCGAATGTGGGAAAGTCCACGTTATTTAATGCGTTAGCCGGAGAGCGGATTTCAATTGTAAAAGACACGCCCGGTGTTACACGGGATCGCATCTATGCAGATATTACATGGTTGGATTATGAATTTACCATGATTGATACAGGTGGTATTGAGCCGGAGTCTAAGGATGTGATTATCAGTCAGATGCGCGAGCAGGCGCAGATTGCCATTGATACAGCGGATGTCATTATCTTTATGACAGATGTCAGACAGGGACTGGTGGATGCCGATGCCAAAGTGGCAGATATGCTGCGCCGTTCCCAGAAGCCGGTGGTGCTGGTAGTCAATAAAGTTGACAGTTTTGAAAAGTACATGACGGATGTCTATGAGTTCTATAATCTGGGAATTGGTGAGCCGATTCCCATATCGTCATCGTCCATGCTTGGTCTGGGCGATATGCTGGATCAGGTGGTTCAGTATTTCCCGGAACATTCGGCAGAGGACGGGGAGGATGAGATCCCGAAAATTGCCGTTGTGGGCAAGCCTAATGTAGGTAAGTCATCGTTGATCAATCGTTTGGTGGGACAGAATCGTGTGATTGTGTCGGATATTGCCGGAACAACGCGGGATGCGGTGGATACCAAGGTGAAGTATCACGGCAAGGAATATATTTTCATTGATACGGCAGGATTGCGCCGTAAGAGTAAGATCAAAGAAGAACTGGAGCGTTTCAGTATCATTCGTGCAGTGTCTGCGGTAGAAAAGGCAGATGTGGTCATTGTCATGATCGATGCGACGGAGGGTGTGACGGAACAGGATGCAAAGATTGCCGGGATTGCCCATGAACGGGGCAAAGGTATTATCATTGCAGTCAATAAATGGGATGCGATCGAAAAGGATGACAAGACCATTTACAAACACAAGGAGAAGATCCGGCAGACGCTTTCTTTTATGCCTTATGCACAGATTATGTTTATCTCTGTTTTGACGGGACAGCGCCTGGGCAAGATTTATGAGACGATTGATGCAGTCATTGAGAACAACTCCATGCGCATTGCGACCGGTGTGTTAAATGAGATTGTCACGGAAGCAGTGGCAATGCAGCAACCGCCTTCGGACCGAGGAAGGAGATTGAAGATCTTCTATGTGACACAGGTGGCGGTCAAACCACCCACGTTTGTTATTTTTGTCAACGATAAGGAATTGATGCATTTTTCATACACAAGATACCTTGAGAATCGGATTCGTGATGCGTTTGGCTTTGAAGGAACACCACTCAAGTTCATTATCAGGGAGAGAAAGGATGACTGATATGGTAATTACAAGAATCATCGCGCTTTTAATCGGATATGTTTTTGGCTTGTTTTTATCGGGTTATCTGTTTGGCAAGGCGAAAGATGTGGATATCCGGACACAGGGAAGCGGTAATGTGGGAACCACCAATACGATGCGGATTCTGGGAATCAAAGCAGGAGCATTTACCCTTCTGTTTGACTGTCTGAAATGTGTGGCGGCGGTGGTGGTTGTCTGGCTGTTGTTCCACAAGTCACAGCCGGAGCATATTGCTCTGTTGCAGTTATATGGTGCCATTGGTGCGATTTTGGGGCATGATTTTCCGTTCTTTATGAAGTTTAAAGGTGGCAAAGGAATTGCCTGTAGTTTTGGTATGATCGTGGCATTGTTTCCAAAATGTGTGCCCATCTGTGTACTGGTATTTGTCATAACCGTTGCACTGACACGCTATGTATCGTTAGGATCGATTCTTGCGTCACTGTGTCTTTTGGTGCAGGTGATTGTATTTGGTAATCTTGGGTGGCTTTCGTTTGCACCGGGAGATTTACTGGAGGCTCAGGTTCTTGTGGCGTTTGCCTGTCTCCTTGCCATTTATTTGCACAAGAGTAACATCAAACGACTGCTGCATGGCAATGAGAATAAATTTTCTTTTAAATCAAAGAGAGACTAAAGATTACAGATGCATTTTGCAAGGTGCATCTGTAATTATTTTGTCGTATAGGAGACTTTGAGGGGAGCCAGACTGTTTTTTAGGAGGATGTCATGGCAAAAATTGGAGTAATTGGTGCAGGCAGTTGGGGAACAGCGCTTGCAGTGCTGTTGTGTCAGAACGGCAACGAGGTCATCCTGTGGTCTCACCGGTGGGAACAGGTGCAGTATATGCAGGAAAAAAGAGAATGCGATAAACTCCCGGGCATTACATTGCCGGAGGCGCTTCGGTTTACCGGTGACATGGAAGAGGTGGTGGAGGGGGCACAGTTATTGGTGCTTGCTGTACCGTCCACGGCGACACGACAGACGGCGGAACGTATCAAACCATATCTAAAGTCGTCCCAGATCTTATGCAGTGTATCTAAGGGAATTGAGGAGACGACCTTATTGACGCAATGTGGGATTCTTATGGATGTTCTGGGACAGAAGCAGTCCATTGGTGTGCTGAGTGGGCCATCCCATGCAGAGGAAGTCATTCTTGGTCTGCCAACTGTGGTGGTTGCCGGTGCACAGGAACGTCATGTGGCAGAATATATCCAGAATTGTTTTATGAATGATGTCTTTCGTGTCTATACCAGTCCAGATATCGTAGGCATTGAAATCGGTGCCTCTCTGAAGAATGTGATTGCATTGGCGGCGGGAATGTCCGATGGGTTGGGATTTGGAGACAACACGAAAGCGGCCCTCATTACCCGTGGGATTCGTGAGATTTCTGCCCTTGCCCTTGCTATGGGAGGCAATGCAGAGACGTTGAGTGGTCTGGCGGGCACCGGGGATTTGATTGTCACCTGCTCCAGCCAGCACAGTCGTAACCGGAAAGCCGGGATGTTGATTGGGCAGGGATTGTCACCGGAGGAAGCCATGCATCAGGTACATATGGTGGTGGAAGGGGTTTACTCTGCCAAGGCGGCATTGTCATTGGGAGAAAAATATCAGGTGACGCTTCCGATTATCGAACAGGTGAATCAGGTGCTCTTTTTCGGCAAGGATCCAAAGACAGCTGTTCGCAGTCTGATGGAACGTGATAAAAAATCAGAAATTGACGTGATTGGGTGGTAGACAAAAATTGTTCTCTTTTTCTGATGAAAGTCATTGACGAGAAAATATCATGATGCTAGAATGGATGATAGAACACAATATGTTGTGCGGATTCACACGGTGAAGACGACATATAGATATTTCGGGAGAGGAGATTTTACATTGATTAAAGTAGTTAAGAAAGACGGAACGCTGGAAGATTTCAATGTTCAGAAGGTTGTTGATGCAGTCAATAAATCGGCTTGTAGAGTGATGATTAACTTTACGGAAGAGGAAGAAAAGTTTATCTGCCAGTTCGTGGAAGAGAAAGTGTATGCTTTGGGGATTGAGAAGGTAGAGATTGCACAGATGCACAATATTGTTGAAGGTGCATTGGAACGCGTGAATCCTACGGTTGCCAAGAGTTATCGCGATTATCGTAATTACAAGCAGGATTTTGTACAGATGCTGGATGATGTCTATACGAAGAGTCAGTCGATCATGTACATTGGTGATAAAGAGAATGCCAACACCGACAGTGCGTTGGTATCTACGAAGCGCAGCCTGATTTTTAATGAATTCAATCGTGAATTGTACAAGAAGTTTTTCCTTACCACAGAGGAGATACAGGCGATTCGAGACGGTTATATTTATATCCATGATATGTCTGCAAGACGTGATACGATGAACTGTTGTCTGTTTAATGTGAAAGAAGTCTTAGAGGGCGGTTTTGAGATGGGCAACATCTGGTATAACGAGCCAAAGACACTGGATGTGGCATTTGATGTGATCGGTGATATTGTACTGAGTGCGGCGAGTCAGCAGTATGGTGGATTTACTGTTCCCAGCGCGGATTTGATTCTGGACAAATATGCAGAATTGTCTTTTGAAAAATATGTGAAAAAATATGTTTCCCTTGGTCTGACGCAGGAAAAGGCGGAGGAAATTGCATATCAGGATGTGGAAAGAGATTTTGAGCAGGGATTCCAGGGATGGGAATACAAGTTCAATACGGTTGCCAGCAGCCGTGGTGATTATCCGTTTATTACGGTGACTGCCGGTACAGGAAGAACACGTTTTGCCAAGATGGCTACCATCTGTATGTTACGTGTGCGTATGAATGGGCAGGGAAAGAAGGGCCATAAAAAGCCGGTATTGTTCCCGAAGATTGTCTTTTTATATGATGAGAATCTCCATGGACCGGGGAAGGAACTGGAGGATGTTTTTGACGCGGGAATCGAATGCTCACGCAGAACCATGTATCCGGATTGGTTGAGTCTGACCGGTAAAGGATATGTGGCAAGCATGTATAAGCAGTATGGTGAGATTATCAGTCCCATGGGATGTCGTGCGTTCCTTTCACCATGGTATGAAAGAGGCGGTATGCATCCGGCGGATGATGAAGATAAGCCGGTCTTTGTGGGCCGTTTTAATATCGGTGCCGTCAGCCTGCATCTGCCCATGATTCTTGCGAAGGCAAGACAGGAGAGCAGAGATTTCTATGAAGTGTTGGATTATTATCTGGAATTGATACGTAAGCTTCATATTCGCACCTATGCTTATCTGGGCGAGATGCGTGCATCCACCAACCCGTTGGCTTATTGTGAAGGTGGATTCTATGGCGGACACCTGAATTACAATGACAAGATCAAGCCAATCTTAAAGTCTGCCACGGCATCTTTTGGTATTACGGCATTAAATGAATTGCAGGAATTATACAATGGCAAGTCTTTGGTGGAAGACGGACAATTTGCAATTGAGGTGTTGGAACATATCAATGACAAGATCAATGAATTCAAGAAAGAAGATGGCAATCTGTATGCAATCTACGGTACACCGGCAGAGAATCTCTGCGGTCTTCAGGTGAAGCAGTTCCGCAAAAAATATGGTATTGTGGAGAACGTGTCAGACCGTGAATATGTAAGCAACAGTTTTCATTGTCATGTGACAGAAGATATTACGCCAATTCAGAAGCAGGATTTGGAATATCGTTTCTGGGAATTGTCCAATGGTGGAAAGATTCAGTATGTCAAATACCCGATTGGCTATAATAAAGAAGCCGTGAAGACGCTGGTACGTCGCGCTATGGATATGGGATTTTATGAGGGTGTTAATCTGTCCCTTTCCTATTGCGATGATTGCGGACATGAAGAACTGGAGATGGATGTTTGTCCGGTATGCGGAAGCCGCAATTTAACCAAGATTGATCGAATGAATGGGTATCTGTCTTATTCCCGTGTCAAGGGTGATACCAGATTGAATGATGCAAAAATGGCAGAAATAGCAGAAAGAAAGAGCATGTAAGCATAGGTGGATATAAATGCGTTATCATAATATTACAAAAGACGATATGCTCAACGGTGATGGGCTACGTGTTGTTTTGTGGGTTGCCGGATGTGATCATTGTTGCAAAGATTGTCAGAATCCGATTACCTGGGATCCCAACGGCGGACTGGAATTTGATCAGGCAGCGAAGGATGAATTGTTTGAATCTCTTTCCAAGGATTATATTTCCGGTATTACGTTCAGTGGCGGTGATCCGCTGTTTTATGGCAACCGTGAGGAGGTTACGTCGCTTGCCGCTGAGATACGTCAGAAGTTTCCGGATAAGACCATCTGGATGTATACCGGATTTGTCTATGAGACGATTGCAGACCTTCCGGTTCTAGAGGATGTGGATGTTTTGGTAGACGGTGAATTTATTGTGGAACAGAAAGATACACAACTTTACTGGCGCGGTAGCAAGAACCAGCGCGTCATTGATGTCCCTGCATCAAAAAAACAGGGGAAGGTCATACTACATTGTGATTGAGGAGAATAAAATGAATATAGCATTAAAAAAATTAACAGATACGGCGAAGATGCCGGAGCGGGGAAGTGCTGCGGCGGCAGGGTATGATCTGTTTGCAGACATTACAGAGGATCAAGTAATCGAACCACATGATACCAAGATGATCGGTACCGGCATTGCTGTTGCTATTCCCGATGGATATTTCGGAGGAATCTATGCCCGAAGCGGATTGTCTGCCAAAGAGGGGTTGCGCCCTGCCAATTGTACCGGTGTGGTAGATGCGGATTATCGCGGCGAAATCAAAGTGGCATTACATAATGACAGTACTGAGGCGCGTAAGATTGTGCCGGGACAAAAGATTGCACAGATGGTAGTGATGCCATTTCTGGATGTGGTATTTGAGGAACAGGACACACTGGATCAGACAGATCGTGGCGCAGGTGGATTTGGCTCCACCGGAAAAATGTAGGAGGTCATTGTTATGGGAGATACAAAACAAAGTATACGAGAGAGAATGGTGAAGTTCTATGCGCAAAATGACAGTGCCATCACATTGAATGCGTCACCGGGACATTTTGCCACCAGTTCTTCCCACATCAATTACTATATTGATGTGACCCGGTTAAAGGTTCGTGCCAATGAGGCGCGGGAGGCGGCCCGCAGCATCAAAAACAAGATGCTTCATCATGTGACGACGGTAGACACCATCGTTTGCATGGATGGAACGGAGGTGCTGGGAGCCTATTTGGCAGAGGAATTAGAAAAAGGACATTTTGCCAACAATAATAAACATGAGACGGTTTATATTGTTTCACCGGAAGTCAACAGCATCAATCAGTTGCTGTTTCGAGAGAATATTCGTCCTTCCATTGAAGGCAAGAATGTGTTGCTTTTGCTGGCGACCATGACAACCGGGGAGACGGTCAGAAGAAGTCTGGAATGTATCGAATATTACGGAGGGAATGTAGTAGGTGTCTCAACGATTTTCGGTACGATGGATCATGTGGGAGATACCAAGGTGTTCCCTCTGTTTACCACAGAGGATCTGCCGGGGTATCAGACGTTTTCGCCACACGAATGTCCTTACTGTAAGAAAGGCATTCCCATTGAGGCGATGGTCAATGGTTTTGGATATTCAAAATTATAAGAAGAATAGGATTTTCAGAATGCGCCAAACAACCATGAGGCGCATTCTTTGGGTTGTCTATCAACCCGAATACGATGATAGGTGAGGTTAGAACATGGCTAAAAAGAATGTGTATGACGAGAGCAGCATTGCGGTTCTGGAAGGACTGGAGGCGGTCCGGAAGCGTCCGGGGATGTACATCGGAAGTGTTTCACGCAAGGGCTTAAATCATCTGGTGTATGAGATTGTAGATAATTCTGTGGACGAGCATCTGGCTGGGGCTTGCGATACAATCTATGTTACGCTGGAGGCGGATGGCTCCTGTACGGTAGAAGATAACGGACGCGGTATTCCGGTTGGATTACATGCCACAGGTGTCTCTGCGGCACGAGTGGTGTTTACCACATTGCATGCGGGAGGTAAGTTTGACGACAGTGTTTACAAGACAAGCGGTGGTCTGCATGGTGTGGGTTCTTCTGTTGTAAATGCGTTGTCCACGTATATGGATGTACAGATTTACCGGGATGGTTATATCCACCATGACCGCTACGAACAGGGACGTCCGGTACTTTCGCTGGAAAAAGGTCTTTTGCCAACGCTGGGGCGGACAAAGAAAACAGGAACCAAGATTAATTTTCTTCCGGATCCGGAGATTTTTGAAAAGACCAATTTCAAAGAAGATGAGATTAAGAGCCGTTTGCATGAGACTGCTTATCTGAATCCGAATCTGACCATCGTTTTTGAAGATTGTCGCAAAGATCCGGTGGAGCATCTGGAGTATCATGAGCCGGACGGTATTATCGGATTTGTAAAGGATATCAATAAGAATACGGAATGTCTGCATGATGTGGTTTATTTTTCCGGAGAGGCCGATGGAATTCAGGTGGAAGCAGCCTTTCAGTATTGCAATGAATTCCATGAAAACATTCTGGGATTTTGTAACAATATCTACAATGCGGAAGGCGGAACCCATATTACCGGTTTCAAGACGGTATTTACCACAGTTATCAATAACTATGCCCGGGAATTGGGAATTCTAAAAGAGAAGGACGCCAATTTCAATGGTGCAGATGTTCGAAATGGAATGACTGCGGTTGTCTCCATCAAGCATCCGGCACCGCGTTTTGAAGGACAGACCAAGACAAAATTGGATAATCAGGATGCTTCCAAAGCCACCGCAAAGGTGACAAATGATGAAATCCAGTTATATTTTGACCGTAATCTTGACACATTAAAGACGGTGATTTCCTGTGCGGAAAAAGCAGCCAAGATCCGCAAGACGGAAGAACGTGCCAAGACGAATCTTTTGACGAAACAAAAATTCTCTTTTGACAGCAATGGCAAACTGGCCAATTGTGAGAGTCGGGATGCAGATAAATGTGAGATCTTTATTGTGGAAGGAGATTCTGCGGGTGGTTCTGCAAAGATGGCGCGAAACCGTATGTATCAGGCTATCATGCCCATACGCGGGAAGATCTTAAATGTGGAAAAGGCAAGTATTGATAAGGTACTGGCCAATGCAGAGATTAAGACCATGATAAATGCCTTTGGATGTGGTTTTTCCGAAGGCTATGGCAATGATTTTGATATTACGAAATTGCGTTACGATAAGATTATTATCATGGCGGATGCTGATGTGGACGGCGCACATATTTCCACCTTGCTTTTGACCTTATTCTACCGGTTTATGCCGGAACTGATCTATGAGGGACATGTCTATATTGCCATGCCGCCGCTCTATAAGGCGATTCCGGCAAAAGGGGACGAAGAGTATCTGTATGATGATGCGGCATTGGAACGTTACCGCAAGAGTCACACGGGCAATTTTACCTTGCAGCGGTATAAAGGTCTGGGAGAGATGGATGCGGAGCAATTATGGGAGACAACCTTGGATCCGGAACGCAGAATCTTAAAGCGGGTGGAGATTGAAGACGGTCGCATGGCGTCTGATGTCACAGAGATGTTGATGGGAAATGATGTGCCGCCGAGACGGGCATTTATTTATGAGCATGCACGGGATGCCGAATTGGATATCTAGGATTGGATGCGTGGAACGATAACATAGAACGAGGAGATAATATAAATGGCGGAACAGGAAAAAGTAATACGAATGGAATATTCGGAAATCATGGAGAAATCCTATATCGACTATGCCATGAGCGTTATTGTAGCAAGAGCGCTACCAGATGTCCGGGATGGACTCAAACCGGTCCAGCGACGGACACTTTATGATATGCATGAATTGGGAATCCGTTACGATAAACCATTCCGTAAGTCGGCAAGAATCGTTGGTGATACCATGGGTAAATATCATCCCCATGGCGACAGTTCTATCTATGAGGCACTGGTGGTTATGTCTCAGGATTTTAAGAAGGGATTGCCCCTGGTGGAGGGGCATGGTAATTTTGGCTCCATCGAAGGGGACGGCGCGGCGGCCATGCGTTACACGGAAGCGCGTCTACAGAAGGTGACCCAGGAATGCTATCTGGCAGATCTGGATAAAGATGTGGTGGATTTTGTCCCTAATTTTGATGAGACCGAAAAGGAACCGGAAGTGCTTCCGGTAAAGGTGCCGAATCTGCTGATCAATGGTGCCGAAGGCATTGCCGTGGGTATGGCAACCAGTATTCCGCCCCATAATTTTGGGGAAGTGATTGATGGTGTTATTGCGTACATGAAGAATCCGGATATCAATACCAAACAAATGATGGAATATATTCCGGGACCGGATTTTCCTACCGGCGGGATTATTGTAAATCAGGATGATCTCCATGCCATTTATGCTACCGGTGTAGGCAAGATTAAGATCCGGGGGAAGGTGGAGATTGAGAAGGTAAAGGGCGGAAAAGAACGTCTGATTATCACGGAGATTCCATATCCGATGATTGGTGCCAATATCGGCAAATTCCTCAATGATGTTTACAGTCTGGTGGAGACGAAGAAGACGAATGATATCGTAGATATTTCCAATCAGTCCTCCAAAGAGGGGATTCGTATTGTCATTGACCTGAAAAAGGGAGCCGATGCCCAGAATCTGTGTAATCTACTCTACAAAAAGACGCGTCTGGAGGATACTTTCGGCGTGAATATGTTGGCGGTAGTAGATGGTAGGCCGGAGACCATGGGGATTGTTCCGATTATTCGCCATCATGTGAAGTTCCAATACGAACTGGCAACGAGGAAATATACGACGCTGCTCGCAAAAGAGCGTCAGAAAAAAGAGATCCAGGAAGGCCTGATCAAAGCATGTGATGTGATTGATCTTATCATTGAAATCCTGCGGGGAAGCAAGGATATGAAAATGGCAAAGGGCTGTCTGGTGGATGGAAAGACCGAGGGAATCAAATTCAAATCCGAACAGTCAAAAAAAGATGCGGCGCGGCTGCATTTTACGGAGCGTCAGGCCACCGCAATTCTGGAGATGCGCCTCTATAAATTGATTGGTTTAGAGATCCAGGCGTTGATGAATGATTATGAGAAAACCATGCAGAACATCCAGGAATATACGGATATTCTGGAGAACCGTAGTTCCATGGCTAAAGTCATCATGAAAGAATTGACAGCATATAAAAAAGAGTATGCCAGAGAGCGTCGCACGGTGATTGATAATGTGGCAGAGGCAGTGGTGGAAGAGAAGCCTATGGAAGAGATTGATGTGGCTGTGCTGATTGACCGGTTTTCTTATGGCCGCGTGGTAGATCTGCCTACCTTTGAACGGAATAAAGAAGCGGCGGAGGCCGAGAGCAGACAGATAATCTTCTGTAAGAATATTGATAAATTGGCGTTGTTTACTGACAAGGGACAGATGCATCTGATTAAGGTCCTTGATTTGCCCTTTGGTAAATTCCGTGATAAGGGACAACCGCTTGATAATGTCAGCAATTTCGACGCAACAAAAGAGGAGAATCTGTTGATTGAGGCGATTTCCACTCTGAAAGGGCACAAACTAATCTTTGGTACGAAACACAGTATGTTAAAGATGGTGGATGGCGGTGAATTTGATGTGGCCAAGCGTACCACTGCTGCCACAAAACTGGCAGAGGATGATGAGGTTCTTTCTGTATTTGTGTTACAGCCTGAGGATACGCTGGTGATGCAAAGTGAAAAAGATGTCTTCCTACGCATTGATGCGGCAACCATTCCGGAAAAGAAAAAAGGTGCTGTCGGCGTGCGCGGTATGAAATTAGAAAAGGGCGACAGCCTGTGTGCCATTCATGTAATTCGTCCGGGAGAAAATGAGACGGTAAAGGTCAAAGGAAAGAACATTGCACTGAATCGTCTACACATCGGGAATCGCGACACGAAAGGTGTTAAGAAATAATGGAATGGGAAAAGAGGGCAGAAACGTTTCTTAGAAAAGCGGCAGCGTCGGGAAGTGTACTTGGACTTTCATCCATGTATGAACTAATGCATCGGCTGGGGGACCCGCAGGAGCAGATTCCGGTAATCCATGTGGCAGGCACCAATGGGAAGGGGTCGGTCTGCTGTTTTCTCCGAAATATTTTATCTGCCCAAGGTTATCGGCTGGGTGTCTATACGTCGCCTGCCGTCTTTTCCTATGAGGAGCGTTTTTTGCTGTGTGATGTACCGGTGGAGCGGCAGGAACTTTGCGCGTATTTCTGTCGGATTGCGGATATATGTGAGCAAATGTCGGCAGAAGGATGGATCGCTCCTACACTGTTTGAGATTGAGACAGCGGCTGCATATCTACTTTTTTATGAGAAACACTGTGATTTTGCCATAATTGAGGTTGGTATGGGGGGCGCAACGGATGCGACCAATGTGTTGAGCCGTAGTCTTTGTAGTGTGTTCACATCCATCGGACGTGATCATATGCAGTTTCTCGGGGATTCCCTGGTGGATATTGCTACGGTGAAAGCAGGGATTATCAAACAAGGCGGACACGTCGTATCCATCTGGCAGGACGAGCCGGTGGAAGAACTTCTGAAGAAACACGCGAAAGCAGTCGAGGCATCCATTGCTTTTGCGAAGGAATCACAGGTTAAAATAAGCAAAGAATGTCCACTGCTGTATTCTTACATGGAATTTACGGATATTACGGTAGAGATGCAGGGCACGTATCAACTGGATAATAGTGTACTTGCACTGGAGACGATTCGGATGCTTCGATCTTTGGGGATTGCCATATCGGATGCTTCGGTCAGGCGGGGCATACGATGCGCACAGTGGCCGGGGAGAATGGAGTGTATCCATGAGCACCCGTCAGTTTATCTGGATGGAGCGCATAATCTGCCAGCGGCCAGGCGTATGAAAGAGACCATATGCAAAGATTTTACAAATCAATCAATAACTTATATAATAGGTGTACTTGCAGATAAAGAGCATCAGGAAATGATGCAGTTACTTATGCCGTACGCTTCCCATGTATTTACGGTAACACCGGCGAATCCCCGGGCACTTTCGGCGGATGCTCTTGCCGCAGAGATTGCGGCGTCGGGATATCATGCGGTGGCATCCGTGTCCATGCAACAGGCGGTGGCGCAGGCGTGGCAGGCGAAAGATGATGTTATCATTGCCTTTGGTTCCCTATCTTACCTGCAGGATTTCAAGACTTGCATGTTGCAGTTTATGAAGGAGCATGAGAATGATGGATCATGAAAAAATAAAACAGGGTGTTCGTTTGCTTCTGGAAGGTATTGGTGAAGACCCTACACGTGAGGGATTGCTGGAGACACCGGACCGGGTTGCCAGAATGTATGAGGAAATCTTTGGCGGACTGGAAATGGATGCGGCAGAGCCGTTGGCTAAGCGTTTCCATGCACAAAACAACGAGATGGTGCTGGAAAAAGATATTGTATTTTATAGTACCTGTGAACATCATCTGCTTCCGTTTTTTGGGAAAGCACATGTAGCATATATTCCGGACGGTGAAGTGGTTGGCCTGAGCAAGATTCCCCGTACAGTGGAAGTGTTTGCCAGACGTCCCCAGTTGCAGGAACAATTGACAGCACAGATTGCCGATGCCATTGATGAACAACTGCATCCCAAGGGGGTTATGGTTTTGTTGGAGGCAGAGCATACCTGTATGACGATGCGTGGGGTCAAGAAACCGGGAAGTAAGACCGTGACCTATGTGACGCGGGGTGTTTTTGAAGAGGACACTGCCCTTCAAGATCGTTTTTTTCATTTGATTGAGGCTTAATATGGACATCATAGACGAGGTACTACAACATCCTTATTATCTTAGACAGTTGCAAGTGTTGCAGACATACGAACAAGATCGTTGCTTCTGCCGGCACGATATGGCCCATTTTCAGGAGGTGGCAAGAATTGCGAAGGTGATTGCCGGACAAAACAGTTTGTCGATACCCCAGGAGATGATTACCTTGGCAGCGCTGTTTCATGATATGGGAAGAGTACAGGAATACGAACAGACAATCTCCCATGCAGAGGCATCCGCTGCTTTTGCCAGGGAGATTTTGTTTGCACTGGATTATCCATCCACCAGAATCGAGGAGATCTGTCAGGCCATTTTGGCCCATAGCAGACGTCAGGATGCAGAGGTACGCTATGCGAGGGCGTTTCAGATTAGGACGTTGGGAGAGTTGATCTCTTATGCAGACCAGTTTTCCCGGAAATGTTATATGTGTTCGGCGGCGTCGGATTGTAAGTGGCCAAAAGAGCAGCGCATTTTACAGAATTATTATCCCGATGATTTGTGATTTGGGATGGTAACGATCGACATCAAATAAGCAGTATAGGACCAGAAAGGAATACAGAATATGAAGATAGGAACAAAACAATTTGATTTTCAACACCATACATATGTCATGGGTATTTTAAATGTGACGCCGGATTCGTTTTCTGACGGTGGTAACTATGACACATTGGATAAAGCATTATTGCATACAAAACAGATGGTGGACGATGGCGCAGATATCATCGATATCGGTGGGGAATCCACGCGCCCGGGACATCGCAGAATTACCGATCAGGAGGAGATCGACCGGGTGCTTCCTGTGATTGAGGCAGTCAAAAGAGAATTTGATGTGCCGGTGTCACTGGATACCTATAAGTCGGCAGTGGCAGCGGAAGGGATAGCGGCAGGTATTGATCTGTTGAACGATATCTGGGGACTTCAGTTTGATGATCAACTTGGCAAAATGGTTGCAGATAGCGGTCTTGCCTATTGCTTGATGCATAATCGTAAGGAGATTTCGGAAGATCTGACACCGGAAGGATTTGTAGGTCAGATGCAACAAGATATACAGCGGGCGTTGGATGCCGGAATTGCAAAAGAGCAGATTATTCTGGATCCGGGTGTGGGGTTTGCCAAGACGCAGGAACAGAATCTGATGGTCATCGGGAATCTGGACCGCCTGACGGCGTTGGGGTATCCGGTGCTGCTTGGAACATCCAGAAAATCCGTGATAGATTATGTCCTTCATATTCCTACGGATGAACGCCTGGCAGCCACTTTGGCTACGACGGCAGAGGCCGTATTTCATGGCTGTGGGATTGTGCGGGTCCATGATGTAAAGGAAAATGTTCAGTTTATCCGTATGCTGGAACGGACAAGAGAGAAGCGGGTGAAGTAAATGGATCAGATTTTTATTGAAGGATTACAGGTATACGGTTATCACGGTGTCTACGAACAGGAGAAAAATGACGGGCAGATGTTTCTTGTGGATTGTGTCATAGAGACATCCTTTGCAGAGGCGGTACATTCGGATGATCTTTCGAATACGGTGGATTATGGAAATGTATGTCTGTTCATTAAGAAATATTTTACAGAAAAATCCTATGATTTGCTTGAGACGGCAGCCCATGAACTGGCCACGGCATTGATGTATGCATTTCCGGGGATTCAGGCCTTACAGTTGAAGATTACGAAGCCAAATGCACCGATTCCCATGGAATTTTCCGGCGTGGGCGTGATGGTGAAAAAGGCATGGCATCAGGTTGCAATCTCTTTTGGCAGCAATATGGAGCCACGGGAAACCTTCTTGACAGATGCCATGGAGCAGATTATGGCACATCCTGATGTGCGTCGTATGGTTGTCTCCGATTATATTGAGACAAAGCCTTACGGATATTTGGATCAGGATGATTTCTTAAATGGTGCAGCCATTTTTGAAACCCTGATGTCTCCACAACAGTTACTTACTTTTTTACAGGAACTGGAACAGAACGCCGGACGGAAAAGGGAGATTCATTGGGGCCCGCGGACGCTGGATTTGGATATTTTGTTGTATGACGATCTGCGGATGAATACGAAGGAACTGATCATCCCACATCTGGATATGTGTAATCGGTTGTTTGTCTTAGAACCCTTGGTACAGATCGCTCCGGGAATGGTGCATCCGGTGTGTCAGCGTACCATTTATGATTTGTATATGCGGTTGCAGGAACAGATGCCGGTGGCAACGGAGTCGTTTGCGGATCAGGAACTATGACAGGGCGGCAAGACAGCGTCTGATATGGGAAGAGAGGAAAGTGTATGAAAGAATGGAAGATTAACCGCGTCTGGCAGATTGCATATCCAATTCTGGTATACTATGTTTTATATAATGTGTTTTATATGGTTCTGTGTTTTTTGTTTGGCGGTGTAATGGATCGCCTGTTTTGGCTTGGTGTTGCCAGCCTGCTGACGCTTCCGTTTTTGGTGCAGATTTATCGGAAGCTGCCCATTGTGCGCGCAGAAAAAGCCTTTGATTCCACAGCGTTACCGAAAGAGGGGCTGATGATTCTTGTGGTTGTGCTTTTGGGCGTGGGATTAAATCTTCTGATTTCTCATACGCCGCTGGTGGAAGTGTCGGAAGGATATGCATCAGCCAATGAGACACTTTTCACAGGAGATTTTTTTAGCAAAGTGTTCGCCAACTGCATCTGTATTCCGGTGTTGGAGGAGTTGGTTTATCGGGGAATTGTCTGTGGACAGTTGAAACTGTGGTATTCTCCAAAAACAGCAGTGATTATTTCTGCATTTCTATTTGGTATCATGCACTTTAATGTGGTACAATTTTTATATGGATTTCTGGTGGGAATGGCGATTTCGGCCGTGTATGTCAAGACTTCCCGTTTGTGGGTTGTAATGGTGGCACACGGTCTGACCAACTTCGTTGTGGTTTTGGCGGCGACACTGGGAGTTTGAACATCGATTGGAAGACAGTAGGAGGTTTGTATGGACGACAGCAAGATTACACTTACGATAGGTAAGCAAAAGAACATTGCACTGATTGCTCATGATGGCAAAAAGGCAGATATTATCGCATGGTGCGAAGAACACAAGGAAGAACTGAAACATCATTTTCTTTGCGGAACAGGCACAACGGCGCGTATGATTACGGACCGTACAGGGCTTCCGGTACGCGGATATAATAGTGGTCCGCTGGGAGGCGATCAGCAGATTGGTGCCAAGGTGGTGGAGGGTAAGATTGACCTGATTATCTTTTTCTCTGACCCGTTATGTGCACAGCCGCATGATCCGGATGTGAAAGCGTTGCTGCGTATCGCACAGGTGTATGATATTCCTATCGCCAACAATAAAGCTACGGCGGATTTTATCATCACATCAGACTTTATGCGCAAAGAATATAATCATGATGTGATTAACTTCAAGAAAAATATTGCAGATCGCGCCACAACATTATAAGAGGGTGCGACAGGAGGTAACCATGGATAAAAAGAATCGCTCTGGCAAAGTAACACAGGACACGCCCAATGTGATTGGCAATATCGCGATTGTTTTTATGTCATTACTTCTGATTGTGATTGGAAGTGTGATGCTTTTTACAGATGTTGTTAAAACAATCTATTTCTGTTATGGTGCAGGCGCTTGTCTTCTGGTTTGGGGAATTTGGCTCATCAGCCGGTACTTTTTACATAAAGAATTTCAACAAACTACGAACTATGGCTTTTCTGTTGGTACGTTGGTTGTGATTCTCGGCGGGATTACGTTGATTCGAGCACAGGATGTGGCAGATACCATACCCACATATCTGGGGATGGTTGTGTTGGTGGAAGGTGTGGTTATGCTGCAGAATACGGTGCAACTCAAGAATCTCAAAGGGAACCTTTGGATTGTCAGTCTGATTCTGTCGTTGCTATCGGTTGCAGCTTCTATCGCGATTTTGCTTGATCTGGGAGATTTGATTACAAAACGGCAGCAGATTTTTTATGTGATTTTGATTCTGGTGGGGCTTTCTGCATTACTTTCGCTTTGTTTTGCCGGAATCCGTACCAGCCGTTATCACAAAGAGAATCGACGGGAATGGGAACGCAATATGGAAGAATCGGAAGAATGGCTCGATGTGGCACCTGCCAAAGATACGATTTCTGCTGTGACACAGGAAGAGACTGCGGCAGATGGGTTGCCATCCTCTGACGATGATCCGTCCAAGGAGGAGATGACGGTGCCGGAAGAGAGTGACGCTGCTGTAGAAGTGCCAGAAGAAACAGAACAGGAAGAGTTGATTGAAGTATCGGAATAATTTGACGGTGAATTTGCTTGCGAATTGACCGGAAAGGATGGGGTTATGGCAAATATTTCTGATTATCTGGATTGGCGTGGCGACATACCCATGTCTGTGGATCCGTTTAACGAAGTTGACAACCTGGTATTGGCAGAATTGGCCTATACGGATTTTGCAGATATTGTTCCGCCGCCATCGAAGGAACACCAATATGTGACTTTACAGGATGCGTGTGAGATGTTTTTCTCCATGTATTCGGAAGAAGAGATTATGGAAAAGAATTCCACCACGAAAGTTGCGCCATTTCTCATGAAGAAAATGATCAAATCGAAGCGGTTTGAATCCATGCTTTTGATGGACTATGTCAATGAGATTGATGAAGAGAATCAGACGCAGTTTTCAGTCATCTCTTTTTTACTTCCAGATGATACCATCTTTGTATCGTTTCGTGGTACGGACAATACTATTGTTGGATGGAAAGAAGACTTTAATATGTCGTTTCTCTATCAGACACAGGGGCAGATTCGAGCTGCCCGGTATCTGGATGATTGGTTCGGGGATACCACCAAAAAATTGCGTCTTGGAGGTCATTCCAAAGGCGGCAATTTTGCTGTTTATGCAGCGGCGTTTTGCCATCCCCGGATACAGGAGCGGATTGTTCAGGTCTATTCCAATGATGGACCCGGTTTCCTGAAAAAGATTACAGAACAGCCACAGTACCAGAAGATGTTACCCAAAGTGATCAGCACGATTCCGGAGTCTTCCATTGTGGGAATGCTTCTGGAAAACGAACTGGATCACCGTGTGGTAAAGAGTTCGCAGTCCGGTGCTATGCAGCATGATGCCATGTCCTGGGAGGTGCTGGGAAATCACTTTGTCTTTGCAGAGAATCTGGCAGAGTCCAGTATTATGTTAGATAAGACTTTGAAGAACTGGATTTATGGTTTGGAACCGGAGGAGAGAGAAGAATTTGTCAATATTTTATTTGACACATTACAATCTACGGGAGCCACCACCTTGGATGAACTGGTTGCTAATAAGATGGCAATGATGAACAATATTTCCAAGACATTATCCGAACTTTCACCGGAAAAGCAGCAAGTGCTTCGTGATGTAATCAAGCGCTTTGCTTATTCCAGTGGGGAGACCATTGCAGATAATGTACAGGAACGTCTGCAGAAGATTCCCCATCCGGAAAAACTTTTACCGAATCGGAACAACAAAAGATAATCACAATGTTAAAAAGTGAGAAAAAACGAGTATAGATGAACAAATGAGAGAATACGATAGGATTCTTTGAATTTCTGGTTGTGATTCTGGTTGCAACTTGAATCTTAGAATCCTATTATATGATTTGTGGTTAGCACTCGAATCTGATGAGTGCTAACAAACCAGGAATAGAATAAATTATAAGGAGGAATATAATCATGAAATTAGTACCATTAACAGATCGTGTTGTTTTAAAACAATGTGAAGCAGAAGAAACAACAAAGTCAGGCATTATCTTAGCAAGTGCGGCACAGGAAAAGCCTATGGAAGCGGAAGTGGTGGCTGTTGGTCCTGGTGGCATGGTAGACGGGAAAGAAGTCGTAATGCAGGTTAAGGAAGGACAAAAAGTAATTTATTCCAAATATGCAGGTACCGAAGTGAAATTAGAGGGTGAAGAATATATCATCGTACGTCAGAATGATATTCTGGCTGTGGTTGAATAATTATAATAGAAAGAAGGAATGGAATTATGGCAAAGGAAATTAAATATGGTGCTGAGGCTCGTAAAGCATTAGAGGCAGGCGTTGACAAATTAGCAGATACTGTTCGAGTTACCATTGGACCGAAGGGGCGTAATGTGGTACTTGACAAGTCTTATGGTGCTCCGTTGATTACCAATGATGGCGTGACGATTGCCAAGGAAATAGAACTGGAAGATGCCTTTGAGAATATGGGTGCACAGTTGGTAAAAGAAGTAGCAACCAAGACCAATGATGTGGCAGGTGACGGTACCACTACAGCAACCGTTCTGGCACAGGCGATGATTAAGGAAGGTATGAAGAACCTGGCTGCAGGTGCTAATCCGATTGTTCTTCGTAAAGGTATGAAGAAAGCTACAGATACGGCGGTAGCATCCATTGTTGCAATGTCAGAGAAGGTAACAGGTAAGGAGCAGATTGCAAAGGTAGCTGCAATCTCTGCCGGTGACGAGAGCGTTGGCGATATGGTTGCAGATGCCATGGAAAAGGTTTCCAACGATGGTGTTATCACAATTGAGGAATCAAAAACCATGCAGACGGAACTGGATCTGGTGGAAGGTATGCAGTTTGATCGTGGTTATATTTCTGCTTATATGGCAACGGATACGGATAAGATGGAAGCGGTATTGGATGATCCTTATATTCTGATTACCGATAAGAAGATTAGCAATATTCAGGAGATTCTTCCTTTGTTAGAGCAGATTGTTCAATCCGGCTCCAGACTGTTGATTATTGCGGAAGATGTGGAAGGGGAAGCTTTGACCACATTGATCCTGAATAAATTGAGAGGTACGTTCAATGTTGTTGCAGTTAAGGCACCTGGTTATGGTGATCGTAGAAAAGAAATGCTGCAGGATATTGCAATCTTAACCGGTGGTCAGGTAATCTCTGAAGAAGTAGGTCTGGAACTGAAAGATGCTACGATGGATCAGCTTGGTCGTGCAAAGTCAGTTAAAGTACAGAAAGAGACAACAGTCATTGTTGACGGAGAAGGAGATAAAGCTGCCATTGAGGCCAGAGTCGCTCAGATTCGTTCACAGATCGAAGAGACTACATCAGAATTTGATCGAGAGAAATTGCAGGAGCGTCTGGCTAAGTTGGCTGGCGGTGTTGCTGTCATTCGTGTCGGTGCAGCGACGGAGACTGAGATGAAAGAAAGCAAACTGCGTATGGAGGATGCCTTGAATGCAACGAGAGCTGCAGTGGAAGAAGGTATCATTGCAGGTGGCGGATCTGCTTATATTCATGCTGCAAAAGAAGTTTCCAAATTGGCAGATACTCTGGATGGCGATGAGAAGACAGGTGCCAAGGTTGTGCTGAAAGCGCTGGAAGCACCGCTGTTCTATATTGCCGCCAATGCAGGTCTGGAAGGTTCCGTTATTATTAATAAAGTAAGAGAATCTGATCCGGGTGTTGGATTTGATGCTTATAAGGAAGAATATGTGGATATGGTATCTGCAGGTATTCTGGATCCGGTAAAGGTAACACGTAGTGCATTGCAGAATGCAACTTCTGTTGCATCAACACTGTTGACAACAGAATCTGTTGTTGCCGATATTAAAGAACCGGCACCGGAAATGCCGGCAAACCCGGGAATGGGCATGATGTAAGGTGATCATGGACAGAACGGTGGCATTGTAAAAATGCCGCCGTTTTTTGTCGTCTCTGTGCTGTGCAACGAATCTTTTTCACGCATTCCGGTGATTCTATTTGCCACGCTATACAAAATATGGTATTATAATTTGCGTGTGTGAACACATGGTAGCAAGTCATAGCAATGAAGTGAGGATGAGATGAGTAAAGTAGCAATTTTAACAGATAGTAACAGTGGCATTACACAGGAAGAGGCGAAACAACTGGGCGTTTTTGTGTTTCCGACGCCGGTCTATATCAACGATGAGATCTTTTATGAGGGCGTTGATTTGACGACAGAGACCTTTTTTGCAAAACAGGCAGAGGGAGCAGACATCAAAACCTCCATGCCGGTTGTAGGGGATGTCATTGATAAGTGGGATACTTTGCTGGAGACTTATGATGAAGTAGTATATATTCCCTTGTCCAGCGGATTGAGTAGTTCCTGCGAGACAGCAGCGATGTTGGCAGAAGATTATGATGGAAAAGTACAGGTGGTGAATAACCAGCGGATTTCTGTCACGATGAAGTTGTCTGTCTATGACGCTAAGAAATTGGCAGATGATGGCAAAAGTGCTGTGGAGATCAAGGAGATTCTCGAGAAAGTGAAGTTTGATTCTACCATCTATATTATGGTGGACACGCTGGAGTATCTCAAGAAAGGTGGTCGAATCACACCGGCGGCTGCAGCCATTGGCTCATTGCTTAAGATCAAGCCGGTTCTTCAGATTCGTGGTGAGAAATTAGATAGTTTTGCCAAAGCCAGAACGGTCAAACAGGCAAAACAGATTATGATGGATGCGATTGCAAAGGATATGGATGAGGTGTTGGGAGATCCTACCGGCGAGAATACCATTATTGCAATGGCACATACACAGAATGACGAGGAAATCCAGAAGTTCAAAGAGGAAGCGTTAGAGCGTTGGCCGGATCACGACATTTTTGTGGATCCGCTGTCGTTGGTTGTTTCCTGTCATATTGGACCGGGGGCATTGGCGGTTACCTGTACGAAAAAACTTGACATATAGTATTGTATCAAATCAAATTTTAGGAGGTTTGTTTCATGGTTAAAGCAGTGGTAGGTGCTAACTGGGGTGATGAAGGAAAAGGAAAGATCACAGATATGCTCGCCAAAGATGCGGACATTATCGTGCGGTTTCAGGGAGGTGCGAATGCCGGTCATACGATAGTCAACAATTACGGTAAATTTGCACTTCATACATTGCCGTCCGGTGTATTTTATGATCATACAACCAGTATTATCGGAAATGGTGTTGCACTGAATATTCCGATTTTATTTGAAGAGATCAAATCCATCACGGATAAGAATGTTCCAATGCCAAAGATTTTGGTTTCCAATCGGGCACAGATTGTGATGCCATATCATATCTTGTTTGATCAATACGAGGAAGAACGTCTGGGCAAGGCATCTTTCGGTTCCACGAAATCCGGTATTGCACCATTTTATTCAGACAAGTATGCAAAGATCGGCTATCAGGTCAGCGAATTGTTTGATGAGGAACTGTTGAAAGAGAAGGTTGTTCGTACTTGCGAGACCAAAAATGTGCTGTTGGAGCACTTATATCATAAACCGTTACTGGATCCGGATGAGTTATTAGAGACGTTACATAGTTATCGTGATATGGTGGCTCCTTATGTATGCGATGTTTCTCTGTATCTGTGGAATGCGCTAAAAGAAGGAAAGACCATTCTTCTGGAAGGACAACTTGGTACCTTAAAAGATCCGGATCATGGTATTTACCCCATGGTAACGTCGTCCTCCACTTTGGCTGCTTACGGCGCCATTGGTGCCGGTATTCCGGCACAGTCCATCGAGCAGGTGGTTACCGTATGTAAGGCATATTCGTCAGCGGTTGGTGCAGGTGCATTTGTCAGCGAGATTTTCGGTGAGGAAGCAGATGAGTTGCGTCGTCGTGGTGGTGACGGCGGTGAATTTGGTGCAACGACTGGTCGGCCGCGTCGCATGGGGTGGTTTGACTGTGTGGCAAGCAAGTATGGTTGTCGTATGCAGGGTACGACCGATGTGGCATTTACGGTACTGGATGTATTGGGCTATCTGGATGAGATTCCGGTCTGCGTAGGATACGATATTGATGGTGAAGTGACAACCGAATTCCCTGTGACTTCCCGGTTGGAAAAGGCTAAACCTGTTCTCAAGACGCTTCCCGGATGGAAGTGTGATATCAGAGGCATCAAAAAATATGAAGATTTGCCGGAAAACTGTAGGAATTACATCGAGTTCGTAGAGAAGGAGATCGGTTTCCCGATTACCATGATTTCCAATGGACCGGGACGTGATGACATCATTTATCGTTCCTAAATATAGAACAGTTATATAGGATATACAAAAGAAGGCTGCGTGGCCTTTTTTTGTTTTGTTATTCTTGTGCTGTAATTCACAGAATAGACACACATTTAACACGTAATCAGCACAGAATACGCATAAAATGGAATTTGTGTGATTCCCAATCCAAGAATCGCAGAAGGAGGAATGGAATTGATAGAAATTGAACATCTTGTAAAAAAGTACGGAAATGTCACGGCTGTAGATGACATCAGTATGAAGATTGAACCGGGACGTATCTATGGCTTGCTGGGAAAAAATGGTGCCGGTAAAACCACGACGATGAATATTATCACAGGGTACATTGGAGCCACATCTGGTAGCGTGAAGGTCTGCGGACATGATATTTTTAAAGAACCGATTGCTGCCAAGAAGGAGATTGGTTATCTGCCGGAAATTCCACCATTGTACATGGATATGAGTGTTTATGAATATTTGGATTTCTGTGCAGAATTAAAAGGAATTCATAAGCGCCTCAGAGACGATATGGTCTATGATGTGATGACAAAATTATCCATTGAGGAGATGGAACAACGCCTGATTCGTAATTTATCGAAAGGTTATCGTCAACGTGTTGGGTTGGCACAGGCACTGCTGGGAGATCCGTCGATTATTATTCTTGATGAGCCTACGGTTGGTCTGGACCCGGTGCAGATGATTGAGATGCGCGATTTGATTCGGGAGTTGGGGAAAGAGCATACCGTAATTCTGAGTTCCCATATTCTTTCCGAGGTGAGCGCTATCTGCGACTATATTTTTATTATCTCCGAAGGACGATTGGTTGCCAGTGATACGCCGGCTAATCTGACAGGACAACTCAAAGGTTCACAGCAGATTTGTCTGACTATCAAAGGGGATGTGCAAATCGCCAAAGAGACCTTGGAAGCAATGGATGTGGTTGCATCGGTTGCGATAGAAGCCGGAACGGAAGAGGGAACGAATATGTTGTACGTTTCCTCCAATGGCGGGGATGATATGCGGGAACAGATTTCTCTTTCCCTTTCTCAGAAGGGAATTGCAATTTTTGAAATGAAGGAAAATTCACAGACACTGGAGGATATCTTCATTGAATTAACGGAGAAGGAGGAAGACAAATAATGCTTGCAATTTTGAAACGTGAAGTAAAATCCTTATTCTGGAACGTAACCGGCTGGTTGTTTATTGGGATTACACTTGCTTTATATGGACTGTATTTCTTTGTTTATAATCTCTCCTATGGTTATCCGTATATTTCCTATTCTTTGTCAGCCATTTCCTTTATCTTTTTGATTACGGTACCGGTTCTGACGATGCGTGTGTTGGCAGAGGAAAAACACTCTAAGACCGATCAGTTACTTTTGACTGCGCCAGTTTCGGTGGGAAAGATAGTATTCGGTAAATTTTTGGCATTGGCCTTCGTATATACCATTTGTGTGGCAGTCATTTGTGTGTCACCGCTGGTTTTGATGGCATATGGAGAAGTTCCGTTGTTGGAAACTTATACCGGTATTTTTGGATTCTGGCTGTATGGGATGACGTGCATTGCGATTGGTTTGTTTGTTTCTTCCATGACGGAGAGCCAGGTGATTTCTGCGGTGATTACCTTTGTGCTGCTGTTTGCGGGCTATATGATGTCTTCCATTTGTAGCGTATTGTCTTCTACGGGGAATTTTTTGACGAAGATTCTGGGATACTATGATCTGTATTCTCCGTTGGATGAATTTTTGAATGGTACATTTTCGGTTACCGGCATCGTATATTATGTCTCTGTGATTGCATTGGTCTTATTTTTGGCATGTCAGGCAATTCAAAAGAGAAGATGGGACGTCAGCAGAAAGATGTTGTCCACCTCGGTGTTTAGTACGGGAATGATTGTAATCGCTGTGGCAGCGGCAGTCGGTCTGAATTTTCTTGCGGCTGCCTTGCCCACAAATTATACCCAATTAGACGCCACATCGAAAAAGATTTACTCCATTACAGAGGATACGATCGATTATCTGGCAACCTTGCAGGATGATATTACGCTGTATGTGCTTGTAGATGAGGATAGTAAAGATGAAAATGTGGATCGGACGCTGTCGAAGTACGAAGCTAAATCGAAACATATTACCGTGACTTATGTGGATCCGGCAGTTAGTCCGGAGTTCGCATCACAGTATACGGATGAGGATGTGGCAGATAACAGTATTATTGTGGTCTGTGGGGATCGTTCTAAAGTGATTAACTATAATACGGATATCTATGAGTACAGTTATGATTCCAGTTATAATTATACAGCCACCGGCTATGACTGTGAGGGTCAGGTGACGGCGGCGCTGCAATATGTAACGTCGGAGGAAACGAGTAAAGTATATGAGTTGAGTGGACACGATGAGATGAACTTGTCGGGAGATTTCTCGGAAGTCCTGGAAAAGAGATTTATTACCGTGGATTCGTTAAATCTTTTGACAGTTGATGCGGTTCCGGAGGATTGTGATGCCCTGTTTATTACGGCACCGCAGTCAGATCTTTCGGTGGACGATCTGGAGAAACTATCTTTTTATGTTAACAATGGAGGTTCCCTGTATCTGTCACTAGATTATTCCACCTTTGGGGAACTGGAGAACTTTAATAAGTTGTTAAATATGTATGATATTGATGCTACGGAGAGCCTTCTGGTGGAGACGGATCGTTCTTATTATTATCAGAGTCCGTTTTATCTGCTTCCGTATGTGGAATCCACGCAAGTGTCCGCCAATGTTGCAGGAAATACGTCTGTATTTCTTCCTTATGCGATGGGATTAACATATACCGGAGAGGATGACAGTCTGGTGACATCCTTTTTGACCACATCCGAAAATGCAATTGCAAAAGCATCTGCGAATCTGGCAACCGTGGGAAGCGGCGGCAGTCAGGCTGACATCTATACCTTGCAGGATGGCGATGAACAGGGGCAGTATAGTCTGGGAATGTTGGTAGGTAACGAACAGGGCGGCACGATCTGCGTGGTTGGATCTGCTTATATGTTTACGGATAACGCTAATCAGATGGTATCCGGTCGGAATGCAACCTTGTTCCTGGGGATTGTTAACCAGTTACTTCCGTCAGAAGACGATGATACATCTGTTGTGATTGCATCGAAAGATTATTCTGTTTCGTATCTGACGGTATCCCAGAATACGATTCTTGTGTATGGTATTCTGTGGGGGATTTTCATGCCACTGATTATGATTGTCATTGGAATTGTGGTTTGGGCGAAAAGAAGAAAGCGTTAGGAAAGAAAAAAGATGAGAGATAGATGTGTGATCTATTCCTCATCTTTTTTTTGGCGATTGGCAATCATCAGATTCAGTAACCACAAGGTAAATGGAATCAAAATAGTAGCGGCTATGGAAGCGGCAAGGTACTGCATGGTGTCGGTACTGTCAAAGAGGGCTGCAATCAATGTAAGTACATACATGCTCACCAGTAGAATAATGCCGATGATGGCCAGAATTTGTTTGATGCGCTGCATAGTAGTTCTCCTTTGGATTTTTACTGGTACTTATTTTACGCGTACCGGCAGAGACTGTCAATGATTGACAAAGAAAATTCCTTTTGCATTTTTACATATTGTATGTTATCGTAAATGTGCTACAAAAGGAATAAAGGATGGATAAGAAATGGCATTATTAGAGCAATGGCAGAAAATCTCCTATAATCAGGAACAGGATCAGGCTACATTACAGAAATTCTGGCAGAATTATTTTTTGCTTGAGAAAGGGATTTACGAGCAGTTATTAGACAACCCGGATGAAGTTGTCAGCGGCACGGTCAAAGAACTGGCTGACAAATATGAGATAGATATCATGTCTATGACAGGCTTTTTGGATGGAATTAACGACAGCCTGATTCAGCCGAATCCCATTGAGACGATGGAAGAGGACACACAGGTATCCCTTGCATTCGATAAGGAAACATTGTATCGCAATATGGTAGATGCCAAGGCCGACTGGTTGTACGAACTTCCCCAATGGGATCATATTTTTGATGCTGAGACCAAGAAGCGTCTGTATCGCGAGGCAAAGAACGCGCATACGATTCGTAATACGGTAAAGATTGGTCGGAACGATCCCTGTCCTTGCGGCAGTGGACGCAAGTATAAGCAGTGTTGCGGCAAAAAGAAATAATTTCCAAATATATTTATCAAATTTATTTTGACAAAGAAGTTTGAATGATATACACTACAAACAGTGCAATAAATATAGCAATAACACGATGACAAGACGAGTAGACCGTGGATGGTAACAGAGAGAAGCATCATGGCTGGAAGTGCTTTTACAAGTACATGGTTGAAAACTACCTTGGAGTGGCCCCAATCCGGCCCGGTGATTCCGTTATCATCTTAAGAGTGGTCTGCTGTATGCAGGCAAGTTGGGTGGAACCGCGATTAAGTAATCGTCCCTTACGTATCATGTAAGGGACGATTTGTTGTATGTAAGAAACAAGGGATTTAGGATCGTGTAATAGGAGGTAACAGAACATGATTATTACATTAAAAGATGGAAGTACAAAATCTTATGAACAGTCAATGTCTGTCTATGATATCGCAGCAGATATCAGCGAGGGACTGGCACGTGCGGCATGTGCCGGCGAAGTGAATGGTCAGGTGGTTGACCTTCGTACCGTCGTGGATGCAGATTGTCAGTTGAATATTTTGACGGCGAATGATGAGGCTGGATTGGCCGCTTTGCGTCATACGACTTCGCATGTGCTCGCGGAGGCGGTGAAGCGGCTGTACCCCAATGCGAAATTGGCAATTGGACCTTCAATTGATACCGGATTCTATTATGATTTTGAGTGTGAACCTTTCACAAGAGAAGATTTGGATAAGATTGAAGCAGAAATGAAAAAAATCATTAAAGAAGGAGCGACGCTGGAACGCTTCACCTTACCAAGAGAAGAAGCAATTGCTTTTATGAAAGAGAAGGACGAGCCTTATAAAGTGGAGTTGATTGAAGACCTGCCGGAGGATGCGGAGATTTCCTTCTATCGACAGGGGGATGGTTTTACCGATCTGTGTGCCGGCCCGCATCTGATGAGCACGAAATCCATCAAGGCATTTAAACTGCTTTCATCTTCCGGCGCTTACTGGCGTGGCAGCGAGAAGAATCAGATGTTGACACGTATTTACGGTACAGCATTTGCAAAAAAGGATGAGTTAAAGGCCTATCTGGAGCATCTGGAAGATATCAAGTTGCGTGATCATAACAAGTTGGGACGCGAAATGGAATTATTTACCACGGTGGATGTGATTGGTCAGGGACTTCCGTTGCTGATGCCGAAGGGCGCTAAGATGATCCAGACGATGCAACGATGGATTGAGGATTTGGAAGATAATGAATGGGGCTATATTCGCACCAAGACACCTTTGATGGCCAAGAGCGATCTCTACAAGATTTCCGGTCACTGGGATCATTATACCGATGG
>CAMAKU010000004.1 GCA_945836255.1 uncultured Roseburia sp. | reverse complement strand
AAAATGTATGTAATTTACAAACTATTTGTCAGATATCCAATTTCGTCACATGCCATATGCCGGGTGAGGCCACCATGGAAAAATTTGTGTAATACACAACAAATCCCGGAGCGGCATGATTTGGTTTTTTGATATTTTTTCTTTGCAGGTAATCAATTTCCACTTTGTCATTTTCTCGACCGTTGGAATAGTAGGCAGCAAGAGCGGCAGCATACTCAAAGGTCTCATCCGGAAGTTCGCGGCCCTCTGCTTTGACGATGACGTGGGAACCGGGCATTCCTTTGGCATGGAACCACCAGTCATTGCCGGATGCCATCTTGAAAGTCAGTTGGTCGTTCTGATAATTGTTTTTACCAACATAGATATGAAAACCATTGTCGTCCACGAAGTGAAGCGGTTGACTTTTTCCGGTGTGATTTTTATCTTTTTTGTTGCTACGTTTGCGGATAAAGCCAAACTCCTGCAATTCTTCTTTGATGGCATTCAGGTCAGCTTCATTTTCTGCAATGGCGAGTGATGCTTCAATGGATTCCAGATGCGCAATCTCGTTTTTGGTCTCTACGATATAGGATGACAGCGCTTCTTTGGTGCGTTTGAGTTTGGTATATTTATCAAAGTATTTCTTAGCATTTTCCATGGCGTTCAAATTCGTATCCAGCGGAATCGTCAGCGGCTCATTGGTATAGTAATTGGTTACCGTGATGGAACGATCTCCGGGCGCTGCCTGATATCCATACGTGTGCAGCATTTCGCCGTAGATGCGATAACGGTCCATTTTCTGCGTATCTTCCAGTTGTTTTGCCTGGAGAGCATATTTTTTACGGTCACGTTCCAGATGTACGCTTATGATTTTACGCAGATCCACGGACTTCTGTCGAATATTGGTATGAAGATTGCGCTTCGCGTAAAACGTTTCTAAGAGTTGCGACATGGATGCAAAGGTTTCACAAGGCAGATCCTGATACATGGTCAGGGGAAGCGGTGCGTATTCAATGGGGGCATTCGTTGTCTTATCATAGTATAAGTGATAGACAAAGGCTTCCTGGTGGATGTCATCCATCATTTGCCGAAACAAATGATAGCACGCCTTCTGTTGGTTCGAATCAAATGATGCGGTGGACTGGTCTCCGTCCAGATGTGCCCGATATGCCAATTCGGCTGCCATTACAGGAGAAAAACCAATGAGCGATGTGAAGATTGCCTTGGTTAAGGAACATGGTTTGCCAAATATGGTAGAGATAAAATCCTCCTCCGTCATTTGCCACGGGTCAGCCTTTCCCTCCTGTGTAGGAATGAAATAAGAACGCCCGGGAAGCACTTCCCGCACGGAACTCATCTGCGCAGATACATGCTTGATGCTGTCCAGAATACGGTGATCGTCATCGCAGAAAATGATATTACTATGTTTCCCCATTAACTCAATATATAAATGCTTGACGGCCGGATCACCCAAATCATCCAGATGCTCCACGGACAGGCAGATAACACGCTCTAATGTGGGCTGGCTGACGGATACGATGCGTCCATTCCCGATATACTTGCGTAACAACATGCAGAAATTAGGCGCTGTCATAGGACTTGGCTTATTGTCTTTTGTCATATATAAAAAGGGAAGAGAAGCGTTGGCAGAAATAAGCAGCCGGTTGGCGTCATCCGGCAGCCCTTTCAATGTGATGAGCAGTTCTTCCTTTTCGGGTTGGGCAATCTTGCTGATTCGTTGACCGATTAATTTATGCTGCAATTCTTTCATGATGCAGTTGGTTGTGATTCCGTCAAATGCCATGAAACTGACTCCTTTTTTGTTGTTTTTCTCATTTATTTTGTGATAAATTACTGTTTTTCATTATATAGGATTCCATGAAAAAAACAAACACAAAAAATTTGACCTTTTCCATAGGATTTAATATAATATAAATATCTATGCACAGCAGAATATGATATCCTTAGGAGGAGGCAAATATGATTAAGAGCATGACGGGATTTGGCCGCGGGGAATCCGGCAGTGACACCAGAAAAATCACAGTCGAAATGAAGTCGGTCAATCACCGCTATCTGGACTTAAATATCAAGCTTCCCAAGAAGTTGAATGCGATGGAAGGACAGATTCGCAACTATGTCAAGTCACATATTCTGCGTGGCAAGGTAGATATCTATGTCACATTGGAAGAGACGGCGGATGCATCCTATACGCTGCGTTACAATCCGAAGATTGCCGGAATGTATATTGAGAATCTCAATGCCATGGCACAGGAGTTCGGGCTGGAATATGATATTAAGACAAGTCATCTTTCCCGGTTCCCGGATGTGTTGGAAATGGAAGAGGCAGATGAGGATGAAAATGAGTTGCTGACATTGTTAACGGATGCCCTTACCAAAGCGGTTGATGCGTTTGTGGAGAACCGCACACAGGAGGGTGAGCGGCTGCAACAGGATCTTCTGGCTAAGATGGATGAAATGTCATCCTATGTGTCTGTGTTGGAGCGACGGTCGCCGGAGATTGTGGCAGAGTACCAGTCCCGGTTGACGGCCAAGGTGGCTGATCTGCTGGCAGACGGGACCATAGATCAGGGACGTATCGCTGCGGAAGTAGTCATGTATGCGGATAAGGTCTGTATTGACGAAGAGATGGTACGGCTGCGTAGTCATGTGGATGAGGCGCGTCGTATGCTGACAGAAGATACGGAAGTGGGACGAAAATTAGATTTTATCGCACAGGAGATGAATCGCGAAGCCAATACGGTATTGTCGAAATCCACGGATGTGGAGATTGCCAATATGGGGATTTCTCTTAAGACGTTAATCGAGAAAGTGCGCGAACAGATTCAGAATCTGGAATAGGATAGTTATGGCATTTATTAATATTGGATTTGGAAATATCATTAATACAGATAAGGTGGTGTCGATCGTCACTCCGGATTCGGCACCGGCCAAGCGATTGGTGCAAAAGGCAAAAGAAGACGGAAATATCATTGACGCGACGCAGGGCAGAAGAACCCGGGGGATTATCGTGACGGATCAGCATATTGTACTTTCTGCGTTACTTCCGGATACCATTGCTGGCAGAACCAAAGATGCACAAAAAGAAAAGGAGGTTGAGGCATAATGGAACGCAAAGGACTTATTATTGTTTTATCAGGTTTTTCAGGAGCCGGAAAAGGCACGATTATGAAACATCTGCTGAAGAAGCATCCCGGAGAATACCATTTGTCCATTTCAGCCACAACCCGGGGCAAACGGCAGGGGGAAGAGGAAGGTCGGGAATATTTCTTCAAGACCAGAGAAGAATTTGATGCGATGATTGCGGCAGGGGAGTTGTTGGAGTATGCCACGTTCAATGGTAATTCTTATGGCACCCCACGATCTTATGTGGAGAAGTTAGTCAACGAAGGCAAGGATGTTTTGCTGGAGATTGAGATTCAGGGAGCACTTCAGGTGAAGAAATTATATCCTGAAGCATTGCTTCTGTTTGTGACGCCGCCTTCGGCCAATGACTTGAAGGAGCGCTTGGTGGGTCGCGGCACGGAGACTGCCGATGTGATTGCACAACGACTGGCAATCTCATCTCAGGAGTCGCAATACATGAGTGGTTATGATTATCTGATTATCAATGACCAGATAGAAAAAAGCGTGGAGCAGGTGTATGCTATCATTTCTTGTGAACATTTCAGAACCGCAAGAAATCTAGACACAATAGATATGATACAAAAAGATTTAAAGAAGTTTGAAAGGAGATAAGAACGATGTTACATCCGTCTTATGTAGAATTAATGAAAGTTGTGAACCACAATGTTGAAATCGGTGAGGAACCGGTTGTCAACAGCCGTTACAGTATTGTCTGTGCAACGGCAAAGCGTGCAAGACAGTTGATTGATGGTCAGGAGCCGCTGGTTCAGACGCAGAAAGGGGAAAAGCCACTTTCTGTTGCTGTCAAGGAATTGTATAGCGGTGAACTGCAGATTATTTCTGACGAAGAGGAGCAGGAAGAGGAAGCATAATGAAACTTCTGTTTATTTCCTTAGGGTGTGATAAGAACCTGGTGGATTCCGAGCATATGCTGGCGATGCTTGCCAAGGATGGCTTTACCATGACGGATGACGAACAAGAGGCAGAGGTGATTGTTGTCAATAGTTGCTGCTTTATCAGCGATGCCATGGAGGAGAGTATTCAGACCTTGATTGATATGGGTCAATATAAGCAAAATGGCTGTTTGAAGGCGTTGATTGTGACCGGTTGTCTGGCACAGCGTTATGCGGATGATATTGCCGAACAGATTCCGGAAGTAGATGCCATTCTGGGAACGAATTCCTATGATGCCATTGTGCAGGCGATTCATGAGGCGTTGGCAGGGCAGAAGCCATCCATCCAAAAACCGTTGGTGGGGCTCCCTGAGAATTATGCAGGTCGGACATTGACGACCGGCGGACATTTTGCACATCTAAAGATTGCAGAAGGCTGCGATAAGCATTGTACTTATTGTGTGATTCCGTCTATACGTGGTTCTTACCGCAGTGTGCCAATGGAACAACTGCTTCAGGAAGCTACAGAACTTGCCGAAGGAGGCGTGAAGGAACTGATTCTGGTGGCGCAGGAGACGACGCTGTACGGCGTGGATTTGTATGGTCGTAAGATGCTTCCTACATTGCTGGAGAAACTCAGTGCCATCGATGGAATTCGCTGGATTCGGCTGCAATACTGTTATCCCGAGGAGATTACCGAGGAATTAATTGCGGTTATGGCACAGAACCCCAAGGTGTGTCATTATATTGATATGCCGATACAGCATGCCAATGATACAATCTTACAGCGCATGGGGCGAAAGACTTCACAGGCAGATATTCGTGCCATCGTACAGAAATTACGTGCAGCCATGCCGGATATCTGTATTCGAACCACATTGATTTGCGGTTTTCCCGGCGAGACACAGGCCATGCACGAGGAACTGGCAACATTCGTATCGGAGATGAAATTCGACCGACTGGGATGTTTTGCCTATTCCAGACAGGAAGGAACACCGGCAGATCAGTTTGCAGATCAGGTGGAGGAAGAGCAAAAAGCCCTTTGGGTGGAGGATATTATGATGTTACAGCAGGAGATTGCCGCAACCTGTAACGAATCATTGATTGGCTCTGAGGTGGATGTCTTTATCGAAGGTAAAGTCACAGATGAGCAGGTCTATATCGGGCGCACGTACCGTGATGCACCGGATGTGGATGGCTATATCTTTCTTCCATCGGAGGCAGAATTGATGACAGGTGATTTTGTCCGGGGCTATGTTACTGGTTCATATGAATACGATTTGATAGGAGAATTGCAATGAATTTACCAAACAAATTAACTATTTTTCGGATTATTTTAATTCCGTTTTTTGTTATTTTTCTTTTACTGGATCCCAACAATCAGATGTACCGCTACATTGCGGATGCTATTTTTATCGTTGCCAGTCTCACCGATATGTTAGACGGTAAGATTGCCAGAAAATATAATCTGGTGACAAATTTTGGAAAATTTATGGATCCCCTTGCTGATAAATTATTAGTATGTGCGGCTATGATTTGTCTGATTGAGACGAAGCAATTGGCGGCATGGATTGTGATTATCATTATCAGCCGTGAGTTTATCATCAGTGGGTTCCGTCTGGTTGCCTCTGACAACGGCGTTGTGATTGCTGCTAGTTATTGGGGCAAGTTCAAGACCGTATTCCAGATGCTGATGATCATTGTATTGATTGCCAATATCAATCATCCGGTCTTTGCGGTGTTGGGCACGGTACTTACCTATATTGCGTTGGCGCTGACAGTGATTTCATTAATCGACTACATCATTAAGAACAAAGATGTGTTAAAAGAGCAGAAATAATGAAGACGATAGAACAGATTGTAGAACGGTTGACTGCCACGGAACAGACGGTGGCCATTGCAGAATCCTGTACCGGCGGCATGGTCGCAGCTGCCTTTGTATCCCTGGCGGGGGTGTCTGTCTGTTTTAAAGAAGGCTACGTGACCTATTCCAATGAGGCAAAAGAGAAAAATCTGGGGGTTCTTCATGAGACCCTGGAACAATATGGTGCCGTCAGCCGTCAGACAGCAGCAGAGATGGCTGCAGGTGTCCGGGAACGGGCAGATGCCGATTACGGAATCGCAACCACCGGGATTGCGGGACCGGATGGCGGAACCAAGGACAAGCCAGTGGGACTGGTGTATGTCGCCTGTGCCACAACGTCAGATACTTTTGTACAGGAATGCCGGTTTGCAGGAGATCGGCAGGCGGTACGTCAACAGGCGGTGGAGGCAGTGACGAATCTGCTATTGTCCTGTATGTCCCAAGAGGGAGAATGAACCATGAGAGTCATTGCTGGAACACGAAAAAGACTACAATTACATACGGTTTCCGGATGCCACACCAGACCGACAACGGATCGACTGAAGGAGACCTTGTTTAATATTATTCAGAATGATCTGTGTGACTGCCAGTTCCTTGATGTATTTGCAGGAAGTGGACAGATCGGAATTGAAGCGCTCAGCAGAGGTGCTGCGTGCGCCTATTTTATTGAAAACAATCGACTGGCGCTGGACTGTATCCGGCGTAATCTGGCGCATACCGGTTTTGAGGACGATTCCGTTGTGATGGCCGGAGATGCGGTGGCGGAAATCCGCAATCTGGAGAACAGAATGCAATTCGATATTATTTTTGTAGATCCGCCCTATCATGAATCCTTAGAGGAGGATGTGCTGCAGGCCATTAGGGATGCGGATATTCTTGCTGAGGATGGATATGTGATTGTGGAAGCAGATTTGCATACCGACTTTGCTTTTGCAAAAGGGTTGGGATATCACATTATAAGCGAAAGAAATTACAAGACAAACAAACATGTCTTTCTTGCAAAGGATGCGTGATTTTATGAAAAAAGCGATTTATCCCGGAAGTTTTGATCCCGTTACCTTTGGGCATCTGGATATTATTGAACGTTCGTCAAAGATCTTTGATGAAGTGGTGATCGGGGTTCTGAATAACAGCGCAAAGAATGCGTTGTTTACTACGGAAGAACGAGTGAGTATGATTCAGCAATTGGTTATTGATTATCCAAATGTTACTGTGGATTCCTTTGAAGGACTCCTGGTGGATTATGCGAGAAGCATCGATGCCAATGTGATTATTCGCGGGCTGCGTGCAGTGACGGATTTCGAATATGAGATTCAGATTGCACAGACCAATAAAGTGGAGTACCCCGAATTAGAGACAATTTTTCTTACAACAGGGTTGCATTACTCGTATTTGAGTTCAACGATTGTGCGGGAATTTGCGTCCTATGGTGGAGATATCAGTAGATTTGTACCTGCGGAGATTATTCCGTTGATTCAGGCAAAATACAATTCATAAAGGAGATTTTATTATGTCAAGTGGAATCGAAGAAATCATTGAGGAAATTGAAGAGTACATTGATGGCTGCAAGCCGTCCGCTTTTTCACCGTCTAAGATTGTAGTCAATCGCGATGAGTTGGAGAGTCTTCTGGAGGAATTGCGAACGAAGACACCGGAAGAAATCAAGCGGTATCAGAAAATCATCAGCAATAAAGAGGCGATTCTGGCAGATGCACAGAATAAGGCGGATGCGATTATTGCACAGGCACAGATTCAGACCAATGAACTGGTAAGTGAGCATCAGATTATGCAACAGGCATATGCGAAAGCCAATGAAATTGTGATGCTTGCAACGAAGAATGCGCAGGAGATGCTCGACAAAGCCACAGAGGATGCCAACAGTATCCGCATGGGAGCCATCGCTTACACAGACGATCTCTTAAATACCATTGAGAGTGTGATTGCCAATTCCATGGAAACCACACAGGCGCGCACGGAGAATTATCTTCAGACCATGCAGGGCTACTTAGATATCGTGGTAGCCAATCGTCAGGAACTGGCACCACAGCCACAGGAAGATAAGAATACGACGGCTCGTCCGGCAGAAGCCGTGAAAGTTTCCGCTGAACAGCAGAATGGGGCACCGCAGGAAGAAGAAGTTCCGGCACTTGATATTCCGGAATCTTTCTTCAACAAAGAGTAGTATAAAAGAGCAGCGCGCAGGCAGCACTGATACCGGCATATATAATCTTGTGTCGTAGGTATTTGGGGATGGACAGTGATGTGGTACGCATGATGGATCTTGTCTGCATGGCTGTGCAAAGCCCACCAAAAGAAAGCATAGGGATGGATAACAGGTATTTGGCATTTGTGGGAATGGCCAGTGCAGCGATTTCATGAATTCCACTGGTAATCTCCAGAATGGCAATGAGACATGCATTGAGCCAGCAGGGGATGATTGACAGTTCTTTGATATACATACAGAGAATGCCGAACATAATCAAATATCCACCAAGAATGGTAATGGTTTCAAATCCATTCATAATTGCGACATCTAAGATTTGAAAGCAGTTTTTAAGTCTAGGTGTCGCTTTTTTCATATGGATGGCGGGAGAGTTTGGTTCATCGTCCGCTGGTGTTCGAAGGATACGCAACAGCGAGAGAACACAACAGCACAACTGAGGAAGATAAAGGATGGCAAATGTAATTCCCAGCCATTCGGGATGCTGCAATTTATTCGTCAGGAAAAAACCACCAACAAAGGAAGGTCCAATTACATTACAGTTGTTTAGCAGGATTTGTCCCTGTTTTTCTGTGATCACATGATCGTCCAGCAGATTCTGGGTGATTTTTGCGCCGATGGGCAGACCAAAGGTAAATCCGGCAAATAAATTAAACAGGATGCATAGGAATCGCATTCGTTTTTGCAACCAGGGAGACACTGCCCCAAGAAGTGGGCGTGTGATGTCCTTTGATAGCAGGATGTTGGATACGATCATAAAAGGCAACAGAGTGGGCAGCAATTGGAAAAACCATATGTTCAGACCATTGATAGCACCCTGTAAGGTCAGTTGGGGGTGACAGATGGCGATAATGACACCGATGATTATGATAATAATTCCACACTTCATAGAATAGTTTATGATTGTTTGACAGAGTATATGATGATATGAGACTGGATAAATTTATGAGCCAATGCGGTGTAGGCACCCGCTCAGAAGTAAAGAAAATCTTAAAAACCGGATGCGTTACCATCAACGGAATTGTGGCGGGTGACGGAAAACAGCAAGTAAAAGAGAACGAGGATGTAGTGTGCTGTCAGGGACGGCCGCTGACGTATGAAGCATTTGAATATTATATGTTTCATAAACCGGCTGGTTGTGTCTGCGCGAATAGGGATGCGGTGCATGAGACCGTGTTTTCCTATGTGCCCATGAATGCCCGAGGAGATTTGTTTACTGTGGGAAGGCTGGATTTGGATACGGAAGGTTTACTGCTTATTACCAATGATGGCATTTTTGCACATCATTTGCTCAGTCCCGGCAAACATGTGGAAAAATGTTATCTGGCCCATCTGAATCAACCGGCCACACCGGAGGATGTGCTTCGGTTTGCACAGGGAATTGACATTGGTGAGCAGCATAGGACCAAACCGGCACAACTTTCCATTGATCCCACTGATGGGACGAAGGTCAGAATCACCATAGCGGAAGGCATGTACCATCAAGTGAAACGTATGATGCATGCATGTGGAAAGGAAGTCATCTATCTGAAACGACTGACTATGGGAGCGTTTGTGTTGGACGAATCTCTTGCACTTGGCGCTTACCGTAAATTTACAGAAAGAGAAATGGATTATGTTACAGAATATAAAAGCAGTTATCTTTGATTTGGACGGGACACTGGTGGATTCTATGTGGGTATGGAAGCAGGTGGATCTGGATTATCTGGGGGCAAGAAATCTCACAATGCCACCTACGCTGCAAAAAGATATTGAAGGTTGCAGTATGCGTGAGACAGCGTTATTTTTTCAAAAGCATCTGGGCATTCGTGATTCGGTAGAACAGATGATGCAAGAGTGGAATGCGCTGGCCATGGATGCCTATGCACATCGTGTTACATTCAAACCGGGTGCGGAAACATTCCTTAAGGATCTGCGGAAACGCTCCGTCAAGACAGGGATTGCTACCAGTAATTCCAGAGAATTGCTGCAGGCAGTGACGGAGGCGCTACATCTTACGGATTATATTGATTGTTTTCTGACAGGGAACGAGGTGGCGCATGGGAAGCCGGAACCGGATATCTATCAGGAGGTGGCGAGACGTCTCGGGGTGGAGCCGCAAGAATGCCTTGTTTTTGAAGACATCTGTCCGGGGATTGCTGCGGGGAAGGCAGCCGGGATGCAGGTCTGTGCCATCTATGATGATTATTCCAGAGATATCATTGAAGAGAAAAAGCAGATGGCAGACTACTACATTACAGATTATACGGAGATTGTTCGTTAAAAGGATTGTTTATGGAGCAGGATTTTTTACCAATTTCAAGAGAAGATATGCAAAAAAGAGGGATTGCGCAATTGGATTTTGTCTATGTGTGCGGGGATGCTTATGTAGATCATCCGTCATTCGGGCATGCCATTATTACGCGTCTTTTGGAAGCCCATGGATACCGGGTGGGGATTATTGCACAGCCGGATTGGCGGGATGATGCTTCTGTTACTGTGTTAGGGGAACCACGGTTGGGATTTCTGGTATCTGCCGGCAATATGGATTCCATGGTCAATCATTATTCCGTATCCAAAAAGCGTCGTAAAACGGATGCATTCTCACCGGGGGGTGAAATGGGCAAACGTCCGGACTACGCAACGATTGTCTATTGTAATCTGATTCGTCATACCTACAAACATACACCAATCATTATCGGCGGAATCGAAGCCAGTCTGCGTCGGCTGGCCCATTATGATTATTGGTCTGACAAAGTAAAACGTTCCATCCTCATGGATTCCGGCGCAGATCTGATTTCCTATGGAATGGGGGAGCGCTCCGTTCTGGAAATTGCAGATGCACTGCAGGCAGGGATTGCCGTCAAAGATATTACCTATGTGGCCGGGACCGTATTCCGCACGCAGGATGTCGCGTTGATGGAGGATGCATTGATGCTCCCGTCCTACGAAGATATCTGCCAAAGCAAAGAAGAATACGCCAGAAGTTTTTATATCCAGTATCAGAATACAGATGCTTTTTCTGCCAGAAAACTATGTGAAGCGTATCCCCATGGTGTTTTTGTGGTGCAGAATCCACCGCAGAAACCATTGACAACCCAGGAGATGGACGATGTCTACGCGTTGCCGTATATGCGGACCTATCATCCCAGTTATGAGGCGGCTGGCGGGATTCCAGCTATTTCTGAGGTCAAATTCAGCCTAATAAGCAACCGCGGTTGTTTTGGCGGCTGTAATTTCTGTGCCCTGACCTTTCATCAGGGACGGATTGTGCAGACACGAAGTCATGAATCCATCCTTTCAGAAGCAAAACAGATGATCCAAGATCCTGATTTTAAAGGATATATCCATGATGTGGGAGGTCCTACCGCCAATTTTCGGCATCCTTCCTGTGAAAAACAACTGCAAAAGGGTGTTTGTATGAATCGACAATGCCTTTTTCCACAACCTTGTAAGAATTTGACGGTGGATCACACCGATTACCTGACGTTGCTGCAGGAATTGCGAGCCCTTCCCGGCGTCAAGAAAGTATTTGTGCGTTCCGGTATTCGTTTTGATTATTTGATGGCAGATGCGGATGATTCCTTTTTACGAGAATTATGTCAGTATCATATCAGCGGACAACTGAAGGTGGCACCGGAGCATATCGCAGATGAAGTACTGACGCATATGGGTAAGCCACCGGTAGCCGTATATAATCGATTTAAGGAGAAATACCGTCGGATTAACGAACAGCTGGGCAAAAAACAGTACTTAGTGCCCTATCTGATGTCGTCACATCCGGGATCCACATTAAAAGAGGCAGTTGCTCTGGCGGAGTATCTGCGTGATCTGGGGTATATGCCGGAACAGGTGCAGGATTTTTATCCCACGCCGTCCACGATATCTACCTGTATGTATTATACCGGATTTGATCCTGCCACGATGCAGCCGGTCTATGTGGCGCACAATCCCCATGAAAAAGCAATGCAGCGCGCCCTGATTCAATACCGTGACCCTAAGAACTATGAGTTGGTCTACGAAGCGTTAAAGAAGACCCATCGGGAGGATTTGATTGGTTTTGATGCGCATTGCCTGATTCGACCGCGCAAACTGGCTTCCGAGAAAGACACATCAAGGAAGAAGCAGAAGCACCAGAGCGGTAGTCGGTCGCATTCGGCCGCTACTTCCGCCAAACGTAAAACATTACGTCAGGTGCATAAGAAAAAATCTAAGTAAAGGAACAGCATCCAAAGACATGAAAGAGATTATCATTTCAACACAGGATGAGAATCAGCGCATGGATAAGTTCTTAAAGAAATACTTTAAGGAGGCATCCAGCGGATTCTTATATAAGATGCTTCGCAAGAAAAATATTACATTAAATGGGAAAAAGGCATCCGGTGCCGAACTACTGGTGACAGACGACTGTATTCAGGTCTATTTTTCCGAGGATACCTTTGACAAAATGCGTGGCCTGCAACAGACGCAGATGTCTTATGAGGTTCTGAAAGCATTACCTTATGATCTTAAAGTAATTTATGAAGATGAGGAGATACTTATCGTTGACAAACCAGCAGGAGTCCTTTCTCAAAAGGCCACAAATCAGGATGTATCATTGAATGAAATAATTTTGTCCTATCTGATTCATACAAATCAATTGTCCTTGGAGCAGTATCGTGTCTTTCATCCATCGGTGGCAAACCGGCTGGATCGCAACACCTCCGGCTTGCTTCTGGCAGGGAAGACACTGGCCGGGCAACAGCAACTATCAAGAATGCTCAATGATCGCAGCGTCCGCAAGATTTATCACTGTATTGTGCGGGGGCGCATGGAGGAAGAACAGCATCTGAGGGGGTATTTATCCAAAGATGAGACCAGCAATACCGTTACGATTTTATCGCAGCCGGTGGCGGGTGCCAAGCAGATTGAGACGGCTTATCGTCCCCTTGCCTTTGGAGATCATATGACATTGTTGGAGGTGCACCTTTTGACAGGACGTACCCATCAGATTCGAGCCCATCTGGCATCTGTCGGACATCCGTTGGCAGGAGATCCGAAGTATGGAGACCCGACATGGAATCGATTCCTTGCAGACAACTATGGGATCACACGGCAACTATTACATGCATATTCCATTACCTTTGCGGATGGAAGACAATTTATGGCAGAAGAACCTGCCATCTTTGAGACACTACTACACACAACCACGTTATGACATGAGGTGATACGTATGGCAACCTGGCATTCCAGAGGACTTCGAGGTTCGACCTTTGAGGAACTCATCAACCGGACGAATGAAATATACGAGCATAATGGCCTTTGCGTGATTCAGAAGGTGCCAACTCCAATTACACCGGTGCAGATCAGCCCACAGACCAGGCAGATTACCTTGGCATATTTTGAAAAGAAAAGTACTGTGGATTATATTGGCGTGGTACAAGGGATAGCGGTCTGTTTCGATGCAAAAGAATGTCATAGTGACACGTTCCCTTTGCAAAATATTCATGAACATCAGATGAAGTTTATGGAACAATATGAAAAGCAGCAGGGAATCGCTTTTATACTCATTCATTTTACACAGTCGGATGTATTTTATTATTTACGTTATCGGGAATTGCTTCAATTTCATCAGCGCGCCCTGGAAGGAGGGAGAAAGAGTTTTTGCCGAAATGAGTTGGATGCGAACTTTTTCTTTCATGGGAAACAGGGGCTGTTTGTTCCGTATCTGGATCTGCTTCAGATGGATTTGAATGAACGTGATGCTTGACATGTATTACCATTTCCCGTATAATACCATTGATTTAGTTATTTACCACGCTATCATGCTAAAGCATAAGGAGATACCGAGTATTACATTTTTCCTGATAGCAGAAAGGGTTTGATTATGCAGAATAAATTATTACATACACCGGAGGGCGTACGCGATATCTATAATGATGAATGTGAACGCAAACAGTATATTCTGTCCAAAATGCGCAGCATTATCTGTTCCTATGGGTATCGTTTTATTGAGACACCAACCTTTGAGTTTTTCGATATTTTTGGAAAAGAAGTAGGAACCACGCCATCCAAGGAGTTATACAAATTCTTTGACCGGGAGGGAAATACCCTGGTGCTCAGACCGGATATCACACCGTCGGTTGCCAGAGCGGCGGCTAAATATTTCCCCATTGAGACAACGCCGGTTCGTCTGTGCTATGAAGGCAATGTTTTTATCAATAATAACAGTTATCAGGGGCGCCTCAAGGAAAGTTCCCAGTTGGGTGTGGAATTTATCGGAGATAATTCCGTGGATGCAGACAGTGAGATTATTGCCCTGGTTGTCAAGAATCTGCGTGCCGTTGGTCTGGAACAGTTTCAGATTAGTATTGGTCATGCGGATCTGTTTCGCGGTTTGATTAAAGTGGCAGAGTTTGCTGAGGAAGAAGCGGAGCAGTTGCGCACACTGATTATCAATAAGAATTTTTTTGGTGTGGATGAATTCCTTTTGCAGCATCATCTGTCGCAGGAACTTCGCCAGTTATTTGCTATGCTGGGTAAGATGTATGACTCTCCGAAGGAGTGGCAGCAACTGTTGCCTGTTGCCCAGAAGTATCCTGAGATTTATCATGCCCTTTGTCATTTGACCCATTTGTATGAACTTCTGGAAGTATATGATGTGGCCAAATATGTCTCTTTTGAATTGGGATTGCTCAGTGCTTATCGCTATTATACCGGAATTTTGTTCAGCGGGTACACCTTTGGAAGCGGCGAACCCATCGTCAAAGGTGGGCGATACGATGGCCTGTTGTCCTACTTTGGCAAAAATGCCCCGGCCATCGGTTTTGCCTTAATGACAGATCAGTTGTTAATCGCGTTAGAACGTCAGAAAATTGATCTGCCCCTGCAAAAAGATCAAGAGGTGGTACTGTTTACCCCGGAAAATCGCAAAATTGCCGTTGCAACAGCGGAAGAACTGCGGGATGCCGGTAAGATTGTCAGTCTGGTTCGTATGGATCTTGGGACAAAGTCGGTGTCTGACTATACAGAACAATATGGTACCTTAAAACAAATCGTCTTGGATGGAGAATACAATGGATGAACAAAGATATTTAACTTTTGCCCTGGGGAAGGGGCGTTTGGCAAAACAGACGTTACGGACTTTTGAAAAGATTGGTATTACTTGTGAGGAGATGAAAGACCCTGACACACGGAAATTAATTTTTGTCAATGAAGATTTAAAACTTCGTTTCTTTCTAGCCAAAGGACCGGATGTACCCACGTATGTGGAATATGGTGCTGCGGATATTGGTATTGTGGGTGAGGACACGATTCTGGAGGAAGCGCGTAATATTTATGAGGTGCTGGATTTGGGATTTGGCAAATGTCGTATGTGTGTCTGCGGCCCAAGAGAATCAAAAGAATTGTTGGAGCATCAGGAGTTGATTCGTGTTGCAACTAAGTATCCGCGCATTGCAAAAAATTATTTTTATAATCAGAAACATCAGACCGTGGAAATCATTAAGTTAAATGGCTCCATCGAACTGGCCCCTATTGTGGGTCTGTCAGAAGTGATTGTTGATATCGTTGAGACGGGGAGTACGCTACGGGAAAACGGGCTGGAAGTGCTAGAAGAGGTATGTCCGCTTTCTGCCCGCATGGTGGTCAATCAAGTCAGCATGAAAATGGAATACGAACGGATTACCCAATTGATCACAGATTTAAAAAGTGTGTTATCCATTTCGGAGTAACAGGATAGGAGAACCCAGATGAGAATTTTAGAATTGAATGAAACAACCACATCAAATATTTTAGAGTCTCTGTTGAAAAGAAGTCCCAACAGTTATGGGGAATACGAAGGTCGCGTTGCCGAGATTATTGAACAGGTTCGCAAAGACCGCGACAAAGCGGTATTTGCGTATACCAAGCAGTTTGATCATGCGGATATCTGTGCAAATAATCTCATTGTCAGCCAGCAGGAAATTGATGAGGCATATGAGCAGGTGCAGCCAGAACTGTTATCCGTGATTCGCAAATCTTTGGTGAATATTCGGTCATTTCATAGCAGACAATTACAGAATAGTTGGTTTCATAATGAGAATGGCATTATTTTAGGGCAAAAGGTGACAGCCCTGGATAAGGTAGGCGTCTATGTTCCCGGAGGAAAAGCGGTCTATCCATCCTCAGTCTTGATGAATGTGGTACCTGCCAAAGTGGCAGGAGTATCTCATATCTATATGACAACGCCGCCGGGGGCTGATGGAAAGATTTGTCCTTCTACGCTGGTGGCGGCCAAAGAAGCTGGCGTAGATACGATCTTTAAAGTGGGAGGCGCCCAGGCAATCGCAGCCCTTGCCTTTGGGACCGAAAGTATCCCCAAAGTGGATAAGATTGTGGGGCCGGGGAATATCTATGTTGCTCTTGCCAAAAAGGCTGTGTTTGGTCATGTGAGCATCGATTCCATCGCCGGACCAAGCGAGATCCTTGTGTTGGCAGACGAGACGGCCAATCCCAGATATGTTGCTGCTGACCTGCTTTCCCAGGCGGAGCATGATGAGATGGCGTCGGCGATTCTGATTACAACCAGTATGGAATTGGCGCAGAAAGTGTCAGAGGAAGTGGAGGGCTTTGTTAAACAACTGTCGCGTAGCGACATTATTTCGAAATCATTGGAGAATTATGGCTATCTGCTGGTAGCCAAGGATATGACAACGGCTCTGGAAGCGGTGAATGAAATTGCGTCAGAACATCTGGAGATTGTTACAAAAAATCCATTTGAGACCATGACAAAAGTCAAAAATGCCGGAGCAATCTTTCTTGGTGAGTATAGTAGTGAGCCCTTGGGAGATTATTTTGCGGGACCGAATCATGTGCTTCCTACCAATGGGACGGCTAAATTTTTCTCGCCGTTGAGTGTGGATGATTTCATTAAGAAGTCCAGCATCATCAGTTACTCACAGGAGGCGTTGGAACAGGTCTATCCGGATATTGTTCAGTTCGCGGAATGTGAGCAGTTGACGGCGCATGCAAATTCCATTAAAGTTAGATTTGAAGATGTTGAGAAGTAACAAGAGGGGGATGATGTTTTGGCTGAACAAAGAATTGCACACATCACACGAAAGACAAAAGAGACAGACATTGATCTGACCATCAATCTTGACGGTAGCGGCTCATCTAAGATTTCCACAGAGATCGGTTTTTTTGATCACATGTTGGAAGGATTTGCCAGACATGGCCTTTTTGATCTGGATGTGACCATTGCCGGCGATCTGATTGTGGATTGTCATCATACGGTTGAAGACTGTGGCATTGTACTTGGAAGCGCCATCAAAAAAGCATTGGGAAGTAAAAAGGGGATTCGTAGGTATGGCAGTTGTATTCTGCCTATGGATGAAGCGTTGGTTCTGTGCGCCATTGATCTGTCCGGACGCCCCTATCTGTCTTATGAGGCGCAATTTACCAGTGAACGCATTGGCTATCTGGATACTGAAATGATCAAGGAATTCTTTTATGCGGTATCCTATTCGGCTGGGATGAACCTGCATATTCAGGTGTTAAAGGAAGGGAATAATCATCATATGGCAGAGGCAATGTTTAAAGCATTTGCTAAGGCACTGGACGAGGCAACTACAACAGACCCGAGGATTATCGATATTTTGTCGACCAAGGGCAGTTTATCATAAGCACAAGGAGATAGAAAATGGAACATAAAAATATTGTCGCAACTATCTATTTGAAGGATGGAATGGCAGTTTTGAATCCGGATCAACCAGAAGAAAAACAAGATGTTCTGGAATTAGCACGGTTATATAATGACAGCGGTATCGACAAGATTATCTGCTATGATCTTTCGTCTGATAATGAGGAACATGAGAAAAATATTCTTGCAATTCGTGAGATTAACCGAAGTATTGAGATTAAGACCTGTGGTGGTGGCAACATTAAGCGACTGGAAGATGTTAAGAAATTTCTTTATGCTGGTTGCATTGAAGTGATCTTAAATGGTTCCATGCCGTCTTCAGTGGAGTTGTTAAAAGAAGCCAGCAGCCGCTTCGGCGCAGAGAAGATTCTGGTGTCGCTTACCACCGTTGATTTTATCTTTAAGACGAAGGAGTTTCTGGAAGAGAATGTTCATGAATTGGTGATTTATAATCGTGCATTGCTGGATAGTCTGGAAGGCATTACCAACGTACCTTATATTGTGGATGTTTCTTCTTACGATTTCCGTGATGTAGTAGATTTGTTGCGTTCTGAGAAGATTCGTGGAATCTCCGGTGCCTTTATCAATGATGTGAATACGGATATCATGCAGTTAAAGTGTGATTTGTCCGATGCCGGAATTAAAATGGATAATTTTGAACCGAAGTTATTCTGGAGTGATCTGAAAGTCAATGCCGACGGGCTGGTACCTGTGATTGTGCAGGATTATCAGACCAATGAGGTACTGATGCTGGCTTACATGAACGAGGAAGCCTTTAATATGACTATGCGCATCGGAAAGATGACTTATTATAGCAGAAGTCGTCAGGAATTGTGGATTAAGGGTATGACCAGCGGACATACCCAGTATGTCAAATCTTTGACTGCCGATTGTGATTATGATACGATTCTTGCCAAGGTCTCACAGGTAGGCGGCATTGCTTGTCATACGGGAGCGCCTAATTGCTTTTTTAATGAAATTGTCAAAAAAGAATACATTGAACGCAATCCGCTGAAAGTGTTTGAATCCGTTTATGAGGTTATTGCAGATCGTAAAGAGCATCCGAAGGAGGGGTCTTATACGAACTATCTGTTTGATAAGGGAATTGATAAGATCCTTAAAAAAGTAGGGGAAGAGGCTACGGAGATTGTCATTGCAGCCAAGAATCCGGACAATGAAGAAGTGAAGTATGAAATTTCCGATTTCTTGTATCATATGATGGTACTGATGGTGGAAAAGGGTTTGACCTGGGAGGACATTACGCGGGAACTTGCCCAGCGTTGACAGTCCGGCCGAAATCATTTATTATTTTTGTGTAGTAATTCATATACACAGGGAGGAAATACAGTTATGGAAGAAAATTACAACAACACAAATGCCTATGGTGATTCAGGAGCAGCACCACAGCCTCCGGTAACAGAGAAGAAAGGACAGTCGATTGCATCACTTGTTCTTGGTATTGTTGGACTGATTGCATGGTGTCTGCCGCTGGCTGGTTTCCCGGTATCCATTGTTGGTCTGGTTCTCGGTATTCTGGGAATGAAGAAAGGTGGCAAGGGGATGGCAATCGCCGGTATTGTTCTTTGTATTATTTCATTGGTTGCCACGATTGTGAATTCAGCAATCGGTGCCTATATGGGTGCTACCGGACAGTTGTTTTAACGGACTGATTATGTTTGTATGTTTTTTGACAGACTCCATCGTCGGCCGGAGGCCGATGGTGGAGTCTGTTGATTTCAGAGATGATTAATTTATGTTAAGAGGTGTAAATTGATGATAACTCCAGCACTTTCAGATGATATCTTGATGCAGATTGATAAGCCTGCACGTTATATCGGAAATGAACTTAATATGGTAAAAAAGGATCCTGCCAACGTGGCTATTCGATTTGCCATGTGTTTTCCTGATGTCTATGAGATTGGAATGTCACATCTGGGGATTCAGATTTTATATGAACAGTTTAATCGGAGAGATGACGTCTATTGTGAACGTGTCTATTCTCCGTGGCCGGATCTGCATGCCATTATGAAAGAACAACAGATCCCGTTGTTTGCTCTGGAGACACAGGAACCCATCAAGCAATTTGACTTTGTGGGTATCACATTGCAGTATGAGATGTGTTATACCAATATTTTGCAGATTCTGGATCTGGCACAGATTCCTCTGTGGCAGAAAGACCGTACTGATGATGATCCGATTATTATCTGTGGCGGTCCCTGTACCTATAATCCGGAGCCGGTTGCTGAGTTTTTTGATCTTTGTTATATCGGCGAGGGTGAACTTAGTTATGATGCTTTATTTCAATTGTATAAAGAGATGAAGGCATCCGGGCAGTATACAAGAGGAGCATTTCTACGGGAAGCATCGAAGGTTCCGGGCATTTACGTTCCGTCTTTATATCAGGTGGATTATAAGGAAGATGGTACTATCCGCTCCATGACGCCACTGTATGATGATGTGCCGGCCCGTATCAAGCGACAGGTTCTGATGAATATGGATGAGGGGGCATACCCGAGCAAGCCGCTGGTACCCTTTGTGCGCGCGACACAAGATCGCGTGGTACTTGAAATCCAGCGCGGTTGCATTCGCGGCTGTCGTTTTTGTCAGGCCGGGATGGTCTATCGTCCCAATCGCGAGAAGAGTCTGGAACAACTGAAAACATATGCCAAAGATATGCTTGCCAGTACCGGACATGAAGAGATTTCGCTCAGTTCCCTGAGCTCCAGTGATTATTCCCAGCTTCCGGAATTGGTGAATTTCCTGATTGAGGAATGTTGTGGTGATGGGGTTAATATTTCTCTGCCATCACTGCGTATTGATGCTTTTTCCCTGGATGTTATGAGTAAAGTGCAGGACATCCGCAAAAGCAGCCTGACCTTTGCACCGGAAGCCGGATCACAGCGTTTGCGTAATGTGATCAATAAGGGGTTGACGAAAGAAGATATTTTGCAGGGCGCCGGGATGGCGTTTGAAGGTGGCTGGCAAAAAGTGAAATTATATTTTATGCTGGGACTTCCTACGGAGACGGAGGAAGATATGCGTGCGATACCGGAATTGGCTAATGATATTGCAGTTCGGTATTATGAGATTCCGAAGGACAAGCGCAATGGCAAGTGCCAGATTACTATGAGCACGTCCTTTTTTGTGCCCAAGCCATTTACCCCGTTCCAATGGGCGCCTATGTATGAAAAAGGAGAATATTTAAGACGTGCCAAGATTGTCAATGATACCATGAAAGAGCAGTTGAACCACAAGAGTCTGCGGTATCATTGGCATGAAGCGGATGTCACGGTGCTGGAAGGATTGTTTGCCAGAGGTGACCGCAAATTGGCCAAGGCTATCTATTATGCATACGAGGATGGCTGTTTTTTTGATGCGTGGTCGGATTATTTCGATGCGGATAAATGGGACAAGGCACTGCAAAAGGCCAATATCTCAGTAGACTTTTATGCATACCGGCAGCGACCCTTAGATGAAGTTCTTCCTTGGGACTTTATTGATACCGGTGTTCGTAAAGAGTTCTTCATTCGCGAATGGAAGCGTGCGACGGAAGACCAGATTGTTACACCAAATTGTAAGATGCAATGCTCCGGTTGTGGTGCAGCATCTTTTGGAGGAGGAATTTGTGTTGAAGGTAAGAATTAAATTTGCAAAGACAGGCTGTATGAAATATGTAGGTCATCTGGATATCATGCGTTTTTTTCAGAAGGCAATCCGTAGAAGTCAATTACCGATTCGTTACTCCGAAGGCTTTAATCCCCACCAGATTATGTCTTTTGCGGCGCCACTGGGGGTGGGACTGACCAGTGAGGGAGAGTATCTGGACATTGATTTGAAGGAGGAGGTTCCAAGCAGGGAGGCTCTCTGTCGCTTACGGGAGACCATGGTGGACGGTATGGAGGTACTTCAATTTCGTTATTTGCCGGAGGATGCCGCCAATGCCATGGCGTCGGTGGCTGCTGCTTCGTATCGTCTGCGGTATAAGCATCCGCAGCAGTTCCCATTTTCACTGGAACAACTGCTGGAAGCCAAGTGTCAATTTTATGATGATGCGGTGACAATCACGATTGTCAAACAGACCAAAAAAGGACAGCGTGAACTGGATTTAAAACCATTAATCTATGACTTTTCCATCGGATCGGATGCGGAAGGTATTTATTTTGATTTATTGCTTTCCACGGGAAGTGTGGACAACATCAAGCCGGAACTTGTGATGCAGCATTTCTTTGCAACCCTTGATGTAGTGCCGGATGACCATGAATTTTTCATTCATCGTATCGATTTGCTGACGCGGCTCAATGAGGATTTGTGTTCTCTGGGGGAGATCGGTTATGACAAATAAAAAACGCTGTATCATCACCCGGATAGAGGTGCAGGAACAGAAACGGGAACTTCTGTGGTATATGGATGCGCAGGATCATCCCATAGAAATACATTTGCATAATGAGGCACAGCCCTCTTACGTGGGGAATATTTATATTGCGCGGGTAGAACGGGTGATGCCCCAGATCAATGCGGCCTTTTTAAAAGCAGGGGATCTGACCTTTTTCTATCCCATGGAAGATGATTTGTCTACCATATGGTTTACACAGAAGTGTGGTCCGGCTGATGCCTTATGTCAGGGGGATAACTTGGTGGTTCAGGTGGTGCGGGACGCAATTAAGACCAAGGAAATCTGCGTTACCACCAATATTTCTTTTACCGGAAGACATCTGGTGCTCACGACCGGTAAGTTGATCAATGGTATCTCCAGAAAAATCACCGGAGAGAGACGTCATGATTTGCAGACGTTGTTGGAACAGATGAAATCTCCGGACTATGGCGTTGTTCTGCGGACAAGTGCGAAGGAATGTTCTGCGGACATCCTGTTGGCAGAATACCATGGATTGCAACAGGAATATGTACAGTTGATGGAGCGTATCCGGTATTTATCCTGTGGACAACAAATCAAGGCGGCACCGCATCCTTTTTTTTCACATCTGTATCGTTATCTGGATGATGGGATTACTGAGATTATCACGGATCAAGGTGATTGGTATACACGCCTTATGGAGGAAACGATATGTTCACCTTTGACGCGACGGTATGAGGATGCCGGTTATCCCATCCACAAATTATATAACATTCCCGGACAGTTACAGTCTGCGCTTCACACGAAGGTACATCTTCCTTCCGGGGGATACTTGTTGATGGAACCCACAGAGACGCTGACGGTCATTGATGTCAATAGTGGCAGAAATACACGTAAGAAAAGTGTGGAAGAATACAGTTATGCCAATAATCTGGAGGCAGCGGCAGAAATTGCAAGACAGTTGCGGCTGCGTAATATCAGCGGTATGATTCTGGTAGATTTTATCAATATGAAAAGCGAAGAGCATCAACAGTCACTGTTACATATGATGCGAAATGCGACCAAAGCAGATTATGTCAAGGTTTCTGTTCTGGATGTGACGCGTCTGGGGTTGATGGAACTCACAAGAGAAAAAAAATATCCGTCCCTTAGGGAACAATTACTTGACGAATCTGATGTTGTATGTTAGTATATCAAGGTATGCCGCACAGCGAGGTTTTTGAAGTTGTGTTTTACACACACCGCAGCTGGCGAGTAATGATAATAGGAGGTGCCATATGTACGCAATTATAGCAACAGGTGGTAAGCAGTACAAAGTATCTGAAGGCGATATCATTACCATTGAAAAGCTTGGAGTGGAAGCTGGTGAGAAGGTTACTTTTGATCAGGTATTAGCAATCAGCGATAACGGATTAAAGATTGGTAATCCGACTGTTGAAGGTGCTACCGTAGAAGCTTCTGTCGTAAAAGAGGGCAGAGGTAAGAAGGTAATCGTCTACAAGTATAAGAGAAAGACTGGCTATCACAAAAAGAATGGCCACAGACAGGCATTCACAAAAGTACAGATTAATAAGATCAATGGATAATCGATAGGAATTGTTATGATTTCGGTAACGATTTACAAGGACCAAGAGCACTATGTTGGACTGGAGTGTTTCGGACATGCAGGCTTCAATCAGGCGGGGAAGGACATTGTATGTTCAGCCGTTTCTATACTGGTCATCAATACCATTAATGGTATTGAGCAGTTTACGGAGGATGCATTTACATTAGACACGAAAGATGGTAGTGAAGGTTCCACAGCGAAGCGCTGTTTTTTTCATAAAAAAGCACAGGAGGATAACCTGATTCGTTTTCGGCTGACCGAGGATGTGTCAGAACAATCTCAGTTGCTGATGGATGTATTGGTCTTGGGTTTGACAGAAATTAATAAACAATACGGTGATTCGTATCTTACACTAAGATTTGAGGAGGTGTAATCATGTTAAAGTTGAATCTTCAATTTTTCGCTCACAAAAAGGGTGTTGGTTCTACTAAGAACGGACGTGATTCTGAGTCTAAGAGATTAGGCGCGAAGAGAGCAGACGGACAGTTCGTTAAGGCTGGAAATATTCTTTACAGACAGCGTGGTACAAAGATTCATCCCGGTAACAATGTTGGTATTGGTGGTGATGATACCTTGTTTGCTTTGACAGACGGTGTACTTCGTTTCGAGAGAAAGGGCCGTGATAAGAAGCAGGCTAGCGTTTATCCAGTAGCAAACGAAAACTAAGAAGTTTTTTGTAGACTCGACTAATGTTTAGCCGAGTCTACTTTGTTATATAATAGTAAATGAACGACGATTGTATAACAAAGTAATGCAAGGCATTGCAACGACGAATTATGATGAGGTGAATCATGTTTGCAGATCGTGCAAAAATAATCATAAAATCAGGAAAAGGCGGTGACGGTCATGTGAGTTTCCGCCGTGAAAAATATGTGCCTAATGGCGGCCCGGATGGCGGTGACGGTGGAAAAGGCGGTGACATCATCTTTCAGATTGATGAGGGTTTGAACACGCTGGCCGACTACCGGCATCGTAGAAAGTTTGCTGCCCGTCCCGGCGAAGAGGGGGGCAAGAAGAACTGTCATGGAAAGAATGGCGAAGATTTGATCTTAAAAGTTCCGGAAGGAACCGTTATCAAAGATGCAGATTCCGGGAAAGTAATTGCCGATATGTCCGGAGAGAATAGGCGACAGGTGATTTTAAAAGGTGGCCGAGGCGGTCTGGGCAACCAGCATTATGCCACTTCCACCATGCAGGCTCCAAAATATGCCCAACCGGGTGGCGATGCCATAGAAATCGAAGTTTTGCTGGAATTAAAGGTGATTGCTGATGTGGGGCTTGTGGGCTTCCCTAATGTGGGAAAATCTACCTTCTTATCCCGTGTTACCAATGCGAAACCGAAGATTGCCAATTACCATTTTACGACACTGAATCCCAATCTGGGGGTCGTAGATCTGGAAGATGGCGGTTTTGTAATTGCGGATATCCCGGGACTGATTGAAGGTGCTTCGGAAGGAATTGGTCTTGGACATGAATTTTTGCGCCACATTGAGCGGACCAAGGTCATTATTCATATGGTGGATGGTGCGTCGGTAGAAGGACGAGATCCCTTGGAGGACATTCTAGCGATCAACAAGGAACTGGAGGCCTATGATCCGTCTATTTTGCAAAAGCCGCAAGTTATTGCTGCGAATAAGATGGATGTCTGTATGGATGGGCAGGATGCGGTTATTCAGAAATTACGAGACACTTTTGAACCACAGGGGATACAGGTGTTTGCTATTTCTGCCGTTAGTGGCATGGGCGTAAATGAGTTATTGTATCATGTCAAAGAACTTTTGCAGACGTGTCCGCAAGAAGTAACTGTCTACGAGTCAGAATTTGATCCGGCATTGCGGTTCTTTCACGATGAACCCTTTACGGTGGAAAAAGACGAAGAAGGCATTTATGTGGTGGAAGGACCCCGCATTGAAAAAATGCTTGGTTATACCAATATTGATTCGGAAAAAGGATTTTTGTTCTTTCAACGTTTCCTGAAGGAGCAGGGAATATTAGAGCAACTGGAGGCATTGGGCATTCAGGAGGGCGATACGGTCCGCATGTATGGTCTGATGTTTGATTATTATAAATAGGAGCGTAGTGATGAATAATAAACAGAGAGCATATTTATCCGGACTTGCCAGCAAGATGAGTCCGATCGTTCAGATTGGGAAGTCATCTTTGACACCAGAGATTATTCAAGCCGTGGATGAGGCGCTAGAAGCAAGAGAATTGATTAAGATCTCTGTATTAAAGAATTGTTTTGATGACATCCACGCCATTGCTGATACAATGGCGGAGAGAACCCATGCACAGGTCGTACGTGTAATAGGTCGCAAGATTGTTCTTTATCGTGCTGCAAAAAAGCCTAAGATCCAATTACCAATGTAATCAGATCAGAAACAGGATAGTTCCTACCACAGAGATGGATGCAGAGGTCGATTGAGGTAAATGATTGTGAAGAAAATTGGTATTTTGGGTGGTACGTTTAATCCCATTCATGCAGGACATTTGCATATTGCGCAAGCAGCGTATGAAGAATTTGCATTGGATGAAGTCTGGTTCCTGCCGGCCGGCATTCCGCCCCATAAAGATGTTGCCGATTCGGTGACAACGACGCAAAGGGTTGCCATGGTACAACAGGCGATTGCTTTTGTGCCATATTTTAAATTATGTGACATAGAAATTCGAAAAACAGAACCATGTTATTCCTGGATGACATTAAAATCGTTAAAGGAAACTTATGGACAGGACTGTGAATTCTATTTTATCATTGGCGAAGATTCTCTTTTGACCTTTGCACATTGGGTAAAGCCGGAGGAAATCTGCCGATACTGCCGAATTCTGGTGGCCAGACGCCCGCAAGTACAGAATGAAGCGGCTTTGACGGAAGAACAGTTTCAACAACAACTGATCGAATATCGCAAAACCTATCAGCAATCCTTTGATGCGATTACAGCGGCCCCCTTGGATATTTCCTCATCGGATATCCGGGCTGCTTTTCACAAAGGAGATGTTTGTTCCGTCCGTTCCTTTCTGACGGATCATGTCTACGATTATATTTTAGATCATCATGTATATCAGGATGAGTATGCGTTGTCCATGATTGCGCCGATGCAAAAGCGATTGGAACAGCAGTTAAAACCAGGACGGTTTTGGCATACGATAGGTGTTATGTATACTGCCGGGAATCTGGCATATGTCTATGATTATCCCTATACGAATGCGATGATTGCCGGGTTGTTGCATGATTGTGCGAAATGTTTATCCGATGAAGAACGGATCGCAATATGCCGAAATCAGGGGATTGAGATCAAGGCCATTGAACAAAAACATCCTCATCTGTTACATGGAAAAGTGGGGGCCTTTTTGGCAGAACGGGATTTTGGAATTTCCGATTCCCAGATTACCCATGCCATCGCCGTGCATACAACGGGATGTGTTGGCATGTCATTGTTGGATAAGATTATTTTTGTGGCTGATTATATCGAACCCCATCGCGATAAGGCACCCCGGCTGGACCAGATTCGCCAAATGGCTTATGACAACCTGGATGAATGCGTTTGTATGATTCTGGAAGATACTATGACCTACCTGGGAAAACATCCGGAGGATATGGATGAAACCACATGTCAAACCTATGCATATTATGTAAACACAAAAAAGGAGAACCAATGGAAGTAAAAGTGGAAGAAAGCAAAGAGATTGTAAAATTAGTATGTAACGCATTGGAAGAAAAGAAAGCAGAGGATGTGAAAGTGATTGATATTCGCAATCTTTCTGTGGTGGCAGATTATTTTATTGTTGCGAACGGTAGTAATCAGAATCAATTACTGGCCATGCAGGATGAGGTTGATAAAGTACTTTATACCCATGGCATTCATGCGAAGCAGATCGAAGGAAATCGATCTTCAACCTGGATTCTGATGGATTATGAAGATGTCATTGTGCATCTGTTTTCCAAGGAAGATCGACTGTTCTATAATTTGGAAAAGATTTGGCAGGATGGCATCGTAATGTCACCGGAAGAACTCTAATCAGCGATCTTTTTGTTTGTAATTTACGGCGTTTGCTGCCTGTCGTTTGTGTTCATCTTCCATAGCAGCATAATAATCGATGGTTGTATTGATATTTTCATGCCCCAGAACATCCGCAACAAGCCTGATATCACCCGTTTCGCGGTATAAGGCGGTGCCATAGGTACTTCGGAGTTTATGGGGCGTGATTTTTTTATTTGGAACCGTCATTTTGGCATATTTTTTAACGAGATTTTCGATGGAATCCACACTCATGCGCTTGCCTTGCAAGGAATAGAAGAGTGCAGATTTGTGCTCCTCATATGGGGTGATCGAAGTGCGTTCTGTAGTAATATAATCTTCGAGAACTTGATGAATTTCATCACTAAAATATAAGACATCCTGGCCGCCACCTTTACGCACGATGGTCATGGAATTTACATTAAAATCAATGTCATTTAAATCCAGTCCATTACATTCGGAAACGCGGATGCCCGTACCCAACAATAAAGTAAGGATAGCCAGATCCCGTTTCTGTGTTTTCATACAATATTTGCGTTGACGTTCCGACATAGGCAACCCGGTGTTATTTTCGATCGCATTTAAAATTGCCTGAACCTCATAATTATTCATACGAATAATATTTTTGTCTTTTTTGAGTTTTGGGAGTTTTACCAAGGTCATTGGATTATCGGAAATATTCTTTCTTTCATAATGATATTGAAATAAGCCGCGCAAAGGCGACATTTTGCGTGCAATGGCTTTTTTCCCATTTTCATGCATCTCCCCATCAATATTCAACTCCAGATAACGTTGATATTCCACAATGTCTTCCGAACGGATATGATCTAGCATAGAGAGCGTAAAATCGCGAATATCCGTCTGTTGCAGCGTAGGATTATGACTCTGTAAAAAACGAAAAAAGGTCAATAGATCATAGCAATAAGAAATCAACGTACTTGTCTGTGCCGTTAATTCCTTGCTGTAAATGTAATCAGATGCAAAGGACGGTAATTCCGCGATTAACTCACGAAGTTTTATTTTTTGTGTCTTTGCTTTGTCTTTGTAATAAGAGGAATCTTTTCCCATGTAAAATACCTCACAATAAGATGTTTTGATTATTATACTATTTCTTCAGAAAAAATGCAATATCTATCGGAAAAACAGATATTTATCCGATAGATACATTTTGGACTATGCTACTACTCGAACGTTGCTTTGGAAGAATTTGGAGGATTTTATATAAATAAAAAAGGAATGAGATCCTGATTGAAATACAAAAATCTCATTCCTTATATCATGTTTATCTTATAATCATGCCAAGATCAGTTGGCGTCTACACCGAATTCTGCCATACAATCAATAATTCTCTGGCGAACAATCTTAGCAATCTCCGGTGTCTTCATATCCTTATATTCATCATAATACATAGGTGGTAGGAAAATCACCTTTGTGGTTACAGGACCAATGCTCCAACTATTAAATGGCTTATAGGAGTCAATCAGAGCAACCGGAACAATCGGTGTCTTGGAACGAACAACGCATTTAAAACTACCAGGCTTAAATTGCTGGACCTTATTGCGATTTTTATCGTATCCACCCTCTGAGAAAAGAATATATTTCTTTCCCTGCTTTACGTCTTCTGTGATTTCATTAATAATTGTCAGATTCTGGCGGACATTATCCAATTCCAGGCGCTTGGCACCTAACATATCCACCAATTCCTTCACAAGAAACGAATACGACTTTGCCTTGTCCATAACAAAGGAACATGGTGCCTTATGGGCATATATAATGCCAAGTGCGTCGTATTTCCCCTGATGGTTCGGAAACATCACATAACCACCCTCATGTGGCAAATTCGCTGTACCATAGACTTCTGTCTTGATCTTGCCGGAAGCCTTCATATAATCAATTAGTTTCTGAGCGAATGCATAACGGACCTGTTCTGAATAACGCTCCGGATGCTTAAACATTTTACGCATTTTGGGAATCAGATAAGGTGCGCGCTTAATATTCGCTAAGACGACGATTATGAACCGAAACATGAACTCTCTCTCCCTCTCATTAGTATCTATATTATAATAATAAAGCGGAGAAAAAACAAGCCGTATCGAATTACTTTAGGTCGGCGGTATAATACGGAACGATGAGGTATTGTCCGGAATGAATGTCCTCTCCTGTCATGTGATTCAATTGTTTCACTTCACTAATATATGCGTCATAATCGGCATACATCTCCACGTTAGAATATTCCTGTGCGATACTCCAAAGAGAGTCACCGTCCTCAATCTGGATGCTGGTATAATACTTGTGTAATGCGTGTTCCTGTTTGGCATTGGAAGTAATGGCAAACGTAAACACACAAGTTACTACAAGCATACTTAATACACCAAATAAAAATAGGTACTGCTTCCCTGCCCGATGGCCACATCTGCGATGCTTACGGGTCGTATGGATTGCATGTCTTGCATTCTGCGGTAATCTTCTCTTCGTCATATCATACACTCTCTTTCTCAATACAAACGAACTTTTGTTCTGGTACTATCTTACATCCCAAACAAATGTTTGTCAATACTTTTTCGAACAAATTTTCGGAAAGTATGTTTGCTTTTTCGATTTTTCTATGCTATACTTTTTTTATCAATCAGGTGGACGCAGATATTTTATCGTATATTTGCGCATTTTCTGTTTCCGATTCGAAAGGAGTATTTATTATGGAATATGGTCGTATCACAGAAAAACAACGAGAGATTCTGGAATACATTAAGCAGGAGATTCTGAATAAGGGCTATCCGCCTACAGTTCGCGAGTTATGTGATGCCGTACATTTAAAGTCCACTTCTTCGATTCATTCCCATCTGGAATCTCTGGAGAAGAACGGTTATATCCGAAGAGATCCGTCGAAGCCCCGTGCCATCGAGATTGTTGATGATAATTTTAATCTGACACGGCGTGAAGTTGTCAATGTTCCCATCGTAGGTTCGATTGCTGCCGGGCAGCCGCTTCTGGCGATTCAGAATATCGATAATTATTTCCCGATTCCTGCAGAGTACATGCCGAATCAGGAGACATTTATGCTACGCGTTAAGGGCGACAGTATGATTAATGTGGGAATTTTCAGTGGCGATGTGATTCTGGTTAAGCAACAAAGCACAGCATCCAATGGCGATATTGTGGCCGCCCTGGTGGATGATTCTGCCACGGTCAAGACATTTTATAAGGAGAACGATCATATTCGCCTACAGCCGGAGAATGATACCATGGAGCCGATTATTGTACCCGATTGTCAGATTCTGGGCGTGGTTTTTGGCGTGTTCCGTTTCTTCTGATGAACGAATGCAATGAATATGATAAGAGGGAATCCTCATATCTTATTGATATGGAGATTCCCTCTTTTTCTTGTGATTGTGTTATAAGATTGTCAATAGATGTTCAAAATACTCCGGTAAAGGAGCTTCGACTTCCATGTACTGTCCGGTTCGGGGATGCACAAATCCAATCACTGCCGCATGCAATGTCTGTCCCTGTAATTTGTAGGGACATTTCTTAGGACCATATAATACATCTCCTAACAGTGGATGTCCGATAGATGCCATATGCACGCGAATCTGATGTGTTCTTCCGGTCTCTAATTTAAATTCCATGTACGTATAACCCGAAAAACGCTGTAATACAGTATAATGCGTGATAGCATCTTTCCCATTTTTTTCATTGATGGCCATTTTCTTACGGTCATTGGGATTGCGACCAATAGGGGCATGAATGGTGCCATGATCGTCTGCTACATTGCCAATCACGATGCCACGATAAATACGATTGATAGAATGGACTTTAATTTGCTCTGCAATCTGAAGGTGTGCTGTATCGTTTTTGCAGATAATCAAGGAACCGGTGGTATCCTGATCAATGCGATGAACAATCCCCGGTCGTATTTCACCATTAATCCCCGACAGGGAATCTCTGCAATGGTACATAACGGCATTAACTAAAGTCCCTGTCATATGACCGGGAGCAGGATGAACCACCATTCCCTTCGGCTTGTTGACGATGAGCAAATCCTGATCTTCGTATAAAATCGCAAGCGGGATATTCTCCGGTACAATTGCAACTTCGACAGGCTCTGTCTGTTCTACGGTAATCACATCATTTGCAACTACTTTGTAATTCGCTTTGGCCATAGTAGAATTCACGTATACATGTCCGTCCTTGATTTGTTTTTGAATGGCACTCCGGGAGATCTGATCGTTTTGTTGGCATAAATATACATCCAACCTCGTGCCAGCATCTGTTGCACAAACGGTATAAGATACTATCATATTAGGATTCATTCTCCTCTTGCTTTGCTGTCCATTTCAGACAAGATACAATTTCGTTCCATTGCTCATCCGAGTATACAAATAAAATCAACAGAAACAGGACAATCACACTGCATGTTACATAAATATCTGCCACATTAAACACCGGAAAATGTATCAATGATACATAAATAAAATCAATGACATATTGATATTGGATACGGTCAATATAATTTCCCAGCGCCCCTGCCATTAACAGTACCAGTATCACACGTAGAATGTGGTATTCTTTCTTATTCGGCAGGCGAAGAAACAAGTATAAGATTGCGCCGCATAAAATAGGAGTAAAAATATAAAACAGCCACATTTTATTTTCCAATAGAGAAAAGGCGGCCCCGGTATTCTCCAGATAATGCAATTGTAACACCCCGGGAATCAGAAATACATCCGACTGATTCATCAGATGGGTGACGGCCAACTGCTTCGTCCATTGGTCAAGCCATAAAAGGACAACAAATGCCACCAGTGCCAAAAGATAACCTGTATATTTATGTTTGCTCATATCTTGCTCTCCAACTTTCCTACCGGATAACTTCCGAAATTGCCTGTATCAGTTCCGCATCCGATATCGATGTGTCAATCAATGCATAACCAATTCGTTCCAAAAGGATAAATTTGATTTTACTGCCAATCATTTTTTTGTCTGATTTTGTCGCAGCAAGAATATCGTCCGCTTGGAAACCGTCGACGGAAACCGGCAAACCAAAACTGGTGATGGTAGTTAAAATATCGTTATAATCTTCCTCTGAGATCATCTGATGTTTCCGGGATAAGTAGGAAGCGGCATGCATACCAATCGCTACACACTGTCCATGAAACAAAGAAAAATTCGATAATTTCTCAATGGCATGCCCCACCGTATGTCCAAAATTCAAATGTGCACGAATCCCTTTTTCTTTGGGATCTTCTTCTACTACCCGTTTCTTGATACCACAACTCACGGCGACCATTTGTTCCAGCACGGCCTCATTGCGTTGGCAAATGAATGGCGCATTATCCTTTAACCAATGAAAATAATCATCGTCACAGATCAGCCCATGCTTAATAACTTCACCCATGCCGGATTGGAATTGCACTTCCGGAAGGGTCTGTAAAGTATGAATATTCATATAGACCATTTTTGGCATATAAAAGGCGCCAACCATGTTCTTATACTGCATGAAATCCACACCAGTCTTCCCGCCAATACTGCTATCCACCTGTGATAACAGGGTCGTTGGCACCTGAATGAAGTCAATTCCCCGAAGATACGTTGCTGCTGTGAAACCCGTCAAATCGCCAACGACACCGCCACCCAAAGCAATCAATAAATCATGGCGGTCAAAGTGGCGACTAATTAAATGTTGATATAATTCTTGCGCAACATCCATGTTTTTTGAGGCTTCGCCACTGGGGAAAATGAAATGATTCGCTTCCAAAAATGAGGATTTGCAGATTTTTTCCATTTCATTTAAGTATAATTCTGCCACTACGGAATCAGTTACGATGCACACTTTTCGATTGGTTGCGATCTGATCTTCCTGTAGACAGGCGAAAAAAGATTCAAATGACGATGTGATGTGGATGCGATAACAAGGTTTGTTTTCATATAATACATTTAGATTGGTTGCCATGTCTTTCTCCTTTAAAAATACCATTGATAGGAAATACGAATACGACCTTTTTTCGTAGTACTTAAAAATGCGCCGAATTTCAGTTTCCCATACCCGCGCAAAGAAATAATATCTTCCGGGGAAATTTTATGATTATGGTTGGTAATCAACTTCCCATTGATAAACACATTTTCAGAAAGAATATAGGTGGCAGACTGCGCGCGCGACATTTTACATGCTTCTGCCACAAAAGCATCCAGACGATTGGAAGCGACATATCCAAAGACTTCCCGGTATTGTATGGATACCGTCACTTCATCCGGCGTCACAATGGCGGCTTTCATCTGGGTATGCTTAATAGTTGTCAGATGCTCTTTTAGATAATTCGCCATACTGTCTACGCAAAATATCAGAATCTGTGTGTCCTGCACAACTATATCACCCAGCATCTCTCGCTCAATCCCTAAGTGCATACAGGCACCCAGAACATCTCGATGTGACAGTACATCTGCGAATTTGGGTTGCACCGGCATGAATCGGATGCAGGAAATCGGATAACTCCAATCATAATAAAGAGCATCAGGTTGGAATGCTACCATCTGACGCTCTGCTTCTTGATAACCTCCATATAATGAGAACCGGGTTGCCAAACCGGACGCATTCTGATGTAAAAGGTTAATCTCATACATGTTTAAAAAGTTACTAAATAAGACAATCCCCTTACGGTCCGCCTGCTGTGACAAGTCTTCAAATCGGCGAACAACCGCATAGTCATCCCGATCCATGCTCTAAAAACCTGTCTGAATGCCGGAGAAGTCAAACGCATCTACAATTCCCTGCAAATCGCCGGAAATATCCACCGCTGCTGGTGTAATGATAAAGATGTAATTGCTAACCTTTTGCAGATTGCCATCAATTGCATAACAACATCCGGAGGTGAAATCAATGATACGCTGTGCCAGTCCCAGATCTAAGCCTTCCATATTCAGGATGACCGTACGATCTGCCAATAATGTCTCTGAAATCTCTCTTGCATCTTCAAATGAAGAAGGCTTTATTACACATACTTCCATATTTACACTGTTTCCCTTTCTTCCACCGCGCATTGGCGTGATCTTTGGCGACTGCTTCACAACCGGCTTTTCTTTTACCGGAGAGGAAGGCTTGACCTTAGCTGTCTCGGAAGGCTCATTTTCGGCATCCTTCTTCCCAAACATATGAAAAATGGAGTGACTGTCTTCATCGTCATAATCATCTTCATACTCGTCGTCATCATACATCTCATCATCGTCGTAGTATTCGTCTTCGTCGTCGCCTAATTTCATTACATCTAACATGCGATCAAAAAAAGCCATGATTTTATCTCCTTAATACTATGTGTTCTGATAATTCCTCTTTCCAAAAATGCCGGTACCAACGCGTACCATAGTGGCGCCCTCTTCAATGGCCACCTCGAAATCACCAGTCATACCCATTGATAATATATCCATAGTTACATTATCAATGTTTTCATTATCTATGTCAACAGATAAATCCTTTATTTTGCGAAAATAAGCCCGATTTTCTTCGGAATCCACAACATATGGTGCTATTGTCATCAGTCCTTTGATCTGAACACCATCCAGAGTGGCAATCTGACGAACCAATTCCATGGCATCTTCCCGGGAGACACCGAACTTGGTTGTTTCATCAGCAATGTTCACTTCCACTAAAATAGGAACGACGATGCCTTTCTTTTTTGCCTGTATGTTAATTTCCTCAGCCAGACGAAAACTGTCTACAGAATGAATTAAGGCAACCCGATCTACAATATATTTGACTTTATTACGTTGCAGATGCCCTATCATATGCCAGTGAATATCCTGGGGCAACTCTTCGATTTTGCCACACAATTCCTGCACTTTATTTTCGCCGAAATCCCGCACACCGGCAGCATACACTTCCTGTAAATCCGGCACCGGTTTTGTTTTGCTGACAGCAATCAAGGTTACTTCGTCACGACTCCGTCCGGCACGTTGACATGCAGCCTGTATGCGGTTTTCAATTTCATTTAAGTTATCCTGTAACATTTATTTATCCTCCTCAATGAATGATTTGATTTTCTTCTACCTGATCCCCTTGCAAAACAATGTGATCATACAAAGAAAGTCCATAAGTAGTCCCGGTACTGATAATCGCATAATCTTCATTCTGATATAAGATATCGATCTGTTTAAAAACGGCATAGCCTTTGTTAATATTATATACCCCCTGTAAAGTGGCAGTCTGAGAACCGATCGTGTAGGTGTTTTGGGAATTGGGTTGCTGTATAACAGCATCGGCACTGACGTCCTCAGAATCAATATAATAGTAATCTTCGGTTTCGTAGTAGATTGTAGGTGTCACAAATTCATAGCCACCTTTCTTCTGTGCTACCATAAGGCCGGAACTTTTCGAGTCATTCCCCAGGAAGAAATAACTCTTTGGCACTGTGAAAAATTCTTTCTCTGTGATTGCCGTATTTGGAATCTTCAGACCGGATTGCTCGTCCATCAGCAACTCAATGGGAAGAAAGCGGGCATCGGCATAACGTGCCACGCTGTCATCCAAGGATAACACCAGATAATAATCTCCTGCTTTTTGCGTAACGCTGCATGCAGCCCAAGTAGTAGCATTGTCTTCCAGAAAACGAATCTGCAGATAGATGGTCTCATCTTCCAGTAAAGTCTGTGCCAACCCTTCATCTATGAGCATCACGAGATTCCATTGATCCGACAAGATCAATTTGTACACAGGCTGTCCTGCTTCGATCTTATCCTGCGTCTTTAAATTAGTGACAGACAAATGTCCGGTATCAAAAGAATCAGATGATACATTCTCCAATGTAAGGGTTTCATAACCATCTGTCTGATAAACGACGACACCGGATGTAGGCGCGGTATAGAACGTAAACTTCCCCTCCTGCGTCGCCTGATCAATCTGAGCTGAAATCTCATCCATCAGTCGATTACTGTAATATTGTTGCAGATTAGAAGATAGATCTGTCTTAAAATTGTAAACTTTTTGATACTGATTCCCATCGTATTCATAGACAAAATCACGAATTTTACTTTCCAAATGTGAAAAATCACTGTCGGTCAACACAACGGTCTCATCACTATGGGCTTTGAGTTGTTGGGTGATTTCACCAGAGGTATCAATGGAATAAATATTGGATTTGACGCCTACCTGATCCAAATTGGAGGCATAATAAAACAGATCTCCGGTTGCCGCAGCGCTTACCACTTCTTCCTGTCGGATTGCCAATGCCTGATAGGTGTAATTTTGTGCAATGGTACCTTCTTTGACCTCATAGACGGTAATATTATCAGAGGTAAGATAACTGAAAATATGAAACAATACATAGATAAAGATGATACCAAAAATTACAAGTCCAATATTAATCTGTATTTGTTTATGAAATTTTACAATGTTATTTGTGTTTTTCAAAGAACTTGCTCCTCTTAACGAAACTAATGCAAAAGCCTGGTAGTAAATTGAACAAAAACAAAATTCGTCGATGACAGTATAAATAAACCTCCCATGGTACATACTATGGAAAAAGGAGGTTTGATTTATGAAAGGATTAGACTATACATTGTTGACGTTTGTAATTATCGGTGCCATTAACTGGGGCTTAATCGGATTCTTCCAATTCGACCTGGTAGCTTTTATTTTTGGAAATATGTCGTGGCTGTCGCGCATCATCTATGCAGTCATAGGCCTAAGTGGTCTATATATGATCAGCGCTTATGGCAGAATCAAGTCAAATTGTTGATTCGCAGTTCCAGAGGCCACAGACAATCAGGTTCATATAAAAAGGTGTTCTGGTTAAGGAACACCTTTTTATCAACCTCAGACATTCATTACAATGAGACGCGAATCTTATCATGCAACTCAGCAGGAAGATCAACTTCATTCCGTGAAATGCTGACAATGAATTTGACAGAGAATGTGTCGCTAATGACTTCCAATTTGTCTACCGCTGCGCAAAGCCCCTCTGCCGTATCGATGTATGCAATTGTAAGAAAACTGTCCAGAAAGATTTCCTGAATATCATTGTTCTGTGAAATCATGCCACATAAAAATCCCATGAACTCGTCCGTATCATTAATCGGAAAATCACCTATATTAATCAGGCGGATCTTTGAGTCCAGTTCGTACATATGCTTCTGGCTCTTGTCAACGTAAACGATATTTCCCTCAATCATTGAAATGTCTTTGTTGACAAAAGCAAGCATATGCTTTGTCTTTCCTTTTCCCTTTTCACCAGAAATAATTTCTACCATACGCTACCTCCTTACTGGTACATGTTATGATGTTGCCTCCCCGAATGTGTAGAGTAATTCATTCATAAGGTAATATAAATTCAGTGTGCAATCTGAATTATATACGATGGAAATAATAGGTTGGTTCTGGTCATTGTAACTATAGAGGACCAGACAATAGCCTGCTTCATAAGTCGTGCCGGTTTTTCCGCCAATTACGGTAAAACCTGCTGGTGCTTTTTCGGAGCCTAAAAGATAACGGTTGGTGTTATGCCAGGTCTGTTCTCTGGTATCGCCATTCGCTCCACTGTAAGTAACATGATACGCAGGCGTACTGATAATTTCCAGAAACAGGTCATTCTGTACAGCCTTCTGAAAAATCAGATACATATCATAAATTGTTGTATAATGATTGTCATCATGAAGTCCATGTGGTGTAACAAAATGAGACTGCGTTGCGCCAAGACTGGCAGCAGTTTTATTCATCAATTCCGCAAACCCCTCTTCGCTTCCACCCACGGTTTCGGCAATGGCGATGGCTGCATCATTGCCACTACGAAGCATTAGTCCGTATAGTAAGTCACGTAATGACATCACATCACCTGTCTGCAGACCGGCAACAGACGAATCAGAAGCCTGATCTGCCGCATGGGCACTGACGGTAACCAATTGGTCCAAATCCCCATATTCGATGGCCACCAGACAGGTCAGAATCTTGGTGGTACTGGCAGGATACATCGTCCCGAACAAATTCTGTGCATAAGTACATTCGCCGGTGGCCAGATTAAACACGCCACCTCCCCCTGCCACGTGGGAATCCACCTGCTCCAGACCAAAATTGTCCTGAACGGTCACACACAGATCAGATGCGTAGAAATCAATGTCGGATGTCTGATTGACTTTTGTAATTCCATATTGATAAGAGGTTGTCTCTATATCATAACTGCCCTGTTCTTCCGATTTACAAGCGGTACAGCCAAAGACGAGACACCCTGCCAACAGCAGGGAACATAATTTACCGATACATTTCACGCCACTCAAGATCCCCTCTATCTAATGATTTAATCAGAAGTTCTGCCGTAGCAAGATTAGTTGCCAGCGGAATATTGTTTGCATCACAACACCGGACAATGGTATTGACGTCCGGCTCGTGAGACTTAGCTGTCAAAGGATCGCGTAAAAAGATCACCAGATCAATTTCATTATGTTCGATCTGTGCCGCCAATTGCTGTGAACCTCCCAGATGTCCTGTCAGATATTTATGTACGGATAAGTTGGTCACCTCTTCAATGAGTCGTCCAGTTGTTCCTGTAGCATATAATTCATTTTTGCAAAGAATCCCACGATAGGCAATGCAAAAATTCTGCATTAACTTCTTCTTGGAATCATGTGCAACCAACCCGATATTCATAATGATACGCCTCCTCCAATTAATATTTTTTCGCTTGTAGACCTACATTTAAGACAAAGCCAATTCCAAAATATAGCGTGACCAGCGATGTCAGACCATAACTGACAAAAGGCAACGGCAATCCCGTGTTGGGCATAAGACCTGTCACAACACAAATATTCACAAAACTCTGAAATCCGATTAATGCTGCCATCCCGGAACAGATCAATTTGCCGGAAAGATCTTTTGCCACTTTGGCTGTATGGATACATTGGTACGTGATAAATAACAAGAGCAAAATAATGAAAACGGCACCTATAAAACCCATCTCCTCACCGGCAACAGCAAAAATAAAATCAGTCTGTGGTTCCGAAATATAATTACCGTTCTTTACAGAATCAACACTGGTATTGTATAGTCCTTTACCTAGTAATTGCCCGGAGCCGATGGCCATAATGGAATTCTGCTGCTGATAAGCCGTCTCGGGATACTCCTCCGGCTTGAGCCATGCCAGAATACGCATATTCTGATATCCCTCCAGAATGGTACTTCCCTCCCGGGTAATGATAAAAAGCAACAGACTGACGGAGGGAATGGCAATCGCAAGCACAAATCCGATCAACTTGTAACTCAGCCCTGTAACAAATAACAGTGATGCAATAATCAGAAAGGTTACAATGGTTGTGGACAAATCCGGCTCTTTTACAATCAGTAAAAGAGGAATTGCTGCCAGAATCGCTGTCTTAACCAGAAATCGCGGCTCGTTGATTTCGTCCTCATTCTGCATCAGATATTTCGAAAAGAACAAAATCAATAAGATTTTACCAAGTTCTGAGGGCTGAAAACGGATACCAATATTAATCCAACGTGTTGCACCGCCGGAATCATCACCAACCAATAACACCAGAATCAACAAAGCCACAACACCGACATAATACAAGCGTGAAAATTGTAACACAAAATCATAATCCACTAATGCGACAAAACCCATGACAATAATGCCGAGAATCATGCCCAAAATCTGCTTGGATTGATATTCATAATTGGCACTGCCTATCACTAAAATACCAATGATGGTCAGCACTATTACGCCAAAAATTAATTTGATGTTAAGATTCTTGAGTTTATAGGTACGAAACTGAAACATATAGGGTACTCTTTCTATCTTGTTATTCTGTGCATAGGTACGAATCACAAAGAGATAAACGCGTACATATCTGTTGCAAAGAACCACGCAATACGAAAAGATCATAACTGCGATGTCCCTTGATCATGGGGATGCCCCCCAGATACTCTGCCATCAGTAATTCCTGACTAATCTCCTGCAGCCGCTCTCTTTGATGTGACGGAAAAATCGGTCGTTCTAATTGATTAAAAATACATCTAGCCGTCAGGTTGCGTGTATGTAGGAAACGACACATTGCCATACCATCGGAAAGCGCAGCTTCTGTCATCGTCGTCACAACCAAGGCCTGTGTAATCACAGGGAGAATGGCTGTATGTGTATGGGTAATGCCTGCCGGTGTATCAATCAACACCACATCAAACTGCCGTGATAGCTGCTGCGTCAATATCCGGAATGCTTCTGACGTGAGCCGGAAATGATAATCTTTACTTCCGGGAATCAAATATAGATGATGCTGTTCATCTATGGGAATAATCGCCTGTTGAAAGGAGCATGTCCCACATAACACATCCACCAGATTATAAACAATCCGATCCTGTAATTGAAAATATAAATCAAGGTTTCTCAATCCGAAGTCTGTATCTAACATGACAACGGTTTTATCCATACGTGCGAGTTGAGATCCCAACAATGCGGTGACGGTGGTCTTACCCACACCGCCCTTGCCGGAAGCAATCATAATCACTTCACTCACCGATGAACTCCTTATAAGTGTTTTAGTAGACCGCTGCGCAATGGTTCTGCCAACAATTCATTCTCCCATACGACAACAGCATACGGTTCCGAATCACTTTTGCGAGATCGTAAGGACCACTTATTTGATATCTGAACCGCTTGTGAAATGTCTCCAATCTGAACGCGGGATGCATTAATCTGATTTGCCACAATAAAACAATGACGATCCTGAGGATATCCGGCAGAAACCGTTCCGTCAATACTGCCCATAACAATCACATTGCCGGTAGCCTGAACGCTGGCTTTGGATTTAACATCCCCCAGAATCAGAATACTGCTGTCCGACTGTATCACATCTTTGCCTGAAACACTTCCTATAACAATTTTAGCATTCTCATAAATATTTTCATAGTAAAATCTGTCGATTTTATCCTTCATTTGCAGATTCTTTAATTGATGATTGTCCTCAATCAAAGAAATGGTAATATCGGAGTTTAATTCAATCGCTTCTGCAATCACTGCTGCTTCCTGTGCAGAGACGCTGCGTCCCTCCAAAGACAATACCAGTGTGGCAGTTCCAAAGAAACCGCGGGACGTGGCAAATTTCTTACAGATGGCATGCACCAACTGCTCAAAAGAAATGTCCTGATCTAAGATAAGGGTCAGACCATAGGCACTGCTCTTGATAATGACAGGATCTTTCATTGCAAAATCATTCCCCTTTCTGTGATCTTACTACTATCTGAATCATTTTTGTGTTGCTATTGTTAATCAGTAACGGCATTTGTCATGGATTGGGAATTGACGCCACCGCCAACAATCGTATCTAAGGACGTTTCGCCAAAATAATATGACATCACTTCGGCAGCCACCAGCGAAGCATTCCCGGAACTATAACCATTGGCAATACGTGTCGCAACCGCAATCTCCGGATCGGTATACGGTGCGTATCCCACAAACAACGCATGGTTCGGTCGATTTAAATTCTCCTGCGCCGTACCGGTCTTGCCGGCAGCAGCTACTTGCAGATTCTTAAACGCCGATAGATCTTCCACAACCATCCGAAGTCCGGAAGACAGATTATTCCACTCATCTTTCGTCAGGACGGTGATTTGGTTCTTAATGGTAGGCTCATAGGAAGCAATAACTTCGCCGGAAGATGCCTCCTCCACATGATCCAGAAGGGTCAGATTATATACCGTACCCTGATTGGCAACTGCCGTAATATATCTGGCCAGGGAAATTGTGGTAAAGTTGTTATCTGACTGTCCAATCGCTGCCATAACCGGGAATTGCGTTGCAACGGTGGGCGTTGCCTCTTCAATCTCAATCCCAGTCTTGGAATCCAAGCCATACATGGAAGCATATTTCGCCAGAGTATTTACACCGGTCTCATCATTATAATTGGTTCCTCCGGCCAGATCATAACCGATCTGATAGAAGAAATAGTTACAAGAATAACGTAAGGCCTGAGATACATTAATCAATCCATGGTTACTTGGATATTTCCAACATTTTGGCTTGTTGCTGACCAATTCAAACTGCCCTTCGTCCAGAATTTGCGTTGAGGTGGAAATGATATCCTCTGCCAATCCGGCGGTCGCACTGACTACTTTATATGTGGAACCCGGTGCCGTCTTCTGCTGTGTCGCATGATTATAGAGAGGCTGTGATTTGCTATTACTCAGATAACTATAATAATCAGCATCCACCGAATTTGCCAGTTTGTTATTATCATAACCAGGGTAAGTAACACAGGCAAGCAGTTCGCCTGTCTTCACATCAGTTACAACAACAGAACCGGAACAGGGATCTAGTGCCAGTTGTCCCGGAGTGATTTCTAAATTCTTAATCTTATCAAGAACAAAACTGTAGGCAGAAATACGTCCCGACAGCAAGGCACTGTGTGTGGCTTCATCCTCGGGCAATACACCCTGATCATAAAGAATGGCACACAATTGATTACCACTCACATAATCCTGAAGTAGCAGATATTTGTAGACCATCTTCTCGAAGGTGGCATCATCCTGTAATTCCGCCAGCACGTAATCAATCAGGCTTTGGTAGAGTTCATCTGTATCTGCATACTTGGAAGTCTGCGCATAACTTGTAATGTCGATCCAATTCTGTTCAATGGCATAGGTCAGATATTCGTTGATACTTAAGGATTCATTGGTCCACTGCTTATACTTGTCATCAGAAGTGTCAATGACATCTGACTGGAAGATACCTTTAGCCTTTAAATAGGTGACAATGTAAGTGGAATAATTCTGATATTCCTCCGGCAGATCCTTATAAACACTTGGTGATGAGGATTCCAACTGATCACGCAATTCTGTCAATACTTCTGCCTCTTTGCGTTCATAGGCGGCCAGCACGGCTTTTTCCGTGTCGGAAGCGTCGTCATCCGCAAAGGCATCCGTATCAATCAGATTATTATTGATAAATGAATAATAGACATCATATACCGGAATCACAATATCAGACTCGTCTTCTGTGGCGGTGTAGGTTTTGATATTCGCAATCTTAGAGTATACAATGCTGGCGATTTCCTTTTCCAGTGCTTTATAGGCAGCAATCTGGAGATTTTTGTCAATAGAAATATAAACATCTTCACCGGGAATCGATTCCTGATAATCGGACACCTGAATCAGACTTCCCACGCTGTCAACATAGACAGTCTCATGACCTTTGGTTCCGGACAGATATTCGTCCATATATTGTTCAATCCCGGCTTTGCCGACAACATCTGTCAATTCCACAGTCTTATCTTCTGTGACCCGTTCATTGTATTCCTCGGTAGAAATGGTTCCGGTATATCCGATAATATGGGCAAAATATTCACTGTCCACATATTTGCGCACGGAGGATTCTTCGATATTGATGCCAGTCAATTCATTGATATTCTCTTTAATAAATGCCACAGACGCCTCACTTACGTCGCTGGCGATGGTCGTTGCAATATATTTCTGATAACTGTTCTGACCAATGTTGTAACGCACAATACAGATCTTATAACGTAACAGTTCATCATATGTTTCCGAGATGTCATAACGTCTTTCACCCATCAGATAAGACATAATCTGATCCGGTGTAGCAGTCGCCTCATCAAACCCAAGCTTGTCATTATAGGACAAATCGTCGATGCTGGCATAACCAAACACATCGGCGCGGAAACGTTGCAAGGATGTCCCCGCAGAATACACGAACTCATATTTCCCGGAGGATGACCGCATAATACCAAAATTATTGTCGATGGTATCTCCGTTTTTCTCGATATTCGTAATAATCTGCGCAATTTCTTCATTCAATTTCTGATTGCGGTCATCAGAATCTTCATAGGATCCGTTGTCTTCGATGGTAATCTTATAGGCTAACTGATTGTAAGCCAGCAATTCCCCGTTTCTGTCGTAGATAATGCCTCTGGTTGCGGGAATTGACTCCTCTTTTTCTACGGTTAGATCATAGTTTTCCTGATAATCCGCACCGTTTATAATCTGGAGTACAAATAGACGCACAATCAAAATCGCAGAAAAAAGAAACATAACGGAGACAAGTACTTGAAGTCGCGATAAAAATATTCGGTTAAAAAAATCTTTGATTTGTTCAAACAAGGCTCCTTGAACTCCTTTTATCATCTTTATCCAACCATCGGTTGATCTCTAAAATCAAATAATATATGGGAATGGATACCAGAACGGTATATACAGTTTCTGGCAAAATCACACTTGTCAGATAGAACCCGATGTTGTATTGTTTGCGGAACAGAAATAAAACAATATAAACAATAATGCCATATATGATATCACTACTTCCAATGAGAATCAGAGGCAGCTTCAAATCGTCACCAAAAAAGATCTTTTTAAAAAATCCGCTGAGGTATCCCAGATATAGATATAACAAGGCATATAATCCCAACACGGATCCACTGAAAAAATCCAGCAGCAGACCGCAGGAAAATCCCACCAGCATTCCTTGCCGCCGTCCGCGCATCATACCGAAGGAGGTTGTGACAATGACTAAAAAATTAGGTGCCACGCCAGCCAATTCCAGATGTGGAAATACTACCGTCTGAAGCAAAAACGAAGCAATGACAATCCCAATAACCACAACAATATATTTGATTGTAGATTTGACTTCCATTACTTTCCGGTCTCCTTTAATTGCATAATGACAAGAACATCCTGTAAATGTTTAAAATCTACCACAGGTGTAATCTTGCCGGATTTGGTTAACTGATTGGAATCATCCGATATCTCTGTGACATAACCGATCAAAATCCCCGGCAGATATTTATCACTGATATTGGACGTAACGACCGAGTCTCCCACGGATACTTTATTCTCGCTATCTTCCAGATTGGAAAAGAGAATCATATTGGAATCCGTCATGGTTGATAAACTACCTGATACAATGCAAGTGTCCGTCGTAGATACAATCATCCCGCTGACATTGCTGGTGTC
>CAMAKU010000003.1 GCA_945836255.1 uncultured Roseburia sp. | reverse complement strand
CGAAGCCCACATGGCGTTTGTGAATCGGAATGTCCAACGGAATCTGAATCAGCGTTCCGTCAGCGAGCTCCTGTTGGACAAAATTCTTGATGACACAAGCCACACCGACACCAATCTTGGCAAACTCAATCAGCAGATCCATATTGGAAATCTCAATGTCATCTTTGGTCTGAATCTGGTTGTGTGTCAGATAATCGTCGATATACTGACGTGTCATATTTTTTTTGTCTAACAGCATTAGGGTAGAGGATTCCAGAATGGCCTTGGTGGAGGTGGCATCCGCTGGCAGATGATGGATGTAGGATTCCGTTGCCACGAAGATGTCTTCAATCTCGGTGAGATTATCGTATGCAAAGGTGGAGGTATGCTCCGGTTTACCGATCAGGCCGATGTCAATGGCATCGTTCTCCAGCAGCGCCAGTGTCTCATTGGAGGATTGGCAACTGATGCGGATATTCGTGTTGGGATTCTCCCGGATAAAATCGGATAGATAAGGGAGCAACAGATATTTGCACAGTGTGGTACTGACACCGATATGCAGGGTGCCCACATCGCTGTTGACCATCGTTTCCAGTTGGGTTTCGGCATTTTGAATGGCATGAAATGCGGAGTCCAGATGGGCAAACAGAATTTCACCCTCGGGGGTGAGAACGACGCCTTTGGAGTTGCGCAGAAAGAGACGTGTCTGGAGGGATTCCTCCAATTTCTGAATGGATTTGCTGATGGCAGGCTGACTGATATACAACTGGCCGGTGGCTTTGGAGAGACTGCCGGCCTTTGCTACCTCATAAAAAATATGATAAGAAGATAAGGGATTATTCATTGTGCACCTCGTTTCTGTGCCATAACCTATTGTTATGGATGATATGTTTATTATGTATTTCTATTATATATCATTTCATGGTAAAATCAATGCAAACACAATAGAAAAGGAGGAGTCGTCATGGGAATGACAATGACCCAAAAGATTCTTGCAGCACATGCGAACTTAGCATCTGTGACTGCGGGGCAGTTAATCGAAGCCGATCTGGATCTGGTACTGGGAAATGATATTACCTCTCCGGTAGCGATTCATGAAATTGAGAAAATGAAAGTCGATGGTGTCTTCCATAAAGATAAGATTGCCCTTGTCATGGACCATTTTGTCCCGAACAAGGACATTAAGTCCGCAGAACATTGTAAGTGTGTCCGGGAATTTGCCTGTCGTAATGAAATTACGAATTACTTTGATGTGGGAGAGATGGGAATTGAGCATGCGCTTCTGCCGGAGAAAGGTCTGACCGTTGCGGGAGATGTGATTATTGGTGCGGATTCTCATACCTGTACTTACGGTGCTTTGGGCGCGTTTTCTACCGGTGTGGGCAGTACGGATATGGCTGCCGGTATGGCGACAGGTAAGGCATGGTTTAAGGTGCCTTCTGCGATTAAGTTTGAATTGGTTGGCAAGCCGCAGCCATATATCAGCGGCAAGGATGTGATTCTGCATATCATTGGTATGATTGGTGTGGATGGTGCTCTATACAAGTCTATGGAGTTTACCGGCGAGGGTATTCAGTATTTATCTATGGATGACCGCTTTACCATTGCCAATATGGCCATTGAGGCCGGTGGCAAGAACGGTATTTTCCCGGTGGATGATTTGGCAAGAGAGTACATGAAGCAGCATTCCAACCGCCCGTTTGTGGAGTACACAGCTGATGAGGATGCAGTGTATGACGAGGTATATACCATTGACCTGAGTACACTCAAATCTACTGTGGCATTCCCTCATCTGCCGGAGAACACCAAAACCATCGACGAGGTGGGGGATATTGCCATCGATCAGGTGGTGATTGGTTCCTGCACCAATGGTAGATTGGAAGACCTGCGCACGGCAGCAAAGATCCTTCAGGGGAAAAAGGTGAAAAAGGGACTTCGTGTCATTGTCATCCCGGCGACACAGCAGATTTATCTTGATGCTATGGAGGCAGGGTATCTTCGTACCTTTATCGAGGCAGGCGCTATTGTCAGCACACCGACCTGTGGACCGTGTCTGGGCGGCTATATGGGTATCCTTGCCGAGGGTGAGCGTTGTGTATCCACCACGAACCGTAACTTTGTGGGACGTATGGGACATGTGAATTCAGAAATTTACCTTGCCAGTCCGGCGGTGGCAGCTGCCAGTGCCCTGACCGGTAAAATCAGCGGACCGCAGGATGTAATGTAGGAGGGAAAAGCAGAATGAAAGCAGCAAAAGGAATCGTATTTAAGTTTGGAGATAATGTGGATACGGATGTGATTATTCCTGCCAGATATCTGAATTCCTCAGATCCTAAGGAACTGGCGACACATTGCATGGAAGATATTGATCCGGAGTTTGTGAATAAGGTGTCGCAAGGGGATATCATCGTTGCCACCAAGAATTTTGGTTGTGGTTCTTCCAGAGAACATGCACCTATCGCCATTAAAGCGGCAGGTGTCAGTTGTGTCATTGCGGAGACCTTTGCCCGTATTTTTTACCGCAATGCCATCAATATCGGGCTGCCCATTATTGAGTGCCCGGAGGCGGCAAAACGGATTGATGAGGGCGATGAGGTTGAGGTGGATTTTGACAGTGGTATCATTACCAACCAGACCAAGAAAGAGACTTATCAGGGACAGGCGTTCCCGCCATTTATGCAAAAGATTATCGACTGCGAGGGACTGGTCAACTATATTAACCAACAATAATGTGTACTTTTGGCAGTGGAATCAGGCACATGGCTGATTAGTTCTGCGGCAATGCATCGATATAAGAGGTGAATTTGTCGGACAGAGGGAGGCGGGTGTAAAGATCTGCATACTCCCGGGCCGACAATTCGGTAATATAGTTCTCGATATAGTTTTTCTGTAAGCCGTGGCTTCTTGCATAGTCCACGGCTTTGTTATAGGCAACGGCGGCTTTGACTTCTGTGGTATATTTGCCCACGATAACATCCCCGTTTAAGTGGAGTTTGGCCACATACCAGATCTTATTATTATGAAGGGTCTGGGTCACGCCATGATATTTGTTGATGATGCGGATATTGGCATAGCGATAGTCATGGGAATCGCCGTTGACAAATTCGTAATCCCGTCCGGCAACGGCGTAATTCTTGATGCCATAACGGGCTGCGATGTTATACTGCATGCCATAGTCATTGACGAAAAGATGGCCGCCGCGGCAGATGATTTTGTGACTGGAATAGTAAAAGAGATCATCATTATCGAATTTCAGACAATTGTTCGGGTCGATATAATACAAAAAGAATCCCTTTTCCAGATAAATCGGTGTCTTGATATAGATATTATGATCGCGGAAGTTCAGCAGACTGATGGCTTTTTCATAGGAGAGCGCATCGATGGAACTGTTGAAATCGTGGATCGTAATCGTAGCATCGGAAATCAGGCGCATCCCTTCCAGATACATACGATGTGCGACGGTTGCCTTGTTTGCACTGCCGAGACTGATGTGTTTATTGCGAAAGGTTAAACTGGCGCGATAGTAAATGGAACCGTCTTTTTTTGTGGTTTGATAGACACCTGGAAGCATAGGGCGCTCCTTTCTATATTTTTCGCCTTATGTCGACGTCTGCAAGCGTACGTCGCTGCAAGGCTTATTATATCATAAAAGTCACCGGAAAGGGAATTGCATATGTTTCGGGAATCAAGTATAATGAGTGATAGTGTAGCAACGTGGTAAAGCCACGGTGAGTAGAGTGAAGGATAAAGAGGTAGAAAAATGGATTTACAATATGTGAGCACGAGAGATGCATCAGAGGTGGTGAGCGCATCCCAGGCAATCTTAAAAGGACTGGCGAATAACGGGGGATTGTTTGTTCCCACGTTCATTCCCAAGTTGGATGTTTCTCTGGAAGAGTTAAGCAAAATGACCTATCAGGAGACAGCGTATGAAGTGATGAAACTGTTTCTGTCTGATTTTACGAAGGAAGAACTCCAGACCTGTATTCAGCGTGCTTATGATGATAAGTTTGATACGGAAGAGATTGCACCCTTAGTCTATGCAGATGGTGCGTATTATCTGGAACTGTTTCATGGTTCCACCATTGCCTTTAAGGATATGGCGCTTTCCATTCTGCCGCATCTGATGATTACATCGGCAAGAAAGAACCAGATTAAGAATGATATTGTAATTCTGACGGCGACCTCCGGTGATACAGGTAAGGCAGCACTGGCCGGATTTGCCGGTGTGGAGGGCACGAAGATTATCGTCTTTTATCCGAAGGATGGTGTCAGCCCGATCCAGAAGCAGCAGATGGTAACCCAGGCAGGGGATAATACCCTTGTGGTAGGAATCAATGGTAATTTTGATCAGGCGCAGACCGGTGTCAAGCAGATGTTTGCAGATGCGCAGTTGGCAGAGGAACTGGATCGTGCCGGTTATCAGTTCTCTTCCGCTAATTCCATCAACATCGGACGTTTGGTGCCACAGATTGTCTACTATGTGTACGCATACAGTCGTTTGCTGGCACATGGCAAGATTGCTGCCGGGGAGTCAATCAATGTGGTGGTACCTACCGGTAATTTTGGTAATATTCTGGCGGCATTTTATGCGAAGAATATGGGCCTGCCCATTGCCAAATTAATCTGTGCATCCAATGAGAATAAAGTCCTGTTTGATTTCTTCCAGACCGGTGTCTACGATAAGAATCGTCCGTTTGTGTTGACCAATTCGCCTTCCATGGACATTCTGGTATCCAGCAATCTGGAACGTCTGATCTACCGTATTGCCGGAGAGGATACCGTGAAGAATGCGGCATTGATGCGTGATTTGGTTGCGGAAGGCAGATATGAGATTACACCGGAGATGAAGGAACAACTGGCAGATTTCTATGGCAATTATGCCAGCGAGGAAGAAACCGGTCGTGCAATCCATGATTTGTATGACAAGACCGGTTATGTGATTGATACCCATACGGCGGTGGCCAGCAGTGTGTACGCGAAGTATCGTCAGGACACCGGCGATGATACGGTGACGGTGATTGCCTCTACGGCCAGCCCGTTTAAGTTTGCCAGAAGTGTGATGGGGGCCATTGATGCCTCTTATCAGCAGATGGATGATTTTGATCTGGTAGATAAGTTGAGTGAAGTGTCCGGCGTTACTGTACCTAAGGCTGTGGATGAGATCCGTCATGCTGAAGTGCGCCATAAGACCATCTGTGAGGTGGAGGAGATGCCTCAGGTGGTGCGTGATTTTCTGAAATAAGAGTATCTTGGCGATGAGAAACAGAATAACAAAATAGCAGAATAGAATAAAATAAACACCGTATCTTCCGAAAGGCTTCGGAACAGATACGGTGTTTTGTTATAGAAATCAGACGTCCTTAACCGTACAGGCTGGCAATCAAATGAATTACGCCGAAGGGATAGATGACCGGTATGATGAAGGAGGCAGGAGATAAGGCCAATGCTTCCGATTCGTCCACAATCGGCGGATCTAATGACAGTTCCACGGAAAATTCATTGGAGATATTGACAATGAACAGACCATTGTGCAGATTAATGAAATCTTCCAGCGATGCCTGTACATATTCATCAAACTCCGTAAACTCTTCATGGGCGTAACGAGAAGCAAAAGCAATCGCCACATCCTTGTCCATATCAATGCGGGATACGCAATTGACCTTGCCGTGAATCGCCTGGGATACACAGTAGTTCACAGGGTATTCTTCGCAGGGAATCGGTGTCAAAGGCGTGAAATCATCGCCGATAAAACGAACCAGATTATTGAACATCAATTCCATGTACATAATGCTGTATTGGGTAATGGGAATCTCGGCAACAAGGAAGAAACGCTCAATCAATTGTGTGATCTTTTCTTTGTTCTCCACGTTGAGATCAATATCACACATCTCATTCTCTGTCTCGTAATCAAGAATCAGATTCTGGAGTTCTTCGTAGGTAATGGCACCGTCGTCTACGAGACATTGGCCAAAGAGAAGAAAATCCGGCATCTGTGATTTGAGCAGTTCGCGTACCTGTTCTTCGGTCAAATAGCCGCGTTCAATGGCAATCTCGCCAAAACGTCTGTCTTCCCGGGTCTGCATGAAACATACTTCGTCAACCTCGGAGGCAACCATGTAGCCTTTGTGGATTGCAAGGGTACCTAACTTGATATGGGAATCGGAAAGTTGTGAGATGGCATGTGTCAACTGCTCGGGCGTAATCGCCTGTCTGCGGAGCAGATAACTGCCAAAAAACTGTGAATACATATCTTATTGCCCTCCTAAATGTGTTTGAATCAATGTACGGAGTTGATCCATCTCAATGGGCTTCTGGATGAAATCCTTGGCACCGGCTTCAATGGCTTTTTTCAACTGCATCTGTGTACCGACGGAAGAGACGATGATAACAGTAGCATGCGGATCAATCGCCAGAATCTCCCTGGTTGCATCAATGCCGTCCTTCACAGGCATGACAATATCAAGCAGAACCATATCCGGATGATGTTCCCCATACAGTTCCACAGACTGTTCGCCATTGGCAGCCTCATAAAAAGTCGCCCCATCGGTAAACTCATTGATTGCGTCCCGTAGACGCTTTCTTGCTAGAATAGAATCATCGCATAGCAAAATGCTTTTGTTCGTTAAATCCATGTATGCCACCTCATATCTCTGTGAAAATAAAATATATTATAATAGTACACTAAATGACAAAAATATTCAAATGAATTGTGAAATGATTTGTGCATTTTGTCTGATATTTTCATTGAAACTGCTTTCGGTTATGGATATAATGGAAAAAAATAAAAATATGAGGTGGTTACAGTGAATACGAATACGGGAATGATGCTAGTTTTTGATGTAATTATCAGTATTATGGGAATTTATATCATTGTCAGCGCATGTAAGATGCGCAAACAACAGACGGTGCCCAGCCTGTTTGTGGCAGTGGAGGAGATGGCACATTGTAAGGATGTGCCCGGATTTATCTCTTTCTTATTTCCGCGGGCGATTGCATTCGGCGGTGTGGCGTTGTTTTTTGGTGTTGAGGAAATGTGCAATGACCTGATTATGAATCTGGGGCAGATTGTGAATATCGTCATGATTGTATTGTTTATTGTAGCGTGGATCTGGTTTTCCATGCAGTTGCGTAAGGGAAAGGAGCAGTATTTCTGATGGGGGCGGATTTCTGGTTTGAACTGCCGCTGGCAGATGCAACAACAGCAAAATAATCGAAAAAGATAGCCTGTAAAGCAAAGGAATCGACCGGATGGTGTGGTCGGATATTCCGTCTGCTTTGCAGGCTATCTTGCTGTTATTGTAGAATGGTGTCTTGCCCTTTAGGGCCGGTCTTCCATAGAAATGAATTCCTTGTGGGGACATACCGTCATATATGCCGGTCGCATAATCTTGCCCTGATGGCAGATTTCTTCCATGCGGTGGGCGCTCCAACCGGCGATTCGTGCGATGGCAAAAATCGGTGTGTATAATTCCAGTGGAAGATCCAGCATCTGATAAACAAATCCGCTGTAGAAATCCACATTGGGGCTGACGCCTTTGTAGATCTTTCGCTTCTCGGCGATAATCTCCGGTGCCAGACGTTCCACGAGGCTGTACAGAGCAAATTCCTTATCGTAACCTTTCTCGTGTGACAGTCGCTCCACGAAAGAGTGGAAGGTAACTGCACGCGGATCGGAAAGTGAATAAACGGCGTGGCCCATACCATAGATGAGTCCGGCATGGTCGAAAGCCTTTTTATCCAGAAGATCACGCAGATAATTGCCGACTTCCTCTTCGTCTGTCCAGTCCTTGACTTGTTCTTTCATGTCTGCAAACATTTTCACGACTTTGATATTGGCACCGCCGTGCTTTGGGCCTTTGAGGGAACCGATGGCTGCAGCAATGGCTGAGTAGGTGTCCGTCCCGGAGGAGGAGACCAGATGTGTCGTAAAGGTAGAGTTATTACCGCCGCCATGCTCCATGTGGAGAATCAGAGCCACATCTAATAACTTGGCTTCCAGCGGTGTGAACTTGCTGTCACTGCGCAGGCAGTGGAGAATATTCTCGGCCGTGGAATACTCTTTTTTTGGCGGATGAATGATTAGACTCTCCTCTTTGTAATAGTGTCGATAGGTCTGATAACTATACACAGAGAGCAGAGGAAACATACTGATCAGTTGTAAACATTGACGCAGTACGTTGGCTTCTGAAGTGTCATCGGGTCTTTCATCATAAGAGTATAATGTCAGCACGCCACGTGCTAACGCATTCATCATATCTTTGCTTGGCTTTTTCATAATCACATCCCGCACGAAGTTCTGGGGAAGTGATCGGTAGTTTGACAGCAGTGTACAAAAATCGCTCAGTTCCTGCTTGTTGGGCAGTTTGCCGAAAAGCAGAAGATAGGTACATTCTTCAAAACCGAAGAAAAAGTCATCCGGTAAGCCTTTAATCAGGTCTTGTACATTATAGCCGCGGTAGAACAATTGTCCGTCACAGGGAACCGATTTGCCGTCCACGATCTTGGTGGAATTGACTTCGGAAATCTCAGTGATACCTACCAGAACACCTTTACCGTTAAGATCACGCAGACCGCGCTTAACATCGTACTGGGTATAGAGTTCCGGATCGATATACGATGACTTTTTGGACAGTTCCGATAATTGCACTAACTGAGGAGTGATTTCGCTGAATGAATGATTTGTCACAATGTTTACCTCCTTTTTGCGTATAATTATCCATATTATCATGTTTTATCAATAAAAACAAGTTGCACAGGGGGATTTGCTGCAAAAATAAAAAACCATAATTTGCTATGGTATTTTGCGTCTGAATATCATATAATAACTTTAGAATTTAATTCATAACCTGAAATGTGCGATTCAACCTGTTGTTTTGAACCTACATTTACTTTTATGGGATTCTTATATTGTCTGTTGGATGTCAGGCCTCCGTTTGCAGTGGAAGGCAGAAGGCAGATTGCGGTCACCCACCTAGCTTTGCTAGGAGTCAAAATATCAGGCCCGGCATTTTGGGGATACTTAAAGATTATGATGAGGTACACATAAGCAAAGGAAGTTGCCGGTGGCAGCTTCCTTTCTTTACCGTATAGCGTCAATCAGATCAAAAGAATGGGGCAGTGAGTTGGGCAGATATACCTTTCGCAGACCAAAAAACAATCGAATACTTGTGCTGGTGACCTTGCTTTGCGTGGGACTGATCCTTCTGATTCTGTATGTGCAGGGACGGATTGTGGGCTTGCGCCAGTTATTGTCACAGATGAATCTGCCGGAGACGCCTGCTGCGGAGGAAGAGGTGGTGGAGCCGGTGACTTTGCCGTATTCACAGGATATCCGTGTGGTGCTGATGGACAGTGATCAGAATATTTACCGGGGTGCGGTGTGCGTCTATGGAGATGGCGGGATGTCTGTGACCACCGGCAATCTGACCAGCGCCTTTGGGGCCAATGAAGTATATCAGATTGCCGATGCACAGTGTCGCGAGTCAGGCAATGTGCGTATCGTGGCGGCACAGGGCGGTGAATTGTATCTCCAAAATGAGAATGGACAGATCAGCAATGGCTATGAGGGAACGCTGGAACTTTGTACCACACAAGAGGGCATTGTCGTGGTCAATGAGATTCCTATTGAGTATTATCTCAAGCGCGTGGTACCCAGTGAGATGCCCCGTACCTATGGGGCGGAAGCCCTCAAAGCGCAGGCGGTGTGTGCCCGTACCTATGCGTATGGACACAGCAATACCTACGCTTACCCGGAGGTCAATGCACAGATGGATGATACGGTTTCCTTTCAGGTGTATAATCAGACGGGAGAGTCGCAGGAGACGAACCAGGCAGTGGCGGATACGGCAGGGCAGATTCTGACAGGGGCAGACGGTGTCATTGATGCGTTGTATTATTCCACGTCCTGTGGTTATGCACAGGATGGAACGATTTTCGGAGAGCATATGGATACCGATATTTTTACCTCGTTTTACATAGGAATGGAACATTCGCCATGTGATTTTGATACATATTTGCGCTCGCCGGATGAGAGCGCCTACGAATCTTCAGAACGATATTTCCGATGGACAGTGCAATTGTCCGATGATAATGGTAATATGGAAGTGCTTCGTACCCGGTTACAGGCACTGCTTGCTTCCGGGGAAGATATTGAATGTAGTAAGAAAATGAAAAAGAAAATCACAGATACATCCCTGAATGCAGAGGAGGCTTTCGGAGGCATCTGTGATCTTGTTGTCCGGCAACGGAATGCCGGTGGTGCGGTGATGACGATGGATCTGGTTTGCGAAACCGGGACCGTGACGATATGCGACCAACTTCATATCCGTGAGGTTTTGGGCAGCCTTGCCGGTTCCTTACAGTTACAAAACAATGAGGTTGTGGCGCAAGTCAATAGTCTTCCCAGTGCAGCCATCTCGGTTCAGAAGCAGACGGATGGTGCTTTTGTGGTGTATGGCGGCGGTTATGGACATGGTGTGGGTATGAGCCAGAATGGTGCAAAAGCGCTGGCTGCTCTGGGTTACAATTATCAGGATATTCTGTCCTATTTTTATAAAAATACAACGCTGGCCTCGTGGGAAGAATGATTCCGGGGACGGAGGAATGAAAGGAACGATACGATGATTTGGATGATCGCTGGTTACGGCAAGACCTATCTGGATAAATGTAAAAGAGATAATATCGGTGCATTCGCGGCACAGGCGGCGTTTTTTATTTTGATGTCGGCGATTCCGTTTTTGATGGTATTTACCTCATTGCTGCAATATACACCCATCTCCCAGGAGTATGTGACGGATTTACTGTGTCGGGCCATGCCCAATTACATCGAGCCCATATTACAGCCCATTTTAAATGAAGTGTATTCCCGCTCTGTGGGGATTATCTCCATCACCGCTATCGTAGCGCTGTGGGCAGCCGGAAAGGCCCTGCAATATATGACAGCGGGGCTGAACGTGTTAAATGGAATCGAGGAGACGCGTAACTGGCTGGTGGTGCGGTTCTGGTCGGTAGTTTATACCATCGTTTTTATCTTTGCCATTATACTGGTGCTGATTCTGATGGTATTTACCGAGTATATCCAGGGTCTGCTGGATCAGGCACTTGGCGTGCTGGGGATTTTGGTGGCAATCGTCAGTATTCGTCCCTTAATCCGAGGGCTGTTGGTCTTTGCGGTACTGACCGCATTGTTTGTGTGGCTGTTTACCGTGCTTCCCAATAAGAAAATCAAAGCATATACGCAGATTCCGGGGGCAGTGATCTGTGCGCTGATCTGGTATGTTTTTTCCATGCTGTTATCTCTGTATGTGAATTTTTATGATGGATTTTCCATCTATGGAAGCATGTCCACCATTGTGTTGATGATGTTCTGGATTTATTCGTGTATGTTCATTATGTTTATGTGTGCAGAGGCCAATGTTTTCTTCATGCAGGTGTTTGGCAGTTGGATGAAAAAGAAAAAAGAAGTTATCAGCGATAAATACAAAGCACTGCGGGACAGAAAAAAATCTTGATGTTTGGCAGATGCTGTGCTAGAATGTCAGATGTTAAAGGCTTTGAATGCGCACAGTAGCAGGCTATACTTTTTTGCAGAGAGGAAGGATCATTGGCTGGAAGTCATTCCAAGGTAAGGTAGCATGTGAATTTCACGCAGGAGCTGCATGGCAGAAGTGATAGTAGGTCATGACGGGTAGTGCACGTTACGCATATGAGTGTCAGAGCAATCTGAAATCAGGGTGGTAACGCGGAGTAACTTCGTCCCTATCGGGGCGGAGTTTTTTATTTTGTAAAGGAGAATCTATATGAAAGAGAAACTTCAGGAAATCACAAAAAAAGCGATGGAACAGATCGATGCGGCAGAGGAGATGTCATCTCTGAATGATGTCCGCGTGGCGATTCTGGGGAAGAAAGGTGAGTTGACAGCTGTCCTCAAGTCCATGAAAGATGTCAAGCCCGAGGATCGTCCGGCCGTTGGTCAGTTGGTGAATGAGACCAGAGCGGCCATCGAGGAAAAGTTGAACGAAGCCAAGGAAAAATTGGAGCAGGCGGAATTGGAGCGCCGTCTGAAGACAGAGGTAATCGATGTGACGTTGCCGGCAAAGAAGGCCAGAATCGGTCATCTGCATCCCAATACCAATGTGCTGGAGGAAGTGGAAGACATCTTCGTTGGTATGGGGTATGAGGTGGTTGAGGGCCCGGAAGTAGAGTACGATTACTACAATTTTGAGGCACTGAATATCCCTGCAAATCATCCCGCAAAGGATGAACAGGATACCTTCTATATTAACAAGGACATTTTGCTGCGTACGCAGACGTCACCGGTACAGGTGCGTGTGATGGAAAAAGGCAAGCTGCCCATCCGTATGATCGCGCCGGGACGTGTGTTCCGTTCCGATGAGGTGGATGCCACCCATTCACCGTCGTTCCATCAGATTGAGGGGATGGTGATTGATAAGAACATTACCTTTGCCGATCTGAAAGGTACGCTGGAGGAATTTGTCAAGCAGTTGTTTGGCGCGGACACCAAAGTGAAATTCCGCCCCCATCATTTCCCGTTTACGGAGCCCAGTGCAGAGATGGATGTCTCCTGCTTTAAGTGTGGCGGTAAGGGCTGTCGCTTCTGCAAAGGTGAGGGATGGATTGAGATCCTGGGTTGCGGTATGGTACATCCGAAGGTACTGCGGATGAGCGGAATTGATCCTGATGAGTATCAGGGCTTTGCCTTTGGTCTTGGCCTGGAACGCATTACTTTGTTGAAGTATGAAATTGATGATATGCGGCTGTTGTATGAGAATGATGATCGTTTCTTGAAACAGTTCTAAGGAGTAGGAGGAAGAAATAGCATGAAGACTTCGTTAAAATGGATTAAGGATTTAGTACCGGGGCTTGAGGTTTCGCCACAGACATTTGCGGATGCTATGACGTTGTCCGGCTCCAAGGTGGAATATTATGATTGTATGGATGCCGATCTGGATCAGATTGTTGTTGGACAGATTAAGGAGATTGCGCCGCATCCCGATGCAGATAAACTGGTGATTTGTCAGGTAGATGTGGGCAGCGAGACGATTCAGATTGTTACCGGCGCACCCAATGTCTTTGAGGGGGCAAAGGTTCCGGTGGTGCTGGATGGCGGACGTGTTGCCGGTGGTCATGATGGCAGCAAGACCGAGGGCGGTATCAAGATTAAAAAAGGAAAATTACGTGGTGTGGAATCCTACGGTATGATGTGTTCCATTGAGGAACTGGGTTCCAACCGTGATATGTTCCCGGAAGCACCGGAGAATGGTATCTATATTTTTGATGAATCCGTAACGGTGGGAGATAATGCCGTTAAGGTGCTGGGCTTGGATGACGCGGTGGTGGAGTATGAGATTACTTCGAACCGTGTAGATTGTTTTGCTGTACTTGGCCTTGCCAGAGAAGCGGCAGCAACCTTCCAGAAGGAATTCGTGCCGCCTGTGGTTACCGAGACAGGCAACGATGAGGATGTGAATCAATATATCAAGGTGCGCGTCGACGCAAAGGATCTCTGTCGCCGTTATACAGCCAGAGTGGTCAAAAATATCAAGATTGCGCCGTCACCGAAGTGGATGCAGGAACGTCTGCGTGCCCAGGGGATTCGACCCATCAACAATATTGTGGATATTACGAACTACGTCATGGAAGAGTACGGTCAGCCTATGCATGCCTATGATTTGGATACCATAGAGGATCATCAGATTGTGGTTCGCCGCGCCAATCCGGGAGAGACGTTTGTGACGTTGGATGGGCAGGAGCGCCGGGTGGATGAGAGTGTGCTGATGATCTGTGATGGCAAAAAAGCAGTGGGTATTGCCGGTATCATGGGTGGTGAGAATTCCATGATTACGGACAATGTGACAACGATGCTGTTTGAGGCGGCTTGCTTTGACGGCACCAATATCCGTCTTTCTTCCAAAAAGGTAGGATTGCGTACGGATGCCTCCGGCAAATTTGAAAAGGGACTGGATCCGAATAATGCGATTGAAGCGATGAACCGTGCCTGTCAGTTGGTGGAAGAACTGGGGGCCGGTGAGGTCGTGGGAGGCGTAGTCGACATTTACGATGAGCCTATGGAAGGCAGAAGACTGCCCTTTGAACCGGATAAATACAATCATATGCTGGGCACGTCCATTCCGGCGGAGGATATGCTTACGTATTTCAGACGTCTGGATCTGGGGTACGATGAGGTCTCCAATGAAGTCCTGATTCCGTCATGGAGACAGGATCTGGAAAGTTATGCGGATCTGGCAGAGGAAGTGGCAAGATTCTATGGCTATGATAAGATTCCTACGTCGCTTCCCAGCGGAGAGGCCACCACAGGAAGATTGTCCGATAAATTAAAGATTGAGAAGATTGTACGAAATGTGGCACAGTTCTGTGGTTTCTCTCAGGGTATGACCTATTCCTTCGAGAGCCCGAAGGTATTTGACAAATTGCTGTTGGATGCGGACGATCCTCTGCGTCAGACCGTGGTGATCTCCAATCCCCTGGGTGAGGATTTCAGTATCATGCGTACCCTGCCACTGGATGGAATGCTGACTTCATTAGCCACCAATGCCAACCGCAGAAATAAGGATGTGCGCCTGTTTGAGATGGGCAATATCTATCTGCCCAAACAGTTACCTTTGACCGAGTTGCCAGAGGAGCGGATGCAGTTGACCCTTGGCATGTATGGGGACGGAGATTTCTTTACCATGAAAGGCGTGGTGGAAGAGATTGCATCTCAGTTGGGCATGAATGACAAATTACATTATGATCCACAGGCTGGCAAGAACTTCCTGCATCCGGGACGTCAGGCGAATATCGTATATGCAGGCAAGGTCATTGGCTATCTGGGTGAGGTACACCCCATGGTTTGTGCCAACTATGACATCAAGGAACGGGTCTACATTGCAGTGCTTGATATGCCGTATCTGGTAGAAATGGCCTCCTTTGATAAGAAGTATGAGGGGATTGCACGATTCCCGGCTGCGACGAGAGATATCAGCATGGTGGTTCCGAGGGGGATCCTTGTGGGAGATATCGAGGCTGTCTTTGACCAGAAGGGTGGCGCTTATCTGGAGTCTTATGAACTGTTTGACTTATACGAGGGCAACCAGATTGTCAAAGGCTTTAAGTCAGTGGCATACTCCCTGACCTTCCGTGCCAAGGATAAGAACCTGGAAGAGGAAGACATCAAAGGGGCGATGAACCGGATCTTAAAGGCACTGGATGGCATGGGAATCGAATTAAGAAAGTAAGATAAGGTAGTATCGAATGGATGTAAAAGATTTTTATTATGACCTGCCGGAGGAACTGATTGCACAGGATCCGCTGGAGAAGCGTTCCAATTCCCGACTAATGGTACTGGATAAAGAAAGTGGCGATGTGACCCATCGCCATTTTTACGATATCAAGGAGTACTTACAACCGGGGGATTGTCTGGTGATTAACAACACCAAAGTGATTCCGGCACGTCTGTACGGAGAGCGTGAAGAAACAGGCGGAAAGATTGAAATTCTGTTGTTAAAGCGCAGAAGCGACGATGTGTGGGAGACATTGGTCAAGCCGGGGAAAAAGGCGAAGATCGGTACCCGTCTGTGTTTTGGCGGCGGTCTGTTGCGGGGCGAGGTTATTGACATTGTTGATGAAGGCAACCGGTTGATTCAATTTTCCTATGAAGGCATCTTTGAAGAGATTTTAGATCAATTGGGACAGATGCCGTTGCCACCCTATATCACGCATGAACTAAAGGACAAGAACCGCTATCAGACGGTCTACGCCAAGTATGATGGCTCTGCGGCAGCACCTACGGCGGGGCTACATTTTACGGAGGAACTGCTACAGGAAATCCGCCAGATGGGGGTGACCATCGCTGAGGTTACCCTACATGTGGGACTGGGAACTTTCCGTCCGGTCAAGGTAGAGAATGTACAGGATCATCATATGCACTCGGAGTTTTTCCAGATTTCGGAGGAAGCCGCGACGCAGATCAATCAGGCGAGAGCGGGGGGACATCGTGTCATTTCGGTGGGAACCACCAGCACGCGGACGCTGGAGTCAGCAGCAGAAGCGGACGGCACATTGCGGGCAAAAAGCGGCTGGACGGATATTTTTATCTATCCCGGCTATGAGTTCAAGGTGATTGATGGATTGATTACGAATTTTCATTTGCCGGAATCCACGCTGGTGATGCTGGTCAGCGCATTGGCCGGCAGGGAGCATGTGATGGCGGCGTATGAGGAGGCAGTCAGGCAGAAGTATCGCTTCTTCAGTTTTGGCGATGCTATGTTGATTCTCTAACATTTTTTTCCAAAAGTGGGGCAAATGCATATTGGCTTGCGATATGGATACACTACTATAGAACCGTTCTGATGAACGGTGGGGATGCGGTGCGAAAGGTACCGACCAGAAAGGAGTGTATCGTATGACACAATTAGATTGCAAAGCAACAGAATGCAGATATAACAAGGACAAGATGTGCTGCAGAACAGGAATTACTGTGGAAGGCAAGTCGGCACAAAAGAGTGATGAGACGTATTGCGGTAATTATGAAGTGGGACGTGACGGCTGCGCGTGCAACACATCAGGTGAGCCGGACGGCACAACCAAGATTACATGTGATGCGGTGAACTGTCATTACAACAAGAACCGTAATTGTGATGCGGGCAGCGTTGACATTGCCAACAGCGTGGGTGCCGGCCAGACGAAATGTGCAAGTTTTGCTATGTAATCATAGTACAGGACATACACGGATGCCGTGTTTGAATTCACGAAATATGAACAGGACCTGCCCAGGGCGGCGGGTCCGTTTTTGTATCAAAATGTCTTTTTTAATCACGGCAAATGTGATACAGTAAGTGATGTGTAATCAATGTGTTCGGTTGATGGTCGGACAGGAGAGTTGAGGAATTTGTTTATGAATATGGATATTAATTTTCCAAATCTACATATTTATCTGGAGCATGTGGGGAAGAGCATTGACCTTTTTGGTATTTCCATTGCATATTACGGCGTGATTATTGCGCTGGGGATGCTGCTGGGGGTTTCCTTGATTTTGTACCGTGCCAAAGCAGATGGGACCAATCCGGATGCCAGTCTGGATATCTGTCTGTTTACGATTATTTTTGCAGTCTTGGGGGCACGTATTTATTATGTGGTGTTTGCGTGGGATTATTATAAGGATGATCTGTGGCGCATTTTTAATATTCGGGAGGGCGGACTTGCCATCTATGGCGGTGTTCTGGCCGGAATTCTGACGGCGTACCTTATGTGCCGAATTAAGAAAATCAAATTTCTGCATTTTGCTGATATTGCAATTCCGGGACTTCTGGTGGGACAGATTCTGGGACGCTGGGGTAACTTTTTTAACCGGGAGGCTTTCGGGCAATACACAGACAACCTGTTTGCCATGGAACTGCCGCTGAATGCTGTGCGCTCCATGGATGACATTACCCAGGAGATGATGGCACATGCCCGTGTGGTGGATGGTGTGACCTATGTGCAGGTGCATCCCACGTTTTTGTATGAGTCTCTCTGGAATCTGGCGATTTTGATTTTTCTGCTCCTTTGGACGAAGCATAAAAAGTTTGACGGGGAATTGTTTTATTATTACCTGTTTTTCTATGGATTGGGCAGATTCTGGATCGAGGGGCTGCGTACCGACCAGTTAAAGATGTGGGTGACGGGGGTTCCTGTGTCCCAGGCATTGGCTCTGGTGATGATGGCTGTTTCGGCGGTATTGTATGTCTATGGTTATCGCCATAGAAAAGAACGAAAGAATGCCTGAGACGTGACTGGAACAATAAGCAATAGATAGACGGATGTTGAGACAATGGAATGTGGCTAGAAAGCCTCATTCCATTGTTTTATTTTTGCCTTTTTTCCAATGATATAACTGTTGATGACGGGCGTCTGGAAATCGGCAAGGGGAATCGCGCGCAATTGCTTGTCCTGAATGTAAGGTGCTGCCATATCTTCCGGGAGAAAGGTATAGTTATTCTGCCCGATAAGAAAGGGAATAATCTTGGAACAATCATCAATTTCTACGGAAAATGAATGATAGCGGGGAAACAGATTGCGGATAAAATGGCCCACATCCTGTAGTGCAAAATTGCACATAAGATAATTTTCCTGCATGAGAAGTTGCTGCGTGATACCGTCGACATAGCGGGTGTTCTCGTAACTGGTCACAAGAACCATGGGATCCTGACGAAAGATGTCACACTTGTAGTCGGCTTTGTTCAGAGGCAGATATGTGAATACGATGTCTAGGATGTTGGCTTGCAATTGCTCCAGCAGGTTGCTGGATAGTCCAATCGTAATTTTGATGGAATCCCGGGGGTGCTGCTTCTGATGCTGGAGAATCAGAGGCGCCAGATGACCGTCATAGATGGAGTCCGCGGCACCGATCCGATATTGGTTGTCGAATTTGCGAAGGGAACTGATTTCAGACAAAGAGGAGTTGGTCAATTCTATCATCTTCTGGGCATAGACATAGAACTGCTCACCTTCCGGTGTCAGTGTAACGGAGCGGTTATTCCGTAAGAACAGGGGAACCTGTAATTCTTTTTCCAGATCGTTGATCCGCTTGGTGACTGTGGATTGTGCCACAAAGAGTTGGCCGGCCGTACGCGTATAATTGCGGGTGTTACATAGGGATAAAAATGTCTTCAGTGATTCCGTGTCCATTTGTTCTACCTTTCTCTTTTATATTTATTCCAAATAACGATTATTATAATCGAAATAATTCTTTTTACAAATAGTATAGAACTTCTTACAATAAAGTCAACAAAAGAAGAGAGAAAGGAAACCATCATGCAGGAAATCAAACTCAGTGAGAAAACCTATAAATTGGAACAGGACCCATACATTTATCAGTTGCAGGATGTCAGGGAGCCGGAATTGTTTCGGGAGATGTTTCCCTATACACAGACACCGAAAATTGCATTTAACTACCGTCGTGTGCCGGAAAATATGCCGGAGGATATCTATATTACCGACACAAGCTTTCGCGACGGGCAGCAGTCGAGAACGCCGTATACCACGGAGCAGATGGTTCACATCTACCGGTTATTGCATGAACTGGGCGGAGAGAACGGGATGATTCGCCAGACAGAGTTTTTTGTCTATTCCAAAAAGGATAGGGATGCACTGGAGCAATGTATGCAGCTGGGGTACCGTTTCCCGGAGGTGACAACGTGGATTCGCGCGTCCAAGAAAGACTTTGAACTGGTGAAGTCCATTGGTGTCAAGGAGACGGGGATTCTGGTCAGTTGTTCCGACTATCATATTTTTCATAAAATGGGATTGACCCGGCAGCAGGCGCTGGATAAATACGTGGGTATCGTATCCGACTGTATCGAGGCGGGATTGCGTCCCCGCTGTCATTTTGAGGATATTACCCGTGCGGATTTCTATGGTTTTGTTGTGCCGTTGGCCAATCGCCTGATGGAGATGGGACAGCAAAGCGGCGTTCCTGTCAAGATTCGGGCATGTGATACCATGGGATTTGGCGTGCCGTATCCGGGTGTCGCCTTGCCGCGAAGTGTATCAGGAATCATTTACGGATTGCAGCATTATGCAGGCGTGCCGTCGGAAATGCTGGAGTGGCACGGACATAACGATTTCTATAAAGGGGTGGTTAATGCCACGACGGCCTGGATGTATGGCGCCGGCGCGGTCAACTGCTCGTTGCTGGGCATCGGAGAACGGACGGGCAACGTGCCGCTGGAAGCAATGGTGTTTGAATATGCATCCTTGCGTGGACACGTCAATGGTATGGATACGAAGAAAATTACAGAGATTGCGGAATATATTCACAAAGAGACCGGGTATGAGATTCCGCCCATGACACCGTTTGTGGGTGCCAATTTTAATCTGACCAGAGCGGGCATTCATGCGGATGGTATGCTGAAAAATCAGGAAATCTACAACATCTTTGACACGGACAGCATTCTGGGTTGCCCGCCAAAGGTATCCATCACCAATACTTCCGGTATTGCAGGTGTGGCTTATTGGATCAATCAGTATCTTGCCAGACAGAACAAACCTCAGGTCGCAAAAACCGATGCCCTGGTGAGACAGGTGTATGCCTGGGTTATGCAGCAATATGAAGAAGGAAGGGTTACGATTATCAGTGATGAGGAGATGGAAGAACAGGTCCGGCGTTGGATGATTTCTTTCGAAAGATAATGCCATGGCATGAACAATTTGTACAAAATAAACAACACATTTTTGTGAAAAATTTTCTTCGATGCAATTGAAAAAGAGAAAAACCACAAGAAATTGTATCTAAAAAAAATGAGCCACAAGAACTAGTGCTGGGATGACGCCCCACCACGCCCCACAAGCCTGAAAACCTTGATTTTACAGTGTTTTCAGGCTTGATTTTTGTCCACAGATACCCTAGAATGTAGTTAAAAGTGGAGCGAAGTGGTATGTGGTGCCACAAAGTGGTGGATAAGTTGATAACTTTGTGGATAACTGCAACAAATGGGGAAAGGAGGTACAGCCGTTATGTTCATGGGCGAATATAGCCACAGCGTGGATGCCAAAGGCAGACTAATCGTGCCGGCGAAGTTTCGTGAACAGCTTGGGGATCAGTTTGTTGTTACCAAGGGCGTAGACGGCTGCCTCTATGTATATTCTCAGGAGGAGTGGGACCGCATCGAGCAAAAGTTTCGGGAAGTGAATCTAACCACCAAGGATGCCCGTAAGTTTATGCGTTTTTTCTTCGCCGGCGCTGCCACCTGTGAGGTGGACAAGCAGGGGCGAATTCTGATTCCGTCCGTCTTACGTGAGTTTGCCGGATTGGACAAGGACGTGATTCTGGTGGGCGTCTTAACCAAGATCGAGATTTGGGATAAGACAAAATATGAAGAGGCAAGTTCCTATGACGATATGGATGAGATTGTAGAGCATATGGCAGAGTTGGGACTTAGCATATAAGGAGTGTTTATGGAGTTCCGGCATTATTCCGTACTTTTAAATGAGACAATCGAACAGTTGGCAATCAAGCCGGATGGTATCTATGTGGATGGAACCCTTGGTGGAGGCGGACATTCCTATCAGATTGCCAGCAGACTTACCACAGGGCGTCTGATTGGCATTGATCAGGATGGCGATGCCCTTGCAGCTGCCGGCAAACGATTGGAACCATTTGCTGATCGTGTGACACTGGTACACAGTAATTACGAGAATATGGTTTCGGAATTGCACCAACTGGGAATCTCCCATGTGGACGGCATTCTGTTGGATCTGGGGGTATCTTCCTTTCAGTTAGACACACCGGAGCGGGGATTTTCCTACAGGTCAGAGGAGGCACCACTGGATATGCGGATGGATCGGGACAACCCCAAGACGGCAGCGGACATTGTCAACGGGTATTCGGAGGAAGAACTGTATCGGATCATCCGTGATTATGGAGAAGATCGCTTCGCAAAAACGATTGCCAAGAATATTGTGAAGGCAAGAAGCGAGGCACCGCTTACCACGGCCGGCCAGTTAAATGAAGTGATTAGCCGTTCCATTCCGAAAAAAGTACAGGCGACCGGCGGCCATCCGGCAAAGCGGACGTATCAGGCGATTCGGATCGAACTGAACCGGGAACTGGAAGTGCTGGGACAGAATCTCAATGATTTTATTGACCTTTTAAACGATGGCGGGCGAATCTGCATTATTACATTCCATTCCTTGGAAGACCGCATCGTGAAAAATAGTTTTAAAACCAATCAGGATCCCTGCATCTGTCCGAAAGATTTTCCGGTCTGCGTATGTGGCAGGAAGTCAAAGGGCAGAGTGATTACAAGGAAACCGATTTTACCGTCAGAAGAAGAACTGGAACAGAATTCCAGATCAAAAAGTGCAAAGTTACGTGTTTTTGAGCGAAAGAATTAGGATAGCAGTATCCCACGGATGGGAAAAGGAGAACGATTATGACGGAAGTAAAGACCTATTATTACACAGAAGGAAATACCGTAAGACAAGTAGGCGAAGCACTGCCGGATCGATATACCAGAGAGCGCGAGCGTAGAGAAGAACAGGAGAAAAGACGCCGCAGACAAAGACGCAAGCATCAGGCGATTATGCGTCGGAAGCGTTTATACGCCATTTATATTTCCTCCGTTGCTGTAGCTGTATGTGCATTGTTTGTGGGATATGTGAATCTGACCAACAGCATTACCACACATATGAATAATATTTCCCAACTGGAGCAGAATATTTCTGATCTTAAGGCCTCCAACAGCGCGACGGAGAGCCGAATTGCCAGTGCGACGAATCTCGGGGAAATTAAGGCGACCGCCATGAATCAGTTAGGAATGGTCTATGCAAATGCAGACCAAATAGTGTATTATAATATGGAAAGCAGTGATTACATGAGTCAGTATCACAATATTCCATAGGCAGTAGGTGTTATTTTTGGCTAGAAACGTGCGTAGACAAAGAAAGAAAAAACCGACAAGACGACTTCTAAAAAGAATGCATAATAAGCTCTACTTTGTATTTGGGTTTATTTGCGTTCTTTTTGTGGGTTTAATTGTACGTCTGATGTATATCGAATATACCAGCGGAGAGAAATACGAAAAGATTGTATTGTCACAGCAGGAGTATGACAGTACGATTATTCCCTACCAGCGAGGGGATATTCTGGATAGCAAGGGCACGGTCCTTGCCACTTGTGTTGACGTCTACAACGTAATTCTGGACTGCAAAGTCCTGAATGCGAATGAAGATAAAAAGCAGACCACGGTGGACGCGCTGGTGCGCTGTTTCCCGGAGATTACCAGAGAGACGATTGAGACGCAGTTAGAGAAGCATCCTGACCGGGAGTATACGATCCTTGCCAAGCATGTCTCTTACGAGGAGATGTCGGCGTTTGAGGATATTATGCAGGATGAAGATACGGCAGATACCATTGCAGGCGTGTGGTTTGAAAAGGAATATACCCGTACGTATCCCTACAATAGTCTGGCAGCGTCGTTGATTGGATTCTCCACTTCCACCACGGGTGTGATTGGTCTTGAGAACCAGTATAACGATGTGTTAAATGGTACCAATGGCCGGGCATACGGTTATTACAATGCGGACAGTAATGTGGAGCAGACGGTGGTGGAGCCGGAGAATGGCTACACCTTGATGATGACCATTGACACGAATATTCAGGCTATTGTCGAAGAGGCGATCTTACAGGCCAATGAAGAGATGAAGCAGGAGACGGAAGGGGCTGTACTGGGAAGCGATAATACAGCGGTGATTGTCATGGATCCCAACAACGGGGAAATCCTTGCTATGGCCAATTATCCCGGATTTGATCTGAATAATCCCAAGGATCTGTCTGCTTATTTTACAGAGGAAGAACTTGCTGCCATGTCTGAGGAAGATCAGATGAATGTGCTGAATAATATCTGGCAGAATTATACCATCAGTAAGACCTATGAGCCGGGTTCCACCTTCAAACCTTTTACGGAGGCAATGGGGTTGGATTCAGGGACACTGCATGGCGATGAGACGTATCTCTGTGATGGCTCGGAATGGGTGAGCGGTCATGAGATTCACTGCGTTAACCGAAGTGGTCATGGCATGGAGGATTTGCGGGGAGCGCTTCGTGATTCCTGCAACGATTCGCTGATGCAGATGTCCTACGCGATTGGGCCGGCCAATTTTGCCAAATATATGTCTGACTATGGCTTTGGACAGAAGACTAACATTGATCTGCCCGGAGAGGCAAGTACCGCATCTCTGGTATTTACCGAGGAACAGTTGGCAGAGACGGATTCCAACCTGGCCATCAGTTCTTTTGGACAGGGCTTTAATGTGACGATGATTCAGCTGGCGTCTTCCTTTTGTTCCCTGATCAATGGCGGCGATTTGTATCAGCCCCATGTGGTTAAGAAGATTTTGGATGATTCCGGTAATACGGTACAGGAGATAGCGCCGGTAGTTATGAAAGAGACGGTATCTCAGGAAGTCAGTGATACACTGCGGGATTATATGTTGACGGTGGTAGACGAAGGAACTGGTGCGAAAGCGGCGGTGGAAGGTTATGCCATCGGCGGTAAGACCGGTACGGCAGAGAAGTATCCCCGTATTGAGGGGAATTATGTGGTGTCGTTCATTGGATTTGCCCCGGCGGATGATCCCCAGGTGGTGGTCTATGTGGTGATTGATACGCCTCATGTGGCTGACCAGTCCCATTGTTCGCAGTCCTCCTATATAGCCAAAAATATTTTTTCACAGATCCTGCCTTATTTGAATATTCAACGCATTGCACAGCCGGAAGCGGAATAAGATGGTATAAATGTGTACTTGAGGCTTGGTTATGGAGCGGTTGCGCATTTATACTTACCGCAAGACAAAAATGATCGGGTACCTCTTTATTCTGGCGCTATTGTTTTTGTGCTTTCGCGTGGGCTACTTGATGATCTTTCGTGCCAGTCATTATGCCCCGCGGGCAGTTGAGGTGGAACAGAGAGAACGTGACATCAAAGCGGCACGAGGGCGAATTATCGATCGGAACGGCACCATTCTTGCATCCAATAAGACGGTGTGCACAATTTCCGTCATACACAGTCAGATTGAGGACGAAGATGCGGTAATCGATTGTTTATCCAAGGAACTGGAGAGTGATCGGGGGGAAATCGCGAAAAAGGTCACGAAAGTCAGTTCCATCGAGAAGATTAAATCCAATGTGAGTAAAGAGGTGGGAGATCGTATCCGCAGTTATGAACTGGCCGGAGTCAAGGTAGATGATGACTACAAACGATATTATCCCTATGATTCCTTGCAGTCTAAGGTTCTAGGGTTCACCGGTGGTGACAATCAGGGGATTATCGGGCTTGAGAGTCGTTATGATTCCTATTTGCAGGGACAGGACGGCAAGATCCTGACATTTACCGATGCGAAAGGCATTGAGATCAAGGAACTGGGCGAGGTGCGGATGGAACCGGAGGCGGGAGATGATCTCTATGTGTCGTTGGACTATAATATTTGTGAGTATGCCACACAACTGGCGTATCAGACGATGTTGAATCATCAGGCCTCTGCGGTGGAAATGATCGTGATGAATCCTCAAAACGGAGAAATCTATGCCATGGTCAATGTACCGGAATTTTCGCTTTCTGATCCCTTTACCCTGCCGCAGGAATACGAATCCTTGTCGGAGGAGGAAAAGAGCGAAAAACGCAATGAAATGTGGCGGAACACCTGCATCAGTGATACCTATGAGCCGGGCTCCACATTTAAGATTATTACCACGGCAGCGGCATTGGAGGCAGATGTGGTCTCGCTGGATGAGCAATTTCACTGTAATGGCAGTATTACGGTGGAGGATACGAGAATCCGGTGCCATAAGACCACGGGGCACGGAAGCGAGGATTTTACCCACGCCATTATGAACTCCTGTAACCCGGTGTTTATTCAACTGGGACTGCGTCTTGGCGCGGAGCGGTTTTTTGATTATTTTGAACAATTCCAGATGCTTGGTAAAACCGGCGTAGATCTGCCGGGAGAAGCCGGAACGATTATGCATAAATTGGAAAATGTGGGTCCGGTGGAATTGGCCACCATATCTTTTGGACAGTCGTTCCAGTTGACACCCATACAGATGGCTACCACGGTATCTTCCCTAATCAACGGGGGAACGCGGATTACACCCCATATTGCTGTGGAAACCAGAAACCGCATGGGGGAAAAAGTCCATACATTTTCCTATGAAGATCAGGGACGGACGGTATCAGAGGAGACATCGGAGACATTGCGCTACCTGCTCTATCAGGTGGTGGCAGAGGGGACCGGGAAAAACGGACAGGTAGAAGGCTATTCTGTAGGTGGGAAAACGGCCACTTCCCAGATGCTTCCCCGGGGAAGCGGCAAATATATCGCCTCTTTTATTGGGTTTGCGCCGGCAGAAGATCCCCAGGTTCTTGCCATTGTGATTATCCATGAACCCCAAGGAATCTATTATGGCGGTACGATTGCGGCGCCGGTGGTCAGTCAGTTGTTTGAGAATATTCTCCCCTATTTAGGTATTGAACAACAAAAATAAATCACGTATACTGGTAAAGTTGAGAATCATTTAAATATCAGATTCATGCAAAAGAATGCATAATAAACAAGGAGTCATTCATTATGATTGAAAAAATTTTATTTCCTGTCCTGATTTCTTTTGGAATCGCCACAGTCTTAGGACCGGTGGTTATTCCGTTTCTCAGACGACTGAAGGTCGGGCAGACAGAACGTGAAGAACTGGAATCACATCAGATTAAGACCGGTACACCGACTATGGGTGGACTGATTATTTTGGCGGCAGTTATCATCACTTCCGTTATCTTTATTCCCCGTTACCCCAAGATTATACCCATCTTATTTCTTACGGTGGGATTTGGAGCCATTGGATTTCTGGATGATTATCTGAAGGTGGTGTTGCGTCGCTCGGACGGACTGCTGGCATGGCAGAAGATGTTGCTGCAGATTGTTGTTACGACTATTTTTGCCGTCTATCTGGTGCGCTGCACCGACGTATCTTTGACGATGTTAGTGCCCTTTTCCGGTGGAAAATATCTCGATTTGGGCTGGATGGCCATTCCGCTGATGTACTTTGCAGTGATTGGAACGGTTAACGGCGTGAATTTCACGGACGGCCTCGATGGGCTTGCCTCTTCCGTGACGGTTCTGGTGGCAGTGTTCTTTACGGTGGTTGCTGTGGGGACGAACAGTGGCATTGAGCCAATCACCTGTGCGGTGGTAGGAGCGTTACTGGGCTTTTTGTTATTTAATGTCTATCCGGCAAGTGTGTTTATGGGAGACACCGGTTCGCTGGCATTGGGCGGATTTGTGGCAGCGACGGCTTATATGCTTCAGATGCCGCTTTTTATACTTATTGTAGGTTTGATTTATCTGGTGGAAGTACTTTCCGTGATTTTGCAGGTGACATACTTTAAATTGACGCATGGAAAGCGCATTTTCAAAATGGCACCGATTCATCATCATTTTGAACTGAGCGGCTGGTCTGAGACCAGAGTTGTGGCTGTATTTTCCATTATCACAGCACTTCTTTGTCTGGTCGCCTATGCAGCAATGTAAATCAAAAGGAACAAAGTGGAGGCGTAGGATGGATATTTCAAAGCAGGTTTTTTTGGTGGTGGGAACCGGAATCAGTGGTACGGCAGCGGCAGAACTGCTCCTTACGAAAGGGTGCCGCGTTTACTTATATGATGGAAATGAGGCCTTGGATACGGCATCTTTCTATCAACAGAATCCCCGGTTGCAGGAGGTGACACTCTGGTTGGGCAACGTCCCGGAAGAAGTGTTATCTACCATTGATATTGCGGTGTTAAGTCCGGGAGTGCCACTGGATATCCCCTTTGTTGTGGAACTTAAGGAGCGGGGGATTACTATCTGGGGTGAAATCGAACTGGCTTATGTCTGCGGCAAGGGAAGCATTGCAGCCATTACCGGTACCAATGGTAAGACGACCACCACTGCACTGGTAGGACAGATCATGGCGTTACATTATCCAAGTGTTAAAGTGGTGGGCAATATCGGTATTCCCTACACCCAAATGGTGAGTGAAATGCAGGAGGATACGGTGGTAGTGGCAGAGATTAGCAGTTTCCAATTGGAGACCATCGATCAGTTTGCGCCAAAAGTTGCCGCTATTTTAAATATTACGCCGGATCATCTGAACCGCCATCATACGATGGAGGCATACATCGCGGCAAAGGAACGCATTACGGAGAATCAGGGGCCGGAGGATCTCTGTGTACTGAATTATAATGATGCTGTACTGCGGGCCTTTGGGCAGACGCTGACACAGAGGGTAGTCTATTTCTCCAGTACCGAGGTGTTGGAGGAGGGCTTGTATGTAAAAGACGGTCAGATTTTCTGGGCGAGAAACGGTCGTACGGAGCCGGTCATTGCGGTGGAGGATTTGCATATTCTGGGAGCACATAACCATGAAAATGTAATGGCGGCTGTGGCAATCTGCGATGGCATGGGCGTGCCGATGGAGGTGATCCGTCAGGGACTGCGCGGGTTTCATGCAGTGGAACATCGGATTGAATTTGTCTGCAAAAAGCGGGGTATCGCATTCTATAATGATTCCAAGGGCACCAATCCGGATGCAGCAATTAAGGGAATCTGTGCCATGGATCGTCGTACCGTGCTGATCGGCGGCGGTTACGACAAACAGTCTGCATATGATGAGTGGATTGAAAGTTTTGACGGCAAGGTGAAGCAGCTTGTGCTCATCGGCCAGACCAGAGAGAAGATTGCACAATGTTGCAAAGAACATGGATTTACCGATTATGTCTTTGCGGATTCGCTGGAGGAGGCGATTGATATTGCCTATGATACGGCGGAGGATGGGGAAGCCGTTCTTTTGTCGCCGGCGTGTGCAAGTTGGGGAATGTTTGATAATTATGAACAGAGGGGCGAGCGATTCAAGGAGTATGTCAGAGGGTTAAAGGAGTAACAGATGGCAGAGGAAGCGAACACTTCCACAAAGAAGAGAAAACGCGCTAAGACAATTAAATATATCGACTACACGCTGTTGTTGATGATTATCTGTCTGTTGGGATTCGGACTGGTGATGCTCTACAGCACCAGTGCGTATAATGCCACGTTAAAGATGAACGATTCCGCATATTACCTGAAAAAGCAGGCAGGCGCTGCATGCCTTGGCTTTATCCTGATGTATATCTGCATCAAGATGGATTATCACATCTTTATGAAATTTGCCGGTATTGGCTATATTGTGGCGGCGGTACTTTGTCTGGCGGTGAATTTCGTGGGCACCAGCAGTCATGGTTCATCCCGATGGCTCTATATCGGACCGGTTTCGTTTCAGCCGTCGGAATTGGCTAAGATTGCGGTGATTTTGTACATAGCGGCAGTGATTAGCAAGCGACCGAAGGCCATGCGGCAATTGAAGTATAATATTCGTCTGTTCGCATCAATTTTACCGATCTTTCTGGTGGTTGCCTATAATAACCTGAGTACGGCCATCATCATCGCAGGTATTGCATTTATTATGATCTTTGTGTCCAGTCCCAAATATGCGCCTTTCGTGCTCATGGTGATTGGTCTGGCTCTGGTGGCGGCATTGTTTGTGCTGGGTGCCAAGGGCTCCTATCGTATGGAACGTATTCAGATCTGGCTGAATCCCGAGGATTATGATTCGGGCTACCAGACCTTGCAGGGATTATATGCCATCGGCTCCGGGGGCCTGTTTGGTAAAGGACTGGGCGAGAGTATTCAAAAACTTGGATTTGTGCCGGAAGCGCAGAATGACATGATTTTTTCCATCATCTGTGAAGAACTGGGACTATTCGGCGCCATCTGCGTGATTTTGATGTATATTTTGCTCTTGTGGAGATTCCTGTTGATTGCCACGAAAGCGAAAGACATGTTTGGATCCTATCTCGTCATCGGCATCATGGCCCATATTGCTTTGCAGGTGATTTTAAATATTGCCGTTGTGACGAACACGATACCCAATACGGGTATTACGCTTCCGTTTATCAGTTATGGAGGAACCTCCATTATGATACTGATTGCGGAGATGGGCGTTGCACTCAGTGTGTCCAAAGATATGCAGGTAGATGTGTAGGGATAAGATATGAGTAGAGAAAGAACGATTGAAGAACAGCCGGGGCGGGAGAACCGACGCAAACGTCGCCGCTTTTCCCATGTGCGTTTTTATTTCATCAATATACTTCTTGGGGTGGTGATTGTTGCCATTGTGTGCATCATGGCAATCTATGTCTTTTGCACGATTCATTCGGTCACGGTGGAGGGCAATACCATCTATACGGATGAGCAGGTGGAGGAATATGTCTTAAGCGACAAATATTCCAACAATGCGGTTTATGAAGCGTTGATCAACACCATCAAACCGAAAAAGGATATACCCTTCATTGACAAGGTCAGCGTTCGACTGATCGGATACGATAGTCTCCGAATCACCGTTACGGAGAAAAAATGTGTGGGCTACATTCCACTGACCGAAGGGGGCTATGCTTATTTCGATGAGGATGGTTGTATTGTGGAATGCTCGGAGCGCGTGTTGCCGGATGTGGTTCAGGTGACAGGGGTTTTGTTGGAGGATGCACAGGTTGGTCAGCAGGCAGGTTTGGAAGAAAAGCAGTTGTCCTTTATGGTCAGTCTGTTAAAAAAACTCAAAAAATACAATTTGCCGGTCAGTGCACTTGCCTTCGATGAGCAGGGAAACGTGACGGTGCTGTATGGGACGATCTATATCAGCGTGGGTGACAGCGATTATCTGGAAGAAAAGATTATGCGTCTGCCACACATCCTTCCGTATCTGGAGGGACAGACCGGAATACTACATTTAGAAGATTGGACGGAAGATAACACAGATATTGTGTTTGAACGTCCCAAAGAATAATGTGGATAAATTTCAAATTTTTTGAAAAATAGGTTGATAAATTGCATAAAAAAATATATTATATTTTATATGGGTTTGTAGAATGTGATTTATGGCGGCTGTCATAGATTTTTTAGATAGGAAGAAGGAGGACAAGACCTTGCTTGAAATTATGACGAATGAAGCAGATTCCAGCGCTAAGATTATTGTAATCGGAGTTGGCGGTGCTGGTAATAATGCTGTTAATAGAATGATCGATGAGAATATCGCCGGCGTAGAGTTTATCGGCATCAACACCGATAAGCAGGCACTGGCTCTGTGCAAGGCTCCCCAGTTGATTCAGATTGGAGAGAAGTTGACGAAGGGGCTTGGTGCAGGCGCACAGCCGGAGATTGGCGAGAAGGCTGCCGAGGAGACCGCTGAGGAGATTGCGGCACATGTCAAGGGAGCAGATATGGTATTTGTTACCTGTGGTATGGGCGGTGGTACCGGTACGGGAGCAGCACCGGTGGTTGCCAAGATCGCTAAGGAGCAGGGTATCCTTACGGTTGGTGTGGTTACAAAGCCATTTAAGTTCGAGGCTAAGACCCGTATGGTGAATGCCAATGCCGGTATTGAGAAGTTGAAGGAGAATGTGGATACGCTGATTGTCATTCCCAATGACAAGTTACTTGAGATTGTAGATCGCAGAACGACGATGCCGGAAGCATTGAAGAAGGCAGACGAAGTGTTACAGCAGGCAGTACAGGGAATTACCGATCTGATTAATCTGCCGGCTTTGATTAATCTGGACTTTGCAGATGTACAGACCGTTATGAAGGACAAGGGACTGGCACATATCGGTATTGGTACGGCAAAGGGCGACGAGAAGGCTACCGAAGCAGTTCGCATGGCTGTGGAGAGTCCGTTGCTGGATACCACCATCAATGGCGCTACCCATGTCATTATCAATATCTCCGGTGATATTTCCCTGATGGATGCCAATGCGGCTTCTACCTATGTCAAGGACTTGGCAGGTGATTCAGTGAATATTATCTTTGGTGCCAAGTATGATGAGTCTATGCCGGACGAGGCGACGATTACGGTTATTGCCACCGGATTGGAGGAGGCTCCGGCAGCCAAGCCATCCATTGGTGGTTCTCTTCTGAACAATATGAAGTACGCAGATACGGTTACGGCAACAAAGCCGTCTACCACAGGCTTTAGCAGCGGATTACATAGTTCTACGGCAGCACCGGTGAAGCCAGCCGGGACAGCACCGCAGACCAGTGTTCCCAACAGTTTTTCTTCACTGAGTAAGCCGCAGCAGCCTACCAGCAGCGTAAAGCAGGAAGATATCAAGATTCCTGAATTTTTGAAGAACACAAGAAAATAATCTAGCAGTTGGATTTCGACATTTTATATGAAGCCACTTCCTTATAATGATTTTATCAAAGGAGGTGGCTTTTTATTTATGCAGTTTATCTGGACGTTCTTTTTCTGGAAAATTTTGTACTGGATAGTATCAGTCTGATTGCGCTGGGAATCTGGTGCAAATATCCCATACGTTGGTGGCGCATTCTGACGGCGGCGTTGGCGGGCACTGTTGGCGGTATCCTCTGTTTCTTAGGAGTTCCAATCTTCTGGCTGTATCTGTTTCTCATCTTTTTGCCAGTGAATGGCGGTATGCTTGCCATTGCTTACGGGTATGGGGGATGCAAAGCCTTTGTGCGGCGGTATTTGTGTTGTGTCATGATGAATCTGCTACTGGGAGGCGTGCTGCAATTTTTCAAGCAGATGCTGCCGGCGAGGGCTTATGATCTGCTGTTGCCGATTTCCGGTGTGGTGCTGATGTTGTTTGTTGTGGCAGAGGGGATACGTCAGACACGGAAGCAGTCATATCGGGAGGTGGCTTTTCTGGTGGCAGATCAGGTGGAGCATATGGTCGCACTGGCGGATACCGGCAATGGTCTTCGGGATCCGTTGACGGGACGGGCGGTCTGTGTAGTGTCCGACCAGTGGAAAGACCGCTGGGTAACGCCGCAGCAGACCCTGCGCTGCATTCCTTATGAGACGGTGGCGGGAAAGGATTTCATGGAAGTGATACCGGTAGAGAAATTTTTGGTTAAACAGCAAGGGCAGATGCAGTGGCAGAAAGATATGATGATTGGATTCGGCAAAGCATCGCTGTTTCAGGGAAAGAAATACCAAATGATATTACATAAAGACTATTGCTAGGAGCGGAAAATCATGCGGTTATTATTTAAGTGGTTGACAGAACAGAATCAGGAAGTGCTGTATATTGGCGGTGCGGAGGTACTGCCGGAGCCGTTGGATGCAGAACGTGAAAAATATTACATTGATTTGTTTCGGGAGACAAAAGATAAGGAGGCCAAGGAAAAACTCATCGAGCATAACCTGCGGCTGGTGGTGTATATTGCTAAGAAATTCGACAATACGAAGGTGGGGACGGAGGATCTGATCTCCATCGGAACCATTGGTCTGATGAAGGCCATCAATACGTTTGATGCATCCAAGAGCATCAAACTGGCCACCTATGCGTCCCGTTGTATCGAAAATGAGATACTGATGTATCTGCGGAAAAACAGCAAGCAGAAACTGGAGGTGTCCATCGATGAACCTCTCAATGTGGATTGGGATGGGAACGAGTTGTTGTTGTCGGACATTCTGGGGACGGATGAAGATGTGATTTATCGGGATTTGGAAACACAGGCGGATCTCAAACTTCTGCATCAGGCGTTAAAGACGCTGAACGGAAGAGAAAAACTGATTGTGGAACTGCGATTTGGCTTGCATTCCAAGGATGGAGAAGAATTGACCCAGAAACAGGTGGCAGACCTTCTGGGCATCTCCCAATCCTACATATCCAGACTGGAAAAAAAGATTATGAAGCGTTTGAACAAAGAGATGGCAAAACAAACCGTCATATGATAAGGTATACATATACAGCAGCGAAAGGGGTTGACAATGTATGATACTTGAGTTTTTGGGGGCTGCACATGAGGTGACAGGAAGTTGCCATTATGTGGAGGTAGGAGAGAAGAAATTTCTGGTTGACTGCGGTATGGAGCAGGGGGCTGATATCTATGAGAACCAGGAGATACCGGTGCAGGCATCGGTGATTGACTATGTGTTTGTGACACATGCACATATTGATCATTCCGGGTTGTTGCCGCTTTTGTATGCCCATGGTTTCCGGGGACAGATTTATGCCACCGAGGCGACCACAGAACTTTGTAACATCATGCTGAAGGACAGTGCCCATATTCAGACGTTTGAAGCGGAATGGAAGAACCGTAAAGCAAGGCGTGCCGGTAAGGCGGAAGTGACACCGCTCTACACCATGGAGGATGCTGCCGGTGTACTGGAGCATTTTGTGCCGGTACATTATCATGATAAGATTCATGTCTGTGATGAGATTGATGTGCGGTTCGTAGATGCAGGACATCTACTGGGATCTTCCTCCATCGAGGTGTGGCTGCATGAGGATGGCGAGGATCGCAAAATTGTATTCTCCGGTGATGTGGGGCAGGGCAATAAGCCGTTGATTAAAGAGCCGGAATTGATTGACGAAGCGGATTATGTGCTGATAGAGTCAACCTACGGAGACAGGGAACACAATGCACCCATCGATTTTGCAACAGCATTGGCAGATGTGATGCGGCAGACGTTTCAATCCGGTGGCAATCTGGTCATTCCGGCCTTCTCCGTGGGCAGAACACAGGAGATGCTTTATTTTATCCGAAGAATCAAAGAAGAAGGAATGCTCTCCGATCTGGAGGATTTTGAAGTCTATATGGATAGTCCTCTTGCAGTGGAGGCGACGGCAGTATTTCACGATAATGTGGCGGAATGTTTCGATGAAGAAGCCAAACGCCTGATTGCAGAAGGCAAGAATCCCATTCGTTTTCCGGGCTTGAAGATGGCGGTCTCCAGTGACGAATCTAAGATGATTAATTTTGATATGAAGCCGAAAGTGATCATTTCCGCTTCCGGTATGTGCGAGGCCGGACGTATCCGTCATCATCTCAAGCATAATCTGTGGCGACCGGAATGTACGATTCTCTTTGTGGGTTATCAGGTACCGGGCACGCTGGGATTCAGTCTGCTGAACGGTGCCAAGGAAGTGAAACTATTTGGCGAGACGGTTCATGTGGAGGCAAGGATTGAGAATCTGCCGGGCATTAGTGGTCATGCAGACAAACATAAATTGTTGGAGTGGCTTGGTGGCTTGAAAAAGGCACCATCGAAGATTTTTGTGGTACATGGAGACGATCAGGTCTGCGACGCTTTTGCTGCGGATATCCAAAGGACCTATGGGTATGATGCCATGGCTCCGTATTCGGGAGATACGTTTAATCTGCTTACCGGCGAATGCATTGCACAGGGAAGCTGTGTGATGGTTCAGAAGAAAAAGACTGCCACGAAGGCAGTATCCAATGTCTTTGCGCGGCTTGTGGCTGCAGGTGAGCGCCTGATGCATGTGATCGAAGGCTGTGAAGGCATGGCGAATAAGGATCTTGCCAAGTTTGCCGATCAGATCAATGCCCTGTGTGACAAGTGGAGCAGGTAAGATATTTTTCCATGGATTTTAATGCGTTTTTTTCGAGGCGGGAGACCTGAGCCTGGGAGATTTGTATCTCCGATGCGACTTCCATCTGTGTCTTCCCCTCAAAAAAGCGCAATTTTATTATGTGGGATTCCCGGTCGGGAAGGGTACCCAGTGCATCGTTTAAGGAGAGACTTTCAATCCAGTTCTCTTCTTTATTTTTTTTATCGCTGATCTGATCCATGACATATAACGTATCACCCCCGTCGTTGTAGATGGGGTCGTACAGGGATAGGGGGCTTTGCATGGCATCCAGCGCGTAAATCATCTCATCCAGTGGGATGCCGGCTTCCTCTGCGATTTCTTCCATGGTGGGTTCCGTGGTGCGCTGCCGGAGAAGCCGTTCTTTGGTGACGATGGCTTTGTAAGCCGTATCCCGAAGGGAACGGGAGACACGGATACTGCTGGAGGTATCCCGCAGATAGCGCCGAATCTCGCCGATGATCATAGGCACAGCGTAGGTGGAGAATTTTACCTCCATGGTGGGATCAAAATTGTCTATGGATTTGATCAGACCGATGCATCCAATCTGAAACAGATCGTCGAGATTTTCGCCATGATTGGAAAAGCGTTTCAGAACGCTTAAGACCAGCCGGAGATTGCCTTTGATGTATGTCTCGCGGGCATTGGAGTCGCCCGCCTTAATCTTGTCCCAGAGATCTGTTTTTTCCTCTTCTGTCAGTAGCGGCAATTTGGATGTGTTGACGCCGCAGATCTCAACTTTATAGATGCTCATGGTTGTTTCCTCCTGGTGATTGGAATGACACCGCTTGTCGGTATGCGATTCTATGTACGGAGGTATAGTTATAGCGTGTACCTTTTGTGGAAGAATTATGCATGCCATCTTTTCATTTCGTCGAAGATATGATAGAATGCTTAAGGATTTATTCTGTGTGTTCGAAACCATCCACACATTAAAAAAAACTAAGGAGAACTGAATATGAAAAAACAAAATGCGTTACGATTAACACAGGCCGCAATGATTGCGGCTATTTATGTGGTGTTGACTTATTTTATCAACGCCTTTGGATTGGCGAATGGTGCCATTCAGGTGCGAATCTCAGAAGCACTGACGATTCTGCCCATTTTTACACCGGCAGCGATTCCGGGTCTGTTTGTGGGATGTCTGCTGAGCAACATTTTGACGGGATGTATGGCACTGGATGTGGTGTTTGGCAGTCTGGCAACTCTGCTGGGGGCCATTGGCACATATCTGTTGCGTAAGACGAAGTTTGCATTTACGTTACCGCCGGTGGTGGCCAATACACTGATTGTGCCTTTCGTACTGCGTTATGTCTATGGATTGGAAGATGCGGTGTGGTATCTGATGGTGACAGTGGGAATCGGGGAAGTGATTTCCGTCTGTGTTCTGGGTATGATTTTAAAACAGGTATTGTGGAAACACCGCCACACCATATTTAAACAAAATCAATAAAGTGAGGAAGAGAAGATGAAGGAAGTCTTGGAGTTAATCAGACAGGAAGTCACGGCGGCGTTTGTGCGCTGTGGTTATGATGAGAAATATGGACGTGTGTCCCTGTCGAACCGTCCGGATCTCTGCGAATATCAATGTAACGGTGCGATGGCTGCCGCCAAAGAATACAAAAAGGCACCGATTGCCATTGCAACGGAAGTCTGTGAACAGTTACAGGGACAAGCCATGTTTGAAAGTGTTGTGGCCTGCCCGCCCGGATTTTTGAATATTATCCTTTCCGGAGACTTCCTGGCAGACTATGTCAACCACATGGCACAAGACGAGCGCATGGGCGTGGATCAGGTGGATACCCCCAAGACGATTATGATTGATTACGGCGGGCCGAATGTGGCAAAGCCGCTTCATGTGGGACATTTGCGCTCTGCCATTATTGGCGAGAGTATTAAGCGCATCGGTCGATTTATGGGGGATACCATGATTGGTGATGTGCATTTGGGAGACTGGGGCTTGCAGATGGGCCTGATTATCACGGAACTGCGTCTGCGTCAGCCGCAACTGGTTTATTTCGATCCGGATTACGAGGGGACATACCCCGAGGAAGCACCTTTTACCATCAGCGAACTGGAGGAGATTTATCCCACGGCCAGCAAAAAATCCAAGGAAGACCCGGCTTATAAGGAAGAAGCCATGACAGCCACCTATGAATTGCAGCATGGCAATCCCGGTTATCAGGCATTGCTGGGGCATATCCTGAATGTTTCCGTGAGTGATTTGAAAAGAAACTATGAGAATCTGAATGTTTCTTTTGAATTGTGGAAAGGGGAATCGGACGCACAGCCTTACATCCCGGCCATGGTGGATAAGATGAAAGCCGACGGATTTGCCTATGTCAGTGAGGGGGCATTGGTGGTGGATGTCAAGGAAGACACCGATACGAAAGAGATTCCGCCCTGTATGATTCTCAAGTCCGACGGCGCATCCTTGTATGACACCACGGATCTGGCAACACTGGTATGGCGTATGGAGGATTATCACCCGGATAAGGTCATCTATGTGGTGGATAAGCGTCAGGAACTTCACTTTATTCAGGTATTCCGCTGCGCCAGAAAGACCGGAATCGTACCGGATTCCACTGCTTTGGAATTTATCGGCTTTGGTACCATGAATGGCAAGGATGGCAAGCCTTTTAAGACAAGAGACGGCGGTGTCATGCGTCTGGAAAATCTGGTAGCAGAGATTAATGAGAAGATGTACGAAAAGATTATGGAGAACAAGACCATGCCGGAAGCCGAAGCGAAGGAGACGGCACGGATTGTGGCATTGTCTGCCATCAAGTACGGTGATCTGTCCAACCAGGCATCCAAGGATTATATTTTTGATGTGGATCGTTTTACGTCGTTTGAGGGCAATACCGGACCGTATATCCTCTATACGATTGTGCGTATGAAGTCGATTTTGAACCGCTATCACGACGAGGGCAAATCTGCCGACGGTGCTGTGGTATTGCCGGCGACAAATGAGAGCCAGAAGGCACTGATGTTGGAATTGGCGAAGTTCAACAGTGCTATCTACGGTGCTTATGAGGAATCTGCACCGCACCGGATCTGTGCTTATATTTATGATCTGGCCAATGCTTTTAACCGCTTCTATCATGAGACGAAAATCATGACAGAGGAGGATGAGGATAAACAGGCGGGCTATATCCGCTTATTGGAATTGACAAAAAGCGTTCTGGAGATTTGTATCGATCTTCTGGGATTTGAAGCACCGGAACGTATGTAATCTGCGTGATGATAAACCTGATTCTTTCTTACTGAAGATAACGAAGAGAGAGTCAGGTTTTTCTGTTATATCGTCTCTGTTATGGCGACGAGGAAAATGGTGGAGTGGTTGATTAAGGAGCGACGATGGAATATTATGCGTTGAATCAGTATCTGCGGGATACCTTTGGCTGCAAGGTATATAAGATTGCATTGGATGCCGGGTGTACCTGTCCAAATCGTGACGGGACAGTGGGAACCCGGGGATGTATCTTTTGTTCGGCGGGGGGCAGCGGTGAATTTGCAGAGCGGATTCGCAAACCGGCGGATGTGTGGCAGCAGATTGAGGCGGGAAAAAAGCGTGTCGCCCAGAAGAATCCCCACGGAAAATACATTGCCTATTTTCAATCCTATACCAATACCTATGCACCGGTGGCCTATTTGCGGGATATCTTTCAACAGGCACTGGCGCATCCGGATATTGTGGCGTTATCCATTGCCACCAGACCGGATTGCCTCGGCCCGGAGGTTCTGGAACTGCTCACAGGGTTAAATGCCATCAAGCCGGTATGGGTGGAACTGGGGTTGCAGACGATTCATGAGAAGACGGCTGCGTATATCCGTCGGGGGTATGGATTACCGGTGTTTGAGGAGGCTATGGGGCAACTGCAATTGGCAGGGCTGCAAACAATTGTCCATGTGATCTTAGGTCTTCCGGGAGAGAGTACAGAAATGATGAAAGAGACGGTGTCCTTTGTGGGAAAAAGCGGCGCAAACGGTATCAAATTACAGTTGTTGCATATCTTGCGAGGGACGGATCTGGAACAGGAATATCTGGCGGGCAAGGTGCCGGTGATGGATATGGATACCTATGTGCAACTGGTGGCAGAGTGTCTGGCGCTGTTGCCGCCGGAGATGGTGATTCACCGTCTGACGGGAGACGGGGACAAGCGCCTGTTGGTAGCGCCGCTGTGGAGTGCGGACAAGAAACGTGTCTGGAATGCGTTGCAACAAAAGATTGCGTGCACGCCGCGCATTTCTTAAGATTTCTTAAAAAAGATTTAAAGGTTTCTCTGTTTACGTATGGCATAGGAACCTTTATAGTAAATGGTGTAGAAAACACCGAGTTATGTGTGTGGGAGGAGAGTCTATGTTAGAAAAAATCAAAAAACACAAAAAATTGACGATTGCTTTGGTTATCGTCCTCATTGTGGCAATACTGATTGGTGTTGTGGTACATAATGTGAAGAAGACAGGATCGGATATGATGGATATGTCTATGGGGGTGCAGGCATTTCATCTGGAACAGCAGGATATGTCCAGCACTGTCAGCACCAGCGGAACCGTAGAGAGCGCCAATGTGGTGGAGGTCACCACGGAGGTGACGAGCCCCATCAAGGAATTGAATGTGGCCTTGGGGGATCATGTGGAAAAGGGACAGGTGCTGTGTACCTTTGACGGCGAGGAGATTCGGCAGCAGATTGCCGATTTGGAAAGTCAGAATGCTGCTGTCAAGAAGGCAGATCAAAGCAGTAAGCAAAAGGCCCAGCGTGCACTGGAACAAGCGCAGGCTCAGGCCAATGCCAAGGCGGCGGCGTTAGCGGAAGCTCAGCGTGTCTATCAGACGGTCAGCAGTCTCGTGGGTAGTGAGGGCACGACCGGAGAGCAGCAGGCACAGGCGTTGGTGGATGCACAACTGGCTTTGCAGACGGCACAGAGCGAGTATGATGCGGCACAGAGCAGTGTTCAGGACGCCCAGGATGCGGTGAATAGTTCGGATGTGACAACGACGGACAGCAGCCGGGAATTGAATCAACTGTATCAGCAATTGAATCATCTGACCGTGGTTGCAGAACAGTCCGGCGTGATTACCCAGTTAAATGTATCCAAAGGAAGTATACCCAGTGGAGCCTTGATGAAAATTGAGGATGATACCACGCTGAAGGTTAATGTCAATATCAAGGAAAAAGATATCCTGAAACTGGCAGCGGGGCAGAAAGCCACCATTACGTCGGATGCCATCGGTAGCGATCAGACATTTACAGGAACGGTTGAAAAGGTCATTAATTTCACCTCCGGGGGAACGACCGGTGTGGACGGAGCGCAGACCGGGGGGTACAGTGCGACTATCGCTCTGGAGGCCGGAACACCGCTCTTGCTGGGAATGTCAGTCAAAGTGGAGATTCTCTTGAATGAAGAAGGAGAACAACTGGCGGTACCTTATGATGCAATTGCACAGGATGATGACGGCACTTCCTACCTTTACCGTGCCGTGGAGCAGGAGAATGGAAAATATCAGGTGGAACGTGTTACTGTGACCACAGGCGTATCCAATGATTATTATACGGCAGTCACATCAGATGAATTGCAGGAAGGGGATGTGATTATCAACTACCCGCTGGATGTAACAGAGGGAGATGAGATTACACTGTATTTCCCGGAAGAACAGGATGACCTGCTGTACAGTGAAGATGCTGTATATGATGCAATGTAGAAAGGGATAGGGCTGTAGTATGCAAGGTAAAAATGTGATTGATATGCATGGTATCGTCAAACGATATTATGTGGGACAGCCGAATGAACTGGAAATATTGCATGGCATTGATCTGGCCGTGACAGAGGGAGAATTTATCTCCATCGTAGGAGAATCCGGTTCCGGCAAGAGTACGCTGATGAATATGATTGGTGCATTGGATCGCCCCACAGAGGGAACGTATCTGTTAAATGGTCAGGACATCAGCAAAATGACGGACGAACAACTCAGTGATATCCGCAATCAGCAGATTGGCTTTGTGTTTCAGAATTTCTGCCTGATTCCCCGGATGAGCGCAGTGCGGAATGTGGAAATCCCATTGATGTATGCGAATCTTCCGGCAAAGAAACGGCGGGAGCGTGCAATGGAATTGCTGGATCTGGTGGGGATGTCAGATCGGGCCAACCATAAGCCCAATGAATTGTCGGGTGGACAAAATCAGAGGGTGGCGATTGCACGGGCCATGGCGAATGACCCGGAGATTTTGCTGGCTGATGAGCCGACAGGAGCACTGGATTCCAAGACAGGGCACCTGGTTATGGATATTTTTCACAGGCTGCATCGGGAGCAGCATAAGACCATCATTCTGATTACCCACAGTCAGGAATTGGCCCAGGAGACACAGCGGATGATTACCATCTCGGATGGAATGATTATCGGTGACCGGCAAAAGACAGGGGGTGAGACGGTATGAATCTGACAGAAAGTATACGCCTCGCTTTTGAGAATCTCAAATCCAATCGTCTTCGCTCCTTTTTGACGATGTTGGGTATCATTATCGGAATCAGTGCCGTGATTACCATTACAACCATTGGGAATTCTCTGCAAAAGACCATTGCTGCCACCATGCGTGATCTGGGCGGAACCAACCTGATTTATGCCTATGTGGATGCGATTATGCCGGAATTTGAGACCGATGCGGAATGGGAGAACTGGGAGTATCCGGAGATGACGGATGAGGAAGAACTGACGTATGAGGTGCTCTCTGATTATCAGAAGGAATTCTCCGACCGGGTGGCACAGGTGGTGGTGACGCAGGATCTGGGCGCATCGGGCAGTTGTACCGGAGATGAGGGCACAACAAATGTGCGCGTGACCGGTGTGACACCGGGCTATCTGGATTCCATGAAAGTTACTATGTTATCGGGACGGGATATCAGTGATGAGGATAATCGCCAGTGTAAGGCTACGGCGGTGGTCTCCGATTTGTTTGTGAAATATGCGTGGGGTGGACAGAATCCCATAGGCAAGCAGATTGCCATTCAGGCAGATGACGGAACCGTTCAGAAGTTTTATGTGGTGGGCGTGTATCATTACGATGCCGTGCGCATGGGCTCCATGGGAGATACCACACAGGAACGTAATATTGTAACACAGGTGCTGGTGCCGTACACCTATGCGGAGCAGACGAATAAGGCCAACGGTATCGACTATGGCGGTATCCAGTATTTTCAGATTATGGCGAAAGATGGTGTGGATCCCACGCTGCTTGGCATGGAGACCAGCGCCTATTTTGATGAGAAGTTATACAGTGCCAACGGTAATTTTGAGATGACCTGTATGGATATGGCTTCGGAACTGAGTACCATCGATCAGGTGCTGAATGTATTGACGATTGCGATTTCCGTTATCGCAGCAATTTCGCTGGTGGTCGGTGGTGTAGGTGTTATGAACATCATGCTGGTCAGTGTTGTGGAGCGTACAAGAGAGATCGGAATTCGCAAAGCAATGGGAGCAAAGAACCGGAATATCCGCAGACAGTTTTTGACGGAGGCCGTTGTGATATGTCTGATGGGTGGCGCCATCGGCATTGCCATCGGTATTTTCAACGGATTTCTGCTGTCGAAGATTGCCGCTGCACTGCTGGTGCAGTATGAGCAGGAATTGGGAGCGGCATTGACCATTACGGTGAGCCCGTCGTTGACGGCGATTGTCATATCGGTGATCTTCTCTATGCTGATTGGTATCGTGTTTGGCTATTATCCGGCCAAACGCGCAGCAAATATGTCACCGATTGATGCGCTGCGATACGAATAATCTATGGAATATCGTTGACATTGTGCAACGGGTGTTTTACAATAACGGCATAGCAAAGATGAAGAAAGAATCTTTGCTGTGCCGTTTCTTTTAAGGAATCCAAGAAAGAGAATTGTTCGAATACGAGAAGGAGAAGATTTATGCTTACAATTACAGGTTTTTCGAAGACATATGGAGACAAGAAGGCGGTCAGTGACTTGTCTTTGGAGATTAAATCAGGTGAGATCTATGGGTTTATCGGTCATAACGGTGCCGGGAAGACCACAACGCTTAAGGCAGTGGCCGGAATCTTACAGTTTGAGGAAGGCGAAATTATGATCGGCGGCAAATCCATCCGCAAAGATCCACTGGCATGTAAGAAGATGATTGCATACATACCGGACAATCCGGATTTGTACGAATATATGACAGGTATCCAGTATCTGAATTTTATTGCTGATATTTTTGAGGTGTCGGAGCAGGAGCGGAACGAGCGCATCCACAAATATGCCGATCTCTTTGAATTGACGAAAGATTTGGGACAGCCGATTTCCTCCTATTCCCACGGAATGAAGCAGAAACTGGCAGTGATTTCTGCATGGGTGCATGAGCCCCGACTGATTATTATGGATGAACCCTTTGTTGGACTGGACCCGAAGGCCGCTCATCTGTTGAAGGAGATGATGCGGGAGTTCTGCGACAACGGAGGAGCCATCTTTTTCTCTACCCATGTGCTGGAAGTGGCAGAAAAGTTGTGCGATAAGATTGCAATCATCAAAAAGGGTGAATTGATTCGCACAGGCACCATGGAGGAGGTCAAAGGCGATACCTCTCTCGAAGATGTATTCTTGGAATTGGAGGAGCGCAATGATTAAGACGTTATTGAAAAAGCAGTTACTGGAATTGAACCAGAATTTTTTCCAGGATAAGAAGACAGGCAAGGCGAAATCCAAATCCCGCACGATTCTGTCCATCGTTGGCTTTGCCATCCTGATGATTGGTGTGTTGGGCGGCATGTTTTTTATGTTATCCATGTCGCTGCAGCCCTTGATTTCCATGGATATGGGATGGCTGTATTTCCTGTTGATGAGTATGATTGCCCTGGCACTGGGGATTTTTGGCAGCGTCTTTAATACCTATGCCAGTCTCTATAAGGCGAAAGACAATGAAATGTTATTGTCGCTACCCATACCGGTATCCAATATTTTGGTTGTGCGTTTGCTGGGGGTCTATCTGATGGGTGCCATGTACACCCTGATCGTGTATCTGCCGGCAGTGATTGTCTATTACCTGACAGTGCCGCTGAGTCTGTGGAACGTGGTCTGTCCGTTGATTTTTGGGCTGTTGCTGACCATAGTGGTATTGATTCTGTCCTGTGTGCTGGGCTGGGGTGTGGCAAAAGCCAGCGGCAGACTTAAGAATAAAAGTCTGGTGACGGTGGTTTTGTCGTTGGCATTTCTGGTGGCATATTATTTCGTGTATTTTCGTGCCAGTCAGATGATTACAGAGTTGTTACAGCATGCGGTTACCACGGGAGAATCCATCCGTATGCGTGCGTACCCTATCTATGTGGTGGGACGGGCAGCAGCGGGAGATGGCGTGGCACTTTTGTTGGTTTCTTTTGTGGTGGTTGCACTGTTTCTGCTGACGGTGTATGTGCTGGCACATAGTTTTCTTTCGATTGCTACAGCGACTGACGTGGCTTCACGGAAAGCCTATCGCCGCCAAAGTCTTCGCAGATCAAGTGTTGCAGGAGCCCTTCTGGGCAAGGAGATGCGTCGCCTTTTAGCCAGTTCCGTTTATATGTTAAATTGTGCGCTGGGGACCCTGCTGTTACCTCTTGCCGGTATTCTGATTTTATGGAAGGGACAGGATATCATCACCATGATGACATTGTTGACTGAAGGTAACGGGGCTATGGCGGGAGTGCTGATGATAGCTGTGATCTGTATGCTGGTGTCCATGAATGATATTACCGCACCATCCATTTCGCTGGAAGGGAATACGCTCTGGCTGATGCAGTCGCTTCCCGTGACACCACAGCAGGTACTGCAAACGAAGATACGTCTGCATGTGCTGCTGACAGCGATTCCGGCGGTGATCTGTAGTGTCTGCGTCTGTATCGTGTTGCAGCCGGATGTGTATACGGCGCTGATGATTGTGGTGCTTCCTATGCTGTATGCCTTATTTGGTGCACTCTTTGGGCTGACGGTGAATCTGCTCCACCCGAACCTGACATGGACCAGTGAGACGGCAGTGGTGAAGCAGAGTATGAGTATTCTTGCGGTGTTATTTGGTGGCTGGCTGCTGGTTCTTCTGTTGGGACTGGTATATTATCTGTTGCGTCATCAGATAAGCCCCCAGACGTTTCTATTTCTGTGTCTGCTTGTGATGATTGCTGTCTGTGTGGCGTTTTACCGTTACCTGATGACGGAAGGCGTGAAGCGATTTGTCCGGTTATAAATTGGTTTAGCTTTTCAGCAGAACATGATGGCGTTGGGATGGCCACCGGCTTTGCCGGTGGTCTTTCATTTTATTCAAATACAAACTTTCGCTGTTGGCATTGCTGCAAGCAAAGAGAATTATCTTGATTTTTAGCTGTTTCAATGATACAATGCACAAGGCATTGCGAGATAATGTCTATTATAACATTTATAATAGAGAGCGTATGTCAGGTGAAACAGGTGCAAATCCTGTACGAGCCCGTCGCCGTGAGATATGTTACCTTATGAATCTTACCGGATGCCACAATCCGGGAACAGGTCATTAGTTTCAAAACTGAGAAGGCTGATTCATATAATATCAAGTCGAAATAGCCGGACATACAAGACCTTCGCTGATGAATTGCGAGCGCCAATGAAAGAAGGAATAAAAGAAAAAGGAGAAAAGAATATGCAAAAGAAATTTAGTAAAAAGCTTTTGTCGCTCATTCTTAGTATGATGCTTATTGTGGCTATGGCACTTTGTACGACAGCTTGTGGTGGCAAAAAATCAACAACAGAGGATTCTCAGGTTAAGACGGAAAGCAGCACCAATGAAAAAGCCGGTACGTCGGATGACAGCAATGTCTTAGGAGAAGGAAATACCGAGTTTACCTGTACTGTGGTTGACAAAGAAGGAAACGAAACGGTATTTGAAATTCATACGGACAAAACTACGGTTGGTGAGGCTTTGTTAGAAGTGGGCTTAATCGACGGAGATGTGGAAGATTATGGTCTGTATGTAAAAGAGGTCAATGGTATTACGGCAGATTATGATGTAGATGGCACTTATTGGGCATTCTATATCAATGACGAATATGCTTCCACCGGTGTGGATTCTACCAACATTACAGAGGGAGACAACTACTCCTTTAAGGTGGAGTAAGCGTGAAACTGACGACGAGGGAAGTCGCTGTGTTTGGCATGCTGGGAGCAGTGATGTATGTATCTAAAGTGATCATGGAAGTGGCTCCCAATGTACATTTGCTGGGGGTATTTGTTATCGCATATACTGTTGTATATGGAAAAAAGGCTCTTTATCCCATTTATATATACGTTTTTTTGAATGGTATCTTTAGCGGGTTTGCAACATGGTGGATTCCCTACCTGTACATCTGGACGGTTCTTTGGGGCGTTGTCATGCTCCTTCCGAAGCAGATGCCAAAGAAGATACGACCGCTTGTCTATATGGTGGTCTGTGCCATGCATGGTTTCCTGTTTGGAACGCTCTATGCTCCGGCACAAGCATTATTGTATGGTCTCAGTTTTGAGGGCATGATCGCGTGGATCATCGCGGGGCTTCCGTGGGATTTCATACACGGTGTCAGTAATTTTATATGTGGATTACTGATTATGCCGATTGTATC
>CAMAKU010000002.1 GCA_945836255.1 uncultured Roseburia sp. | reverse complement strand
ACTGCAATCTCATCAGGCTTAACATTGATTACGGTACCTTCAACTACCTCTCCATTTCTTATTGTTTTAAATGATTCTTCTAACATTTGTTCAAAACTCATTTCTGACATACTTTTGAACCTCCTCAATAATTTTGTTTGGGGTAGAAGCCCCTGCGGTAATACCTACGTTGCTAATGGATTGAAGTACCGACAAATCGAAATCATCTTTTGTCTGTATATAGTAAGTATCTTCACATTCTTTCCTGCATATTTCAAATAACTTCTGCGTGTTAGAACTATGCTTGCCACCAATGACAATCATGGCATCTACCTGCCCCGCAATCGCAGCCGCCTCTGTCTGGCGCTCTTCCGTAGCATTGCAGATTGTATTCAAAACAAGTATATCATACCCTTTTTTACGTATAATTTCAACTAATTCTTGAAATTTATTGTAGTTAAATGTCGTCTGCGAAACAATACAGATCTTCTCATGTTCCAGGGACAATGCATCCAATTCCTCTTTGGAAGAAATCACTCCGTAACGATCCCCGTCAATCCATCCCACAATCCCCTGAACTTCCGGGTGCTGACTGCTTCCCACAATCAGGATAAAATAACCTTCTTGAGAATATTTTTCCACATAGCGATGTATCTTCCGTACAAAAGGACAGGTGGCATCAACCACATGAAATCCCGCATGTTCCAGATCTTCCTGCTCTTTTCTGCTAATACCATGAGAGCGGATAATCACGGTGCCCGCTTCATACTGAGACAAATCTGATCCCTCCGGGATTACCTGAACACCCTTCTGTGCCAGTTCTGCAACCACTTCCTCATTATGAATAATCGGACCATACGTATAAATCGGCTCGTCCTGTTGATGAACCTGCTCATAAACCATATCCACAGCCCGCTTTACACCGAAACAAAATCCTGCGCTCTTCGCCAACGTCACTTTCATGCCATACGCTCCTTACAAAGTCCGATAATGCAAGCAACCACCTCATCAATGGTCATATCTGACGAATCAACCAGCACTGCATCATCCGCCTGCCGTAACGGCGAAATCTCACGATGCATATCCCGGTAATCACGCTCCTCAATATCTTTCATAATAGCCTGAAGATCACATGAAATTCCCTTGTCACACAACTCCCGATAACGTCTCTGTGCCCGAGTCTCAACACTGGCCGTCAAATAGATCTTCAGTGGTGCATCCGGTAAGACGCAGGTCCCGATATCTCTGCCATCCATTACCACATTCTGTGTGGCGGCAAGCTGTTGTTGTAATGCCACCAATTTGGTACGAACGCAACCATACACGCTGGTGGCTGATGCCATATTCCCCACTTCTTCCTGTCGGATCTGTGTCGACACGTCTTCGCCATTAAGTAGCACCTGCTGTTCCCCGTCACAATAGCGAATCTCAACATGAATGGCATCACAGATAGCTGCAATCCCCTGTTCGTCCGACGCATCCAGTCCCTTCCGCAGAATATAAAGTGCCATGGCACGATACATAGCCCCCGTATCCACGTAGACAAATCCCAATTCCTTGGCGATACGCTTGGCAATTGTACTCTTCCCGGCTCCTGCCGGACCGTCGATTGCAATATTCATTCTCATTTCTATACCATCCTTATATTTATTCCTGCTAGATAGCCTGTGGACCAGGCAATCTGCAAATTATATCCTCCCGTCAGTGCATCCAGATCTAACACTTCTCCTACAAAATACAGATTGTGTACCTTTTTGGACTCCATGGTAGACGGATCAATGTCTTTGACGCAGATGCCTCCTTGCGTAATGATAGCCTCGTTATACCCTCTGGTGCCCACAATCGTAAACGGAAACTGTTTGAGTAGATCCACCATGCGCTTGCGTTCCTCCCTGGTAATTTCGTTGACCGGTTTTCTTTCGTCAATCTGTAATAATTCTATCATAACCGGAATCATCTTTGTAGGTAGTAATTGCTGGTAAACCGATTTCAAATGCTGATTCGGGTGGGCTGCAAACTCCCGCAGAATCCGCTCATCCAACTGTTCTATGGATAATGCCGGTTTTAAATCGATGGATGCCTCCATGGTAGCCGGAAAATGTGCTGTCAGATAACTGCTTGCCGAAAGTGCCAGAGGCCCGCTCACGCCAAAATGAGTAAAAAGCAACTCACCAAAACTCTCATAACGTATCTTGCCCTGCTGTCTGATAGACAACCGAACATTCCGCAATGATAACCCCTGCATCCGAATAATATATTCTTCCTCGGTCACCAGCGGCACCAGCGCCGGATGCTGTTCCATCAACCGATGACCACAGTGGGCTGCCATCTCATAGCCGTCTCCGGTAGCACCGGTGGTGGGATAAGATCTGCCTCCGGTTGCCACAATTACACTATCTGCCGACAAGCGACTGCCATCTGTCAGCATCACACCCTGTACACGGTTCTCCTTCACCACAAGATCTTTGACCTTCGTATGAAGGCAAATCCGCACCTGCAACTTTCGCAGTGACTGCTCCAGCGTCCGAATCACGTCTGACGAATGATCCGATACCGGGAATACTCGATTGCCCCGTTCAATCTTATAGGGCATCCCCTCACGCTCAAAAAAATCCATTACTGCATCATTGGGGAAGGTATAGAGCGCACTGTACAAAAACTTCGGATTGCTCACTACCGCTGCCATCATTTCCTCCACGGAACATGCATTGGTAAAATTACATCTCCCTTTCCCCGTAATATAGATCTTTTTGCCCAGTTTTTCATTCTGCTCCAACAAGGTTACTTTATGGCCGACCAGTGCCGCTGCATAAGCCGCCATCATACCTGCCGCGCCACCGCCCACAACGATCACGCTACTCATCTTCATCTCCTATTTTTGCATAACGCATCCGCAGGGAATCATCCACATGATCGATCTCGTCATTTTCATACACCTGATATTCGTCCCAGATATCCTCCAGTGTTTCCAGCGTCTCTGCCACGTCATCCTGCTTTTTCATACATAACGCCACAATCAATGCATTGATCACACTGAGGGGTGCCACCAGAGAATCCACAATGGATGCCATATCGCTGCTGGCAATCAGATTGCAGGAGGAATATAGGTTCATAGGGGAGTGAACACTGTCTGTCAAGGTGATCACCTTTGCGTTTCTGTTATTCGCGAATTCCATTGCTTTTAAAGTACGCATGGAATATCGTGGAAAACTGATACCGATGACAACGTCCTCCTCATTCATATGAATCATCTGCTCGAAAATCTCACTGGGACTATTGGTTTGCAGCAAAATCACATCCTCAAACATCAGATTCAGATAGAATGCCAGAAACGATGCCAACGGCGCACAACTTCGAATTCCGATTACATAAATACGTCTTGCATTTAAAATGGTGTCCACTGCCTGATTAAATACGACCTCATCCATGGAATCCATCGTCTCGCGAATCTTGTCCGCATCCGATGACAGCACCGAGGTCAATACCGCATTCTTTTCGATGCGTCCGTAGGTCACCTCCATACGCTGTACGGAATTCAATTTGTTCCGCACTGTCTCTTCCAGTGCTTTCTGAAACTCCGGGTAGCCTTTGTAACCCAGAAACATCGCAAATCGAACCACCGTAGATTCGCTGACACCCACGGTCTCCCCCAGCTTCGCTGCTGTCAAAAACGCTGCTTTATCGTAATTATCTGTAATATAATTGGTCAGCAATTTCTGCCCCTTGCTCATGGACTTGTACAATTCATTTAATTTATTATGCAAATCATTTGTTGATGCCACCTTTTCACCTCAATAACAATAAAAATCCACCAGCATGTCCACGATTGACACACTGATGGATTCTATTATACTACTTTTGATTTAAAATTTAAACCGGATAAGCACCATTTTTTGTATCGGCAATGGCAGGATCTACGCCGGTCTGCTGTGCCTCGCGATATTTGAAAAATTCTGTGGCAACCTTCGGGAACAGCGCATACGTAAGCACATCCTCATCCTGCTGTTTCCACTGCTTCATCTCTTCTTCAAACTTAGCAAGCCCCGGCTCCAAGAGGTCTGCCGGACGACAGGTAATTGCCTTATCTTTGTCATCCCCCAGCACCTTGTCTACAACTTCCGGATTAAACGGACGAACCGTCTGTCCATATTTGCCCAGAAGAATATCTTTCGTCTCCTTGGTGGCTACCTTATAGCGCTCACCCATCAGCACATTGAATACCGCCTGCGTACCAACGATCTGTGAAGACGGTGTAACCAGTGGCGGCTCACCCAAATCTTTACGCACACGAGGTACTTCTGCCAGCACCTCCTCGTACTTGTCTTCCTTTCCCTGCTCTTTTAACTGGGAAATCAGATTGGAAAGCATACCGCCCGGAACCTGATAACGTAAAGTATTGATGTTCACGCCCAATACCTTCGGATTCAACAGCCCGGAAGCCAACGCCTCCTCACGCATGGGACGGAAATAATCTGCAATCTCAGCCAACTGATTCTGATCCAGACCCGTGTCAAACGCTGTCCCCTTAAAGGCCTCCACCATAACTTCCGTTGCCGGCTGTGAGGTGCCCAGTGCAAACGGTGAGATAGCCGTGTCGATAATATCGCAACCAGCTTCTACAGCCTTCATATAGGTCATGGAAGCCACACCGGAGGTATAATGGGTATGCAGTTCAATCGGTAATGAGGTGGCGCTCTTCAACGAACGCACCAGTTCATCTGCCTTCTGAGGAACCAAAAGGCCAGCCATATCCTTAATACACAGAGAATCTGCGCCCATGTCTTCGACTTTCTTTGCCATATCCGTCCAGTAATCCAACGTATATGCATCACCTAAAGTGTAAGACAATGCTACCTGTGCATGTCCTTTTTCCTTCTTACAGGCATTGACTGCGGTCTGCAGATTGCGGACATCGTTCAGGCAGTCAAAAATACGAATAATATCAATACCATTGGCAATGGACTTCTGTACAAAATATTCCACTACATCATCCGGATAATGGTTATATCCCAGAATATTCTGTCCACGGAACAACATCTGCAACTTTGTATTTTTGAAGCCGTCCCGCAATTTACGAAGACGCTCCCACGGATCTTCCTTCAAAAAACGAAGAGACGCATCAAAGGTCGCTCCACCCCAGCACTCTACCGCGTGGTAACCGACTTTATCCATTTGTTCAACGATCGGCAGCATCTGTTCTGTTGTCATTCTTGTGGCAATCAGAGACTGATGCGCATCTCTTAATACTGTTTCTGTAATCTTTACAGGTTTTTTCACTACTTCAGCCATGTCATCCTCCTCTTATATTATACACCGAAAATTGCCATGAATACACCGGCTGCAACCGCCGTACCAATTACCCCGGCAACATTCGGTCCCATTGCATGCATTAACAGGAAATTCGTCGGATCTTCCTCTGCACCCACTTTCTGCGATACACGAGCAGCCATCGGCACTGCCGATACACCTGCAGAACCGATCAGCGGATTGATCTTGCCCTTGGTCAGGAAACAAAGTAATTTACCAAACAATACACCGGCCGCTGTTCCCACACAGAATGCAACCAGACCAAGGATAACGATCTTGATCGTGGTCCAGTTCAAGAATGCTTCTGCACTGGTAGATGCACCAACCGAAGTACCAAGCAAAATAACAACGATGTACATTAATGCATTGGATGCTGTCTCTGACAACTGGCGTACCACACCTGATTCGCGGAACAGATTACCAAGCATCAACATACCAACCAGCGGTGCCGTCGTCGGTAACAGCAGACATACAATAATCGTAACAACGATTGGGAACAGAATCTTCTCCAATTTGGATACCGGACGCAGATTCTCCATATGGATGGCACGTTCCTTTTTCGTTGTCAGCGCTTTCATAATGGGCGGTTGGATAATCGGTACCAATGCCATGTAGGAATATGCCGCCACCGCAATGGGTCCCATCAAACTACTCTGTCCTAACTTTCCTGCAAGGAAAATGGATGTAGGTCCGTCTGCACCACCAATAATAGATACCGCCGCTGCTGCCTGATCACTAAATCCAAATCCGATGGCAAGCAAATACGCCGTGAAAATACCAAACTGTGCCGCCGCACCCAACAGAAAACTGATGGGATTGGCAATCAGCGGTCCGAAATCCGTCATGGCACCTACACCCATGAAAATCAGGGAAGGCAAAATAGACCACTCATCCAAAGTATAAAAATAATATAGTAAACCGCCAACACCATTGGATGTTTCTTCCGGACTGGCAATAATATCCGGATAAATATTAACCAAAAGCATACCGAATGCAATCGGCACTAACAATAATGGTTCAAATCCTTTTCGGATTGCAAGATACAAAAAGACGCATGCAACAGCAATCATGATGTAATTCTTGTAATCCAGATTCGCAAAAGCCGTCTGGTGGAGCAGGTTACTTAACGTTTCTGTAACGTAACTCATGAATTGTTCCTCCTACTATTCATTGATGATTACTCATTCATTGTTGCAAGTAATGCTCCTGCCTCAACTGCTTGTCCCTCAGAGACATCAATGCTCGCAACCACACCGTCCTTCGGTGCAACAACCGGTGTCTCCATCTTCATAACTTCCAGTACAACTACAGTATCTCCGGCCTTTACTGAAGTACCTGCAGCCGCTTCAATCTTAAATACCTTTCCAGCAGCGCCAGCCTCAATCTTAATGCTTCCTGCGCCTGTGCTTGCCTTCGGTGCAGCCTTAGGTGCCGGTGCAGCCACACTGGCAGGTGCAGAAGATGATGTGCCACCCTTTTCTTCCACTGTTACATCATAAACGTTTCCATTCACGGTAATTGTATAATTCTTCATAAATAAAATCCTCCTAATCAATATCTTCTCTTAATGGAACGAACAACAAAGTCATCCGTTGTGGTACCTGTGCTAGCTGCAATCGCTGCGGCAATCACGGCAATCAGTTCCGTATCATCTGTCGCCGCCTCATCACCGGCAGATACCGGAGCAACAGCCACCGCTGTCTGAGGCGCACTGTCTTTTTTAGATAATTTATCCTGAATCACAGGAATAATGTTGAAGCAGTAGATGACCAGCGAAATCAGAATCAAAATACAAAATACGATGGAAATCGCCATAATAGTATTCAATCCTGCTTTTGCCATAGTCTCTCCCATGGAATAGACAATCTCGACATTCACTGCCGTAGCCTCCATGGAATTGGCATCAATGACATAAATCAACTTGATATCTCGGTTGGTATAAGTAATCGTCTCCGTGGCGGTAATTGTCTTTCCGGCCTTGGTAATTTCGAAATCCTTATATCCCACAAAATCACCGATCTGTGGTTCTATCTCAATCCACTGTTCCATCAGATCCGCATAGATCTTTCCGTCTTCCTGAGAAAGATAATAAGCGTAGTACTCGGCACTCTCCTCCGCTGAGAGGTTCTCTAAGATGCCGGCTGTCTGTTCACAAGCACTCTGCAAGTCGGTCTCTGACAATCCATTCAATTCATCGGCCATAGAGTTCTTGCCACAGGAGCACAGCGAAAGCATGCATACCAAAGTACTTACCATAAGTATGATTTTCTTTTTCATATGCTCACCTTTCTATTTTGTTCCATGTTTTTTGTATGGACCGTCTACTCTTTTCGTAAACAGCATCTCAAATCCGGCAATCAGATACTTTCTGGCATCTGCCGGCTCCACAATACGATCCACATAACCGCGTCTTGCCGCGTTCATAACGCCACTGTTCATCTCACGGTACTCTTCTGCTTTTTGTTCAATCACATCCGCAGAATCCTCTGCATACATAATCTTGGCTGCAAGGGACGCATCCATAGCAGCAATATTCGCATCAGCAAAGGCATACACCAGGTCTGTTCCCAACGACTTGGAATTCATGGCAACGTATGCGCTGCCCACAGCCTGTCCAATAACAAAGGAAATCTTCGGAACCGTTGCATTGGCGAATGCATAGACCATTCTTCCGGCCGCCTTTGCCAGGTGCTTTTCAGCACAAACAGAAGCCTCATAACCTGTCGTATTGGTCAGTGACAATACCGGGATATCAAACGCATCACAGAAGGAAACAAAATCAGCAGCTTTCTCACAACCGGCTGCCGTCAGGTTCGTGCCAAGCGCAACCGTCTCGCCATCTACTGTCGCTTCCTCTCTGTTTCCTACCACGCCTACGGTAATTCCGTTTAACTTGATGAAACCGGTAAACATCTCTTTGGCATAACCAGCTTTCGCCTCGACCATCACATGATTGTCTGAGATTTCAGAAGCAAACAAAGACACATCTTTGCACTTATCCTGCAAATTCTCAGCGGCACGATTGAGATCATCCATACACTCTTCCACGCATCCTTCTTCCACATTACATCCCGGAAGAACGGTAACAAACTTGCGAATGGCATCCATGACCTCTGCCTCATCACCGACAAAATCCACATTGCCCGCTTCCTGATACTGGAATCCTGCACTTGCGGTATCCAGAGTCTCACAACGGTTACCACTGATAGTATCCGGAGAATTCACAAACAATCTGCCGTCATTGGTCATCAGTGTAAAATCACTGACCGAAGTCAAAACACTGAGCCCGCCACCACAGGGGCCGAATACTCCCATAATCTGTGGGATTACGCCGGATGCTGCAACCGCCTTAGCATAAATTGCTCCAATGCTCTCCAGTGCATCCACGGATTCCTGCAGACGAACGCCTGCACAATCTAACAGTCCAATGACCGGTGCTCCCATCTTCATTGCCATGTCATAAACCGACATGATCTTTTTGGCATGCATTTCGCCGATGGTTCCATTCAGAACGGAAGCATCCTGGCTAAATACAAAAACAAGATTGCCATCAATCAGCCCATGACCAATTACAACACCATCGGAAGGTGTCTGTTGCTGATTCAGATTAAAATCCGTACTTCTCGATGTCACCAGTGCTCCCAGTTCCACGAAACTGTGCTCATCAAGTAACGCATTCATCCTCTGGATCGCAGGATTGTTTGTTCCATTACTCATGCTTCTTTCCTCCATTTATATAAAATTCAAAATTTCTCTAGCATAATAATAACGGTTTGTCTGGTTTTTTTCAATCTTTTTTGTTAATTATTTCACTATTTTTCAAAATATCCCAAAAGCGACGGTTTCCTTGGGAAAATCCATCATCCATTTTTTACATACGGCCTGAAAATACCATGTTTTTGTCCGTGTCCCTACCGGAATCTGCAATGCAACATCGCTGGAATAAACCGTCTGCTCATCGATAGCCATGCTCACCTGTCCAATACTGCTTTCTCCGGCACGCTCCACCGAAATCGTCCGGGGAAGTGCCACCTTAATTGTCAGCGTTTCCCAATCTGCCATCAAAAATTGCCCCGGTGCCTCCAACGGATACGGCGTTACCTGCATCTGCTCTGCCAGGTCAAAAGAAGGATTTGCCGCCTCCAACAGTGCCACAGGTTTCATATGTCCCATCACATCCGGTGCTGTCCGCATCTTATAATTCGCATCAGCGTAAGCATAGATTCGATCGCAATCCTGCCATTTGTAATTTTTGTTGTTGGGCCAGCCGCTTGCCAACAACGCTATGGTAAATTTTCTTCCGGCAGACTCAAAAGCGCTGACATAACAATAACCGGCATCTGATGTAAATCCCGTTTTGCCCGAAATACAGGCAGCATTTTTCGACAGATAACTGTTATGGTTGGCGCATGAGGCCGCATGGGCACCAGACACATAACTTCCGTCTTCCTGAAGAATCAGATTCGTAAACGAATGGGACGGTGTCTGGGTTATCGCAAGAAACTGTTCGCTAACCGGTGAATCCCATGCACAGTAAGCCATAATACGCGCCAAATCCTCTGCCGTTGTTCCATGGGACGAGGTTTCATCTGTGGCATCCAGCCCATTGGGCGTGATAAAATACGTATTGCTGCATCCCAGTTCTGCCGCCTTTTGATTCATCTGCGCGCTAAACTGTTCCACACTCCCAGCCACATGCTCCGCTATGGCAACAGCCGAATCATTGTGAGACTCCAGCATCAGTGAATATAGTAAATCCTTGAGATAATAGTGTTCACCCGGCTCCATACCCAACTGGACATTTGGCATAGATGCCGCATATTCTGAGACTTCCACCACCTCATCGCCGTTACATTGTTCCAATGCGAGAATACAAGTCATAATCTTCGTGGTACTGGCATTGGCCCGTTTGGCATCCCCCTCTTTGGCGTACAACGTACGCTTGGTATCCCCGTCCATCAATGCCGCAGATAATGCATGAATTTCTCCGGGATTGATGGTTTGCACTTCTGCAGCTTCTACCGAAAAAGAGCACATCCCCCAAAGCAGGAGGATAAACACACACGAGATACGCATACCACCCCTCAAAAGACCATCGACCGACAAAAAAAAGTCTCCCAATATTCCTTTCGAAATATTAAGAGACAGTTGGCTGTTCCATTTCATATCTACCCCATTCTTTATAATATCAGTTCAATATATGTAGAACATGGGGAAAAAGACCATAGGATTTTACTCGCCGCCTACATCAAGTTTGATTTCCTGTTCTGCCTGCTGTTTAAATTCCTCCACCAGATCCGGTGCCGGTGTAGGCAATTCTTCGATGGAAGACACCCCAAAGGAACGGAGAAATTCTTCCGTTGTACCAAACAACATCGGTCTACCCGGTGCATCCAGTCGTCCCAATTCGGTCACAAGAGAATACTCCACCAATTTGCTGACTGCATGATCACAGGATACCCCACGGATCTTCTCAATCTCCGACTTCGTGATGGGCTGCTTGTAAGCAATGATCGAAAGGGTCTCCAGAAGCACATCTGTCAGCACATGTTTTCTCGGCTGTTTTGCAATACGAATCAAATATTCGTACAATTCTGCCGGTGTACACATCTGATAAGACCCGTCCAACTCCAGAATCTGGATACCGCGTCCCTGTTCTTTCCATGTCTGTTGCATATGCTTGAGTGCACGGACCACCTCATCCGTCTCTACCTCTGCTGCCTTTGCGATTCGTGCCGGCTCCACCGCCTCACCAAACGTAAAGAGAACTCCCTCGATAATGGATTCTAATTTTGCCTGATCCATAAAATAATAACTCCTTTGTTCTGTACTGTAACCATCCGGGTGTATTATGCTGCCACCTTGGATTCAATTCGAATGTCGTCAAATGTATGCTCCTGGGAAATCACAATCGTTCCGGCCTTCATCAACTCCAAAATCGCCAGAAATGTCACAATCACTTCCATCTTGCTGCTCTGCTTTTCCAGTAACTGTCGAAAACTAAACATGCGATGGCTGGAAGCATATCCGGTGAGATATACCATCTTATCATCCAGCGAAACCTCTTCCTTGCGAATTTCACCAAATTTGGAACGGATGGGATCGATCTTGTCCTTCTGACGCTTTAATACGGATTTAAAGATATCATTCAACTGATTCAAGGTAAGATCAGCAACCAGTTCTTTGGTGTCTACCGGCGGCTGGTAAGCCAGCACCTCATCCGGCACCGTTGGCTCCTTGTAAAAGACTCTCTGCGCATCCACCTGGCGGTCTTTTAACTCAAATGCCATACACTTGTATAACTTGTACTCCAACAATTGTTGTACCAATTCTGCTCTCGGATCTTCCTCGTCCTGCTCCTCCGATTCTTCTGCCGGAAGCAGCATTTTCGATTTGATATCCAGAAGTGTTGCCGCCATCACCATAAATTCACTGACAATGTTCAAATCGTGCTTCTGCATCTGGCGGATATAATCCATATATTGATTGGTAATCTCCACAATCGGAATATCGTAAATACTAACTTTGTTCTTGTCCAATAGGTGAAGTAAAAGATCCAGCGGACCTTCAAACACCTGTAATTTAAATTCTAAATCCATAATCGTGCCCTCATTTATTCCTTTGCTATTATATCGGTTTTGCAGAGGTATTTCAAGCACTTTCTACAAGATTTAGTATTGTCTTTTTATTTGAAATACAATAATTAGTTGTTCCAATTTCCAGTCGCACACATCAGACCTGCTGGTTACTGACCACCGCGCTTGCTTTTACGTGACATATCTTTTTTCTTTGTCACGTATACTATGTAATAATGCGAATCTGTTGCGAACTATGAAGTCAGTTTTTAAAACATCCTTATCCTTACTTCTGATAATTCTCACCTTATGTCACTTCTGCGTACTTCCAGTTGTTGCCGAAACCACACCGGAAAATACGGAAACAAAGGAGCCTTTCACCATCAATGCCCCCAGTGCCATTCTGATGGAAGCATCCACGGGAACCATCTGTTACGCAAAAGACGCCAACAAACCCATGGCAATGGCCAGTGTCACCAAGGTGATGACACTTCTTCTCATCTTTGAAGCCATTGATAATGGCCGTCTGTCATTGGCTCAGGAGGTAACCATATCGGAACATGCCGCATCCATGGGCGGTTCCCAAGTCTTCCTGGAGCCCGGCGAAGTCCAGACCGTGGAAACTCTCATCAAATGTATCAGCATCGCCAGTGCCAACGATGCTGCTGTGGCCATGGCCGAAGCCGTTGCCGGGACAGAAGAACAATTTGTCGCAGCTATGAACGAAAAAGCACATGCCCTTCATATGGAAAACACTAATTTTGTCAACTGTTGTGGTCTGGATGTGGAAAATCATTATTCCTGCGCCAACGATCTGGCACTGGCCAGCCGCGAACTGATCACGAAATACCCAAAAATCTTTGATTATTGTCAGATTTGGCAGGAGGACATCACCCATACCACACAAAAAGGTTCCTTTCCTTTTACGCTGACCAACACCAATAAATTACTGAAACAATATCCCTATGCCACAGGTCTCAAAACCGGCTCCACCAGCATCGCCAAATTCTGTCTGGCCGCCACCGCTCAGAAAGATGATATTACATTCATTGCTGTCATCATGGGTGCGGACACTCCGAAAGATCGTTTTCAGGATGCCAGAACTCTCTTTGAGTATGGTTTTTTAAACACCTCTTTGTATTATGACAATATCAAAGAAGAAACCTATGATCTAGCCATTCAAAAAGGCTGTAAAGATTCCATCATCTGTCAGCCACAGAACGACTTTTCTTTTCTGGCAATGAATCAGGAGAACTTAAATGATATTCAAAAGAAAACCAATCTACCGAAGTCCATAGAAGCACCCTGTAAAAAGGGAAGTAAAATTGGATCCATCGACTACTATCTCGGTGACAAAAAGATAGGTTCCATTCCGGTGGTTACCACGGAATCCGTATCCAAGGCTACCTTTTCTTTTTATTTGCAACAACTCCTGACTCATCTTGTGACAGGCGATAACAGATCTGGCAGATAGATCATGCCCCATGTGGTTTGCCGGTCCCGATCCATTTTGCACGCGCTCTCATACAGGCGAAGTTTGACTTCCACCGGCGTAAGAAACGGGTTTTGCTGCAATAATAATGCAATACATCCCGTCACAACAGGCACTGACATGGATGTGCCTGTTTTTCTTACGTATAGTCCGTTATTCCCGCAACTGACAATATCGGTACCGGGTGCATAGATTTCCGGTTTTAAAACACAATCCTCCGTTGGGCCCCTACCGCTATAACCACTGGGAGAAAAACCGTCCTTCTTTTTATCTGCACTTCCTACGGTAATTACTTTCGGCTGTGTCCCGGGGATCGTGACACTTCCTCTCTTGGGCCCGTTGTTCCCTGCAGCACACACGGTTACAATGCCATGATCCCACGCATCGGACACCGCATCCAGCAGTTCCTTTTGCCAGGCGCCATTCACGCTGCGCATCAGTCCCACGGAAATATTTAACAGGCGGATATTGTATTTATTTCGATTCTGAATGCACCACTGGATAGCTTCCAGAAAATGTTCAATCCTGCCATCCCCGTCCTGGTTCAGCACCTTACCGATCATAAGTTTCGTACCGGCTGCAATCCCACGATAGCGTCCTTGGGAACGCAGACCGCTGCCCGAACTGATTCCTGCGATGTGCGTACCATGACCATAATCATCATAAAGCGATAGTTTTCCTCCCACAAAATCGCAAAAATCTACGATTCTGGTATCAAAATCCATATGGGGAAAGATACCACTGTCCAGAATGCAGATTCCAATTGCCTTTTTCGGTGGCCTATCCTGCTGTTCCTCAAATCCTATGAATTCTCTTACCCGGTTCATGTGCTTCTCCCACCGTTTTTTTCATTATATGAAAAAAACTCCAATCGGTTCTCACCGATTGGAGTCTGAGAAAACATGTCTATTTTACATCTTTAATACTGAAACTGATTCTGCCCATCTTGTCTTTGCCAAGACATACTACCTTAACCACATCGCCCAGAGTCAGTACATCTTCCACATGGTCGATTCTTTCCTTGGAAATCTTGGAAATATGAACCATACCTTCCTTACCGGGAGCAAACTCGACAAACGCACCAAATTCCTTGATGCTGACAACCTTGCCGGTAAAGATCTGTCCCTGTTCAAAATCGGTGGTGATGATCTTGATCATCTCAACCGCTTCATCCATCTTCTGTGCGTCGGTACCGCATACAGAGACACTACCATCGTCTGTGATATCAATCTTTACGCCGGTACGTTCAATGATCTCATTGATCGTCTTACCTCTCTGACCAACCACATCACCAATCTTCGCCGGATCAATCTGAATCTGAATGATCTTCGGTGCATATTTGCCCACGGTCGGTCTCGGCTCTGCAATGGCCTTTGACATACACTCATCCATAATGAACAATCTTGCTTCCCGGGTTCTGCGAATGGCTTCTTCCACAATCGGTCTGGTCAAACCATGAATCTTGATATCCATCTGGATTGCCGTAATACCGTCCTTGGTACCGGTTACCTTAAAGTCCATGTCGCCGAAGAAATCTTCCAGTCCTTGAATATCGGTAAGTACCAGATAATCATCGTCCGTCTCACCGGTCACAAGACCACAGGAAATACCAGCCACCATCTTCTTGATGGGAACACCTGCCGCCATCAATGCCATGCAGGATGCACAGGTAGATGCCATAGAGGTAGATCCGTTGGACTCAAAGGTCTCGGAAACCGCACGAATTGCATACGGGAACTCTTCTACGGAAGGAAGCACCGGAATCAGTGCTCTTTCTGCCAGCGCGCCATGACCAATCTCACGACGTCCCGGTCCACGGGACGGTTTCGTCTCACCTACAGAGTAAGACGGGAAATTATAATGATGCATATAACGCTTTTCTGTTACGTTCTCATCCAGTCCATCCACCTTCTGAACTTCGGAAAGGGGTGCCAGTGTAACCACATCGCAGATCTGTGTCTGACCACGGGTAAACATCGCAGAACCATGGACACGAGGAATCAGATCCACTTCTGCAGCCAGCGGACGAATCTGATCGATTCTTCTGCCATCCGGGCGCTTGTGATCCTTGAGAATCATTTTACGAACTGTCTTCTTCTGGTACTGATATACAGCCTCTCCCAGAACTTCCAACCAATCTTCTTTATCTGCAAATGCTTCCTCGAACTTCTCCGTTACCTGACGGATATTCTCTTCACGTACCTGCTTCTGGTCCGTAAATACTGCCTCTTCCATCTCTTCCGGTGTCACAATCTCGCGCATTGCTGCAAACATCTCTTCCGGAATTGCACAACTTGTATAAGTATGCTTCGGCTTACCTACTTCCGCTACCATCTGATTGATAAATGCAATAATGGTCTGGTTAATATCATGTGCCATATAGATGGCTTCGATCATCTTATCTTCGGGGATCTCATTAGCACCAGCTTCGATCATGATAACCTTCTGCGCAGTAGATGCCACCGTCAACTTCAAATCACCCTTATCCCACTGCTCCTGTGAAGGGTTGATGATAAATTCCCCGTCAATCATACCCACCTGTGTCATAGCACAAGGTCCATCAAATGGGATATCAGAAATACAGGTAGAAATGGATGCCCCCAGCATAGCAACCAACTCCGGACGTGCCTGCGGGTCAACACTCATAACCATATTATTCAACGTAACATCATTGCGATAATCCTTCGGGAACAACGGACGCATCGGACGGTCAATCACACGTGCCGTCAGAACAGCATTCTCCGATGCCTTACCCTCTCGCTTATTAAATCCGCCCGGAATCTTACCTACCGAATACAATTTCTCTTCAAATTCTACGCTCAGTGGGAAAAAGTCAATGCCCTCTCTCGGCTTCTCAGATGCTGTAGCCGTAGACAGAACCGTCGTCTCACCATACTGGATAAATGCAGCGCCATTTGCCTGTGCTGCCACTCTGCCAACATCAACACGCAGAGTTCTTCCTGCCAATTCCATGGTAAATGTTTTTGTCATATCTAATCTCCTTACATTGTATTTGTTAAGACAGATACCCGAAACTACTGATAAACACAGAATCCTCTGTACTTATCAGTGGTCTCGGATGCATTCTCTGTCGTGTAACCCCGCTTCGTATCAGCGATCAATCGCTCATCTCCATACGGTAAAATTGGGCGGAATAGAAATCTACCCCGCCCAGATAAGCAAATTATTTTCTTAAGCCTAAACGCTCAATCAAAGAACGATATCTCTCGATATCAATATCCTTCAGATATGCCAGAAGATTACGTCTCTTACCGATCATCTTAAGCATACCTCGTCTGGAATGGAAATCCTTCGGGTTCTCCTTAAGATGCTCTGTCAACTCCTGAATTCTTGCTGTCAATACAGCCACCTGTACCTCTGGTGAACCTGTATCGCCAGGAGTTCTGGCATACTCTTCCATAATTGCTGTCTTTTTTTCCTTAGAAATCATGTCTGTTACCTCCTAATCATATCATACGCCTGTATTCAGCAAAAGGTCGGAGTATCCAATCACCGAATACGGGTAAAACCATACCAACAGATTGTAACATACGAATCTGTCCTTGTAAACAATAAATTACATTTTAATCGATAAAATAATTAGTCTAATAAACTAGTACAACAGATCGGCGTCCGGTTAAACGCACCGGAAATAATGATACCGGTCTTCTCTGTGCTGGCATGTACAATCTGCCCGCCACCAATATAAATTGCTACATGGCTAATACTCTTGCCACTACCGTAAAACAGAAGATCGCCGGGCTTTAATTCCGATGTGCTGACTCTCGTACCATAATTGGCCTGTGCTCTGGATGAATGTGGCAGATAAATACCATATTTTGCATAAACAGAGAGAACAAATCCGGAGCAATCCGCACCTCGGGTCAGACTCGTTCCGCCCCAGACATAAGGATTCCCTACGAACTGCGTCGCATAACTAACCAAATCCACACGGACATCCGACACGCCTTCACCAAATCGTGCCTCCGCAAGTGTCATGGCATCCGTCAGCCGCGTCTCACAAGTGACATATTCCGCACTAACATATCCATATTCTCCATCAATATTCACCTGAACCCACGCACCAGTCTCAGCGACAATCTCCAATTCTTCTCCCTTGGGCATCGTGGCAAGAATCTCCGAGGTGGTATTCGGCTCCAAGCGAACACGAAGTCCATCTGTAGTCACTGTCGCCACATAACGCGCCACCTCATCTGCACGGGTCTTTGCTGCGTCACCTGTCAAAATATATTCCGAAAGGACATAGCCTTCCACTTCACCGGAAGAAATATACGTCCATTCGCCTTCCGTAGACAAAATCTCACAACCGGCATTCTCCGGTAACTTGCCTACGATTGAGCCCTCTGTGCCGGCAGCATCGCGGATATTGATATTACCCTCCACATTCGCCACACCGAGATTTGTATAACCATAAAGATTCTGTGCTGCGCTGGCCGAAACAGCCACATTGGAGTCAGTAACCTGTGGACGCTGGCTTGCCGCATCAATATTCACCGTCGAAGACGATACAATACCGGCGGTCAGCATCTGCTGAGAATTCTGTTCCAAGGATTGGTCCTTGCAATGTGCAAACAGCATACAACCGATACACGCCAAGGAAAAAGCACGAATGATCCGATTCTTCATAGTATCCTCCATCAAAAAAATCTCACAAAAAAACAGCAGTCTTAACTACTGTTCTTTGCCATTATAACAACATGTAACGATGATGTCAATCTTTTTGTAACATTTTTGTAACACATTTCTTATTTTTGTAACGAAAGAGGCTCCTGACGGTTAAAAAACTGGAGGGCAAATTGTTTGTCTTTCTGCATCTGTGCCCGCAGTGCATCTACGGAATCGAATTTCTGTTCATCGCGGATATGTTCCAAAAACGCCACCCGCACCTGTTTTTCATAAACATCCTGATCAAAATCAAGAATATGAGTCTCAATCCCCACCCGTTGTTCCCCGGTCACCGTAGGTTTGACCCCCACATTGGTTACACCGTGATAGCGATGGTGATCAATCTCAATTTCCGTAACATAGACACCGTAACGGGGTAACAACTTGTCCTCCGGGGGAATCAAATTAATTGTAGGAATCCCGATCCGAGTACCCAGATGCTTTCCATGCACCACGCGCCCCCAGACAAAATAGCGATACCCTAACAATTCATTCCCTTTGCGGACATTGCCCTTGGCAATTTCTTCCCGCACAAAGGTGCTGCTGATGTCTCTGTGATCCTGTTGTAGTTTTTCCAGCACTTCCAGCGTAAATCCGTAGGTCTGTGCCAGTTCCCGTAGCAAGGTAACATTGCCGCGCCCTTTACGGCCGAAACAGAAATCCGTACCGCAAACCAGATACTTCATATGGAAATGTTCCACCAGGAGTTCAATAAAGGTTTCCGGTTCCAGATGCATAATTTCCTGCTCAAAGGGACACTGTGCCAGATAATCGATGCCGGCCCTATCCAGCAGATGAAGTCGCTCCTCATTAGTAATCAACAGTTTGGTCATATCTTTACCCAGACGAATACGGGGAGAGATATCAAAGGTCACAACGCAAGGTGCCAGCCCCTGTGCTTTCTGCTCCAGCAATTTCTTCGTCAGAAGTTCATGTCCTTTATGGATGCCGTCAAACTTGCCCACCGTCACCGCTGTCTGCTCATCTATGTAATTGTTCAGTAAAGAAGTAATTACTTTCATACGTTATTCTAAAAACATCTTTTCCGGAGAAAATTGATGTTCCTTCCAACAAAAAATACCCACAAATCTGCCATCTGACAGATACATGCGAACCAGTTCTTTCTCCCGACGCTCCGATACCTCCTGGCAGACCTCCTCCGCAAAAATAGCATTGCCGTTTTGCAGTTTGTGATCGGCGCAGGTCTTTGCCTGAATCGCCGGATACGAAGCAAACACCCGATCCACGGGAAGCAGAATCTGCTCCACCGCTTCTTGCGCAACCAGTTGCTCCACCTGTGCCAGTGTCACGCTGTCTGCCAGCGCAAATTGCGCCACCCGAGTGCGAACCAGTTGCTCCATACAGGCGCCGCATCCCAATTGCTGTCCGATATCCTGACATAACGTGCGGATATACGTTCCCTTGGAACAATGCACCTCCATTTTCACCATAGGCAGAGCCATCTGTAAGATGCGAATGGAATAAATCACCACATTACGTGGTTTGCGTTCCACCGTAATTCCTTTTCTCGCCAGATCACATAACTTCTGCCCATTCACTTTCAGTGCAGAATACATGGGTGGAATCTGCGCAATTTCTCCCTGAAAAGACAAAATCGTCTCCGTCACTTCCTCCGGTGTCACCAAAACCTCTTTTTGCCGCAACACCTGCCCAGTCATATCCTGAGTGTCAGTCTCTATTCCCAGATGCATTACGACCTCATAGACTTTATCCTTATCGGTCAAAAGATCACATACCTTTGTGGCCTTTCCGATGCAGATCGGCAGCACGCCCGTCGCCTCCGGGTCCAGTGTCCCGGTATGTCCGATCTTCTTTTCGTGAAGAATTCCACGCATTTTGGCAACCACATCAAAAGATGTGTACCCAGCCTCTTTATGTACATTGATAATTCCGCTCTTCATCTTCACCTAATCCTGCAACTGCTCTTTCACATCGGCCACAATTTGTTCGATCAGCGCCCAGGGGTCATCCCCCTGTAATGTAAATCCTGCCGCCTTCTTATGACCGCCGCCGTGATACTTCATAGCGATCTGTGACAAATCCACCGTATCACCCTTGCATCTGGTGCTGACTTTATAACTGCCTTCCTCCAGACCATACAAGAAGATTGCCACTTCCACTTCTTTTGTGACGCGAAGCTGGCTTACGATACCATCCAAGTGTTTCGGCAGCACCGAAAACTGCTCCATTTCCTCTCTGGTAATCACGGAACCGATGCATTTGGCATCTTCATATAAACGGCTTTTTAAAAGTGCCTGCCCCAGCACACGGTTCTGGGCATAGGTCTTCTCATAAAACGTCTTGTCAACAATCGAGGGATAATCAATCCCCATATCCATCAGTCTTCCGGCAATCTCCATGGTAGATTTCGAAGTACAGGAATACTGAAATACCCCTGTATCATGAATCATACCGGTATAGATACATTCCGCAATGGATTTGGTGATACGTTCCGGTTCCAGCACCCCATAGACCAATTCACAGGTAGAACTGGCATCCGGTACAATCAGATTGACATCCGCAAAGGATTGATTGCTCACATGATGGTCAATACAGACGGTATGGTCTGCCGAAGTATAGAACTTTACCGCATCTCCTAATCTGCCTGTATCGCCACAATCCAGCACAATGCAAAGATCAAACGCCTCATCCGTAGCGGATGCCTCCTGAATCTGTGCCGCCCCCTGCAAAAAGTGAAAGATGGTAGGAATCGGCTCTAAAAACACCTGAACCCGGATCTGTGGAAAATAGGTTGTGATGTAGTTATATACCGCAAGACACGACCCGACACAATCACCGTCTGGGCGAATATGCCCCGCAATTGCCACACTGCTGACGCCCCGCAGTTGTTCTTCCAAACGCATACACTGCCTCCTCTATTTGCCGTTGACTTCATCAATCATCTTTGACATACGCACGCCATATTCGATGGATTGATCCAGAATGAACTGAATCTGTGGCGTATTTCGCAGATTGACATTGGCTGCCAGCAGTTTGCGGATATAACCGGCAGAACTGCGTAGCCCTTCCATTGTATCTTCCTGCACCTTTTCATCACCAAGAACACTGATGTAGGCCTTCGCCGTCTTCAGATCCGGCGCAACCTCTACTGCAACCACGCTGCACATAGGGCTGACACGGGGATCTTTGATCTCACTGCGAAGGATGTTGCTCAACTCACGGAGCACTTCCTCGTTGATCCTGGTATTCTTGATACTTCTTTTTTTCATATTCTACCTCGGAACTTCTACCATAATATATGCTTCAATCACGTCTTCTTCCGCAATATCATTAAAGCCGTCAATGACAAGACCGCATTCGTATCCTGCCTTAACTTCCTTGACATCATCCTTAAATCGCTTGAGCGATGCCAGCTCCCCTTCAAAGAGTTGCTCACCTTCACGGGATACACGCACCTTGCAACCACGCTGGAAGTAACCATCCAGCACATAAGAACCGGCAATATTGCCCACGTCGGATGCCTTGAAGATCTGACGTACCTGGGCATGACCGATGACCTTCTCCTCATAGATCGGATCCAGCATACCCTTCATGGCAGCCTCAACATCTTCGATGGCGTTGTAGATGACCTTGTACAGACGTACATCAACGCCCTCACGTTCAGCCGTTGCTTTTGCCATCGCATCCGGTCTGACGTTAAAGCCGATAATAATCGCATTGGAAGCAGATGCCAGAATGACATCACTTTCGTTAATCGCACCAACACCACCGTGAATAATCTTTACAACGACTTCCTCATTGGATAATTTTACCAGAGACTGCTTTACAGCCTCCACAGAGCCCTGAACATCGGCTTTGACAATAATATTTAATTCCTTCACATTACCTGACTGAATCTGAGAGAACAGATCATCCAGAGACATCTTCATCTTGGTGTCTTCGATCAACTTATTCTTGCCCTCAGAAATAAAGGTCTCTGCAAAACTTCTGGCTTCTTTTTCGGAATCCATGGCAACAAAGATCTCACCTGCATTGGGGACATCACTGAGGCCAAGGATCTCTACCGGTGTGGACGGTGTTGCCACCTTGATTCGGCGTCCGTGTTCATCGATCATGGCACGTACTTTACCATAAGAACTTCCGGCTGCGATAGGATCACCCACATGAAGTGTTCCCTTCTGTACCAGCACTGTTGCCACCGCACCGCGGCCTTTATCCAACTGTGCCTCAATGACAAGACCACGGGCATTTCGCTTCGGATTTGCCTTCAATTCCAGTACTTCAGCAGTCAACAGAATCATTTCCAACAAGGTGTCGATTCCTTCATGAGTATGTGCAGAAACCGGAACAAATATTGTACTTCCGCCCCAATCTTCCGGAATCAGTTCATATTCCGACAATTCCTGTTTTACTCTCTCAATATTCGCATTCGGCTTATCAATCTTGTTGATGGCAACAATAATTTCAATTCCGGCTGCCTTGGCATGGTTAATGGCCTCTACCGTCTGTGGCATCACGCCATCATCCGCTGCAACTACAAGAATGGCAATATCGGTGGAATTCGCACCACGCATACGCATTGCCGTAAATGCCTCATGTCCCGGTGTATCCAGGAAGGTAATCTTCTGTCCGTTGATGGATACCATATAAGCACCAATATGCTGTGTGATACCGCCCGCTTCGCGATCGGTTACCTTAGTGTCACGGATGGCATCCAACAGAGATGTCTTACCATGATCGACATGACCCATAACGCAGACAACCGGTGGACGTGCAACCATATCGTCCTCTGCTTCTTCCTCCTCACGAAGCAGTTCCTCAATAACATCCACCTTGACTTCCGGCTCACAGATGCAGTTGAATTCCAATGCAATCTCTTCTGCCTGCTCATAATCCACGTCCTGGTTTACCGTCACCATAACGCCCTTCATAAACAGTTTCTTAACGATCACAGAAGCCTGCACTTTCATCTTGTCGGCTAATTCTTTGATGGTGATATGTTCCGGAAGAATCAATGTACGAATCTCATCCGTATCCTTTTCTGCCGGCTTTGGCTGTGGCGCTTTGTTTTTCTTCTTGCCACCGTTCTTCTCCAGATTTACAAAACGCTCCTGCTTCTTGCCGCCCAACTGATCATAATCGTGCTTCTTCTTGTTACGATTATTATCACGATCTCTTCCTTCTTTTTGACGCACTTCATCCGGTGCCACCTGTGCCGGAGCCCCGCCACGTCTGTTATCATTGGAAAATCCATTGGACGGTCTTGCGCCTCCGCGTTCATTCCGGTTATTTACACGTGTTCCATCGGTAGGTCTCGTACGACGATCTTCCCGATTATCGCGGTTGACGCGATTGCTGGGACGGTCTGACGGTGCCATCTCACGAGGACGAATCGGGCGATTTGGCGTCCGGTTGTTGCGTGCCGCATTATTGTCGCGGCGCTCCTGCCGTTCCTGACGCTCCTGCCTCTCTCGTTCTTCCTGTACACGGTGTGACGGTCTAACCGTCCGCTCGCTCTCCGGGCGCACCGTAATTCTTCCCTGTGTCGGTCTGCCGTTATTGCTGCGCTCCTGATTGGGGCGTGCCGGACGACTTCCGTCAGGTCTTCTGCGGGGACGATCCCCCTCACGTCTCGGTCTTGCCTGATTGCTGTACTGTGCATTAAACACAGCTGTAATGCTGGACTTCTTCTTCGGCCGTTGTTCCTTGGCAGGTGCTGCTTTTTCTTTCGTCTCCTTAGCAGCGACCACCTTTTTCGTGGCTTTCTCCGGCTCTGTTTGTGGTGCCTGCTCTGTCACAGTGCCCTTTTTAAATTTCTTTTCTACCAACGCCTGAGCATCCGGTTCCAGACCACTTGCACTTTTTACTTCTATTCCGTTTTCAGCCAGAAAAGAAACAATATCTTTTGACTGAACATCTAATTGCTTTGCTAATTCATAAACTCTAACTTTTGCCATACTATTTCCTCCATTATTCAGTTGTTATACCAATGCGGCTTTCTTTACTATGGCCGTTGCAAAATTCTCATCCAGGACTGCCACAGAAGCGCGGAACTCTTTGCCGATCGCCTTGCCCAGTTCTTCTTTGGTGCCATAAATAAGCAGTTCGCATTTATAAAAATCACACATATTCGTAAAACTCTTCTTGGTATTGTCTGATGCATCCTGTGCTACGATTACAAGCCGTGCCACGCCTGTCTTTACCGCTTTTTCTGTTGAAAATTCTCCGCTCTTAACCTGATTCGCCTTAGCCGCCAAGCCAAGCATCGCCAACGCCTTATCCTGCATCTAATCCATCTCCTGTTCCAATTGTTCTACGATATCTTCCGGCATCTTACATTTTAATGAACGTTCCAGACCTTTATTCTTCATGGCAAGACGCAGACAGGCAACATCCTGACAGAGGTAAGCGCCTCGTCCATTGGCGCGTCCGCTCTTGTCAATGAGAAATGCCCCCTCCGGCGTCTTTACGACACGAAGCAAAGAAGATTTTTCTTTCATTTCATTGCAACCGACGCATTTGCGCATCGGTGTTTTCTTTTTATTGATCATACCTCTTCACTTTCTGATACGTCATCTGCCTCATCCACTGCTTCCGTATCATCTGCTTCGTCGTCATATTCATCATAATCGTCTTCATACTCATCATCATAGTATTCATCGTCGTCATAATATTCGTCATCGTATTCATTTTCATAATCGAGGAAATCGCCGGCTTCTCTTGCCTGTGTCTCACTCTTGATATCAATCTTAAATCCGGTCAGACGTGCTGCAAGACGCGCATTCTGTCCTTCCTTACCAATCGCCAGAGACAACTGATAATCCGGCACAACCACCTTTGCTGTCTTTTCATCAGCATCCGCGATAACTGAAATCACCTTCGCCGGGCTCAATGCATGCTCGATCAGCATGGCCGGATTCTCATTCCACTCGATGATATCAATCTTCTCACCACGGAGTTCGTCAACAATGGCATTGACACGGCTACCATTCATACCAACACAAGCGCCCACCGGATCTACATTCTCATCGGAAGACCACACTGCCATCTTGGTTCTGCTACCTGCCTCGCGGGCGATTGCCTTGATCTCAACAATACCGTCACGCACTTCGGTTACTTCCTCTTCAAACAGACGCTTTACCAGTTCCGGATGTGTTCTGGACACCAAAATCTTCGGACCTCTGGTAGTATCCTTAACTTCCAGAATATACACCTTAATACGCTCTGTTGGCTGGAAATGCTCGCCTCTCACCTGCTCGTTTTCTGCAAGGAATGCATCCGTCTTACCCAGATTGATGCTGATGTTCTTACCGATGTAACGCTGTACAATACCGGTCACCACATCTTTTTCCAAGGTGTAATATTCATCATAAATCATCTTGCGCTCTTCTTCGCGAATCTTCTGCAAAATCGTATTCTTTGCGCTCATTGTGGCGATACGTCCAAAATCTCTGGACTTCACTTCCACCTGTACCACGTCGCCTACTGTGTAGGAGCCATCCATCTGCTGTGCATCTTCCACGCTGATCTGTTCCACCGGATCCTCCACCGTCTCAACCACAGTCTTAGCCGCAAGCACATGATACTCACAGGTCTCCGGATCGATGGTAACCGTGATATTGTCCGCCTTTCCGAAATGGTTCTTGCAGGCGATCAGAAGAGAGTTCTCGATTGCCTCAAGCAACACCTCTTTGCTGATATTCTTCTCAGCCTCCAATACATTTAACGCTTCTAACAATTCATTGTTTTTCATTCTTATTTTCCTCCTATTTTCCTTGTTATCGTACGCTAAAAATCAAATGCCAGACGAATCAATGCAATGTCTGACTTATCAAATACCAATGTCTGATCATCTTCTGTGGTGATTGTCACCGTCTTCTCATCATATGCCGTAAGCACACCATAAAATTCTTTCTGCCGTTCAATTGCCTGATACGTGCGGATCTCCAGTTCCTTCCCCATGCTGCGCTCATAATCTTTCGGCTTCTTCAGTGGTCTCCCAAGACCGGGGGAACTAACTTCAAATGTGTAAGCGCCGGATATGTAATCCAGTTCATCTAAGATTGGATTCATCCGTTTACTGACATCCACACAATCGTCAATGGTAATTCCTCCCGGCTTATCAATATATGCCCGAAGGAAATATTCCTGACCCTCTTTCACATATTCCACATCCACCAGTTCAAATCCCATCTCATCCAGAATCGGCTGTATCAATTCTTCTGTTTTGCTTTCGTACTGCTCTCTTTGCGACATATGCTTCCACCACCTTTTCTTTAAAAAATTGAGAGTGGACATCTGTCCACTCTCAATCTAGCAACAATATCAACTTGCTGTCAACAGTTCGTAGGGGAATCGAACCCCTGATTCCGCCGTGAGAGGGCGGCGTCTTAACCGCTTGACCAACGAACCATAACGTCTTGTCACCGCACCGCGACAACAAGACAATGATATACCAAACGACATACATCCGTCAAGTACTTTTTTAAAATATTTTAAATATTTTAGTCCTCATAGCCGTTTGGATTATTCTTCTGCCATCTCCAGGAATCTGCACACATCTCTTTGATGCCGTACTGCGCCGTCCAGCCCAGTTCTTCCTTCGCCTTGGTGGCATCCGCATAACAGGTTGCAATATCACCGGCACGTCTCGGTTTGATCACATAGGGGATTTCTACACCCGTTGCTTCCTCGAAATTCTTCACAATGTCCAGCACACTGTAACCCACACCGGTTCCCAGATTGTAAATACACAGTCCTGCCTTCTCTTCAATCTTCTTCAACGCCTTAACATGACCGATGGCAAGGTCCACCACATGGATATAGTCTCTGACTCCGGTGCCGTCCGGCGTATCATAATCATTACCAAAGACGCCCAGTTCTTTTAATTTACCCACAGCCACCTGGGTAATATATGGCATCAGGTTATTGGGGATACCATTGGGATTCTCTCCCATAGTGCCGCTTGGATGCGCACCGATCGGATTGAAGTAGCGCAGCAGAATCACATTCCACTCCGGATCTGCCTTCTGCATATCCGTCAGAATCTGTTCCAACATGGACTTGGTCCAGCCATAAGGATTGGTACACTGTCCCTTGGGGCACTCTTCCGTAATCGGAATCACTGCCGGATTACCATAGACCGTTGCAGATGATGAGAAAATAATATTCTTTACACCGTGTTGACGCATCACATCTACCAAGGTCAAGGTGCCTGCAATATTATTATTGTAGTATTCCCACGGCTTCGCAACCGACTCACCTACAGCCTTAAGCCCTGCGAAATGAATACAACAAGTAATCGTCTCCCGATCCATAATCTGATTCAGCAGATCACGATCTAAAATATCTCCCTTGTAAAAGGTAACATCCTTGCCGGTAATCGCCCGCACACGATCCAACGACTTCTCACTGGCATTCGACAAATTGTCAAGAACCACAACCTCATATCCCGCCTGCAGCAGTTCCACACATGTATGGCTACCGATATAGCCGGCGCCTCCTGTAACCAAGATTGCCATATTCTTTCCTCCTTTAACCCCGTAAAAATTCTCAATGAAATATACTACCTCAGATAGTATAACACATTCCCTGAAATATGGAAACCATTATTTCACGCAGCGTTTCTGATAAAAAAAGAATCCCGGAAACTTGTCCCGGGATATCTCAATCGTCTTCTTAGGCAACCTTTGTCTTAGCCAGTTCAACCAACTCTGCAAAAGACGCTGCATCGTTTACAGCCATCTCTGCTAACATCTTACGGTTCATCTCAACGCCTGCAAGTTTCAGACCATACATGAACTTGCTGTAAGACAAACCATTTAATCTTGCAGCAGCATTGATACGTGCAATCCATAACTGACGCATCTGTCTCTTTCTCTGCTTTCTACCTGCATAAGAACTTGTCAAAGCTCTCATAACAGACTGCTTTGCTACACGGTACTGCTTAGATCTTGCACCTCTGTAACCCTTAGCCATCTTCAATACTCTATTATGCTTCTTCTTAGCGTTTAATCCGCCTTTCACTCTTGCCATTTTACTTTCCTCCTCTTAACCTATCAATTAGCAGTAAGGTAAAACCTTCTTCATATTCTTAACATTCGTTGCATCTGTCATTGCTGACTTTCTGAGATTTCTCTTTCTCTTGGTTGTCTTCTTGGTTAAGATATGGCTCTTATAAGCTTTATTTCTCTTTAACTTTCCTGTTCCCGTTGTAGAAAAACGCTTTGCAGCTGCTCTTTTTGTCTTAATTTTTGGCATTTTATTTTCCTCCTTAAATTATCTCTTCTCTGCCAACACCATGCTGATGCTTCTGCCTTCCTGCTTTGGTGCTTTCTCCACTACTGCAACATCCTCGACCTCTTTTGCAAAATCATCTAAAATGTGTTTGCTGTGAGCGATATGTGCCATCTCACGACCACGGAAACGTAAGGTAATCTTGACCTTATTCCCCTTGGCGATAAACTTCTTGGCTGCATTGACCTTCGTGTTCAAATCGTTGGTATCAATGTTTGGCGACAAGCGAATCTCCTTGATTTCAACAGTCTTCTGCTTCTTCTTTGCTTCCTTTTCCTTGCGGGCAAGTTCATAGCGGTACTTACCGTAATCGATAATCTTGCACACTGGCGGCTTCGCATTCGGAGCGATCTTGACCAGATCAAGTTCTGCTTCCTCTGCCAATTTCATTGCTTCTTTTGCTGACATAATGCCAAGCTGTTCTCCGTTTGAACCAATCAGACGAATCTCTCTGTCTCTGATCTGCTCGTTAATCATTAAATCGCTAATGGTCTTATACCTCCAAATAAGATTGGCAATTCGAAAATTGCAAAAAAAAAGTGGATAGGCAGACTATCCACAATCAAACTCGCAACAATTCATAAAAAAGTCGGAATATAAACGCTGAGTCACCGCTGTGCTCAGGTGAGAGTGGATACTCTACTTTGTTTTACAACATGAATACTCTATCACACAATCTGCGAGACGTCAACTATTTTTTTCATAATTGCAAAAAACACCCGGTAGTTGAAACTGCGCATCCCTGCGCCACTTCAACTACCGGGTGTTTCTTCTTAGCCACAAACGACTATTTGATGAATGCCATTTGTACAAAACTGACATTCATGTTAGAGGCATAACCCTCTGTTTGGTGTGTGTTGCCTGATTGTTGTTTCAATTCATCACAGGCGGTTCTGAATATGCTTCCGAATTCTCCAGAAGATTCCTTTCTTCGCGAATTCCAAAACAAATGTCCTTGGCCAGAATCTTCGGAACCGGAATACTCGGCTACTGCCGAAACCTTAAAATACTCATCAAATACGATAGCTTTGATCCCCTCCTTGGTGCATATTTTAAGTGGTTTCTAAGTATTCTTCCAATACTTTATTATAATATAGCATGAGTTTTGGAGAAAATCAATACGAAAGCACAATATCTTGTGTATGCAATCGTTCTCATCCACAATTTCCACGGAAATATCCACTCTTGCGAGACAATTCCGCTGCTACAACAGATACCGCCGGATGACTTCTGCCACACCGCTGTGATTGTTATCCCTCGTCGTGACAACATCCGCATGTGCCTTGATCTCATCTCTGGCATTGCACATCGCCACACCAATCCCTGCCGCCTCAATCATGGGAATATCATTTTCCTCATCCCCCACTGCAATCGTATCGGAGCGGGGAATACACAGCACATCTGCCAGATAGCGCAGTCCGCTGCCTTTATCCTGCCCCTTGGCACAAAATTCATAGAACCAAGGACTGGAGAAAAAACTCTGAAACGGAAAGATCGGATCCGATGTCACCTGCTGTTGCAAAGCTGCCAGAGGACGTCTGTCATAAAAATCTATGGCCATTACTTTGTATATCTTTTGTTCCAACAACTGCTCCGGCGTCTTCAATACCTCATAAGGTTCCCGGGTATTCTCACAGTAGCGACGTGTCACTTCGGTATATGCCGGGCAATAGAACCGATCCAATGCAAACGCCTGATAATAGATGTCCCGCTCCTGCAACAATGCAATCAAAGCCCCCAGCGCATCCGAATCCATTGTTTTTGACATCACCGTCTCTTGCCTGGCAAGATCATAGAGGACACATCCTTGATAGCACAACAAATAGCAGTGATCCCTAGGCAAATCAAGCCGGTCAAAGAACACCTTGGCCCCATGTAAGGGCCGTCCGGTGGTAAAGGCAAGATAATGTCCTGCCGCTAATACCTCCAACAATGCCTTTCGATTCTCCGCTGTCACGCTCTTATCCGAACAGAGTAGCGTATCATCATAATCCACAAATAGAATTTTACGATTCATCTTTCTCATCCTCAAACGCCCACACCGGGATAAATCGTCTGCCTTTCCAGGTCTGCTCCTCTTTCTGCGGGCGAACCATCGCCTCTTTGCAGAACTGCATCTGTGCTCCTACTGTCGCCTTGCCTCGTCTGCTGCTACGACTGTATGTACCGTCGGCGCGCATCACATATGCTTTGAGGTTATCTTTTAACAGGACATCCAGAATATGTTTGATCCGTGCTTTGATGGTCTCATCCTCGATTGGAAACAGAATCTCCACACGGCGATCCAGATTCCGGGGCATCCAGTCAGCACTGCCCATATAGATATCTTCCTGCCCGTCATTATAAAAGTAGAAAATCCGGCTGTGCTCCAGAAAAGTACCCACAATGGAAGTTACATGAATATTTTCACTGATTCCGTCAATACCGGTGCGCAGGCAGCAGATACCGCGGATGACCAGATAAATCTGGACGCCGGCAGCCGATGCCTCGTAGAGATTCTCAATGATTTCACGATCACAAAGTGAATTCATCTTGGCTACAATATAGGCCGGCTTGCCCTCTTTTGCATTGGCAATCTCCCGCTGAATCAAGGATATAAAATGATTCCGCAACCAGATTGGTGCCACAATCAACTTATTCCAGCGTGCCGGTTCCGAATAACCGGATAACATATTGAATACCGCAGTTGCGTCTTCCCCAAAACTCTCCGCACAGGTAAAGATACCGCAATCTGTATAGAGTTTTGCCGTAGAGTCATTGTAATTACCCGTGCCAAGATGCACATAACGGGTAATGGAATCTTCCTCTCTGCGAACCACCAGTGCAATCTTACAGTGGGTCTTGAGTCCCACCAGACCATAGATGACATGACAGCCCGCTTTTTCCAATTTCTTTGCCCAGACGATATTATTTTCCTCATCAAATCTGGCTTTTAATTCCACCAGTACCGTAACCTGCTTACCATTTTCTGCTGCTTTCGCCAGTGCTGCAATAATTGGGGAATTACCGCTGACACGGTAAAGGGTCTGCTTGATGGCAAGCACATCCGGGTCCACTGCCGCCTGCTTGATGAAATCCACCACCGGATCAAAGGTCTCATAAGGATGTGTCAGGAAGATATCTCCTTTCTTAATCTCAGTAAAGAGATTCGTGTCCTCTGCAATCCGCGGATTCTTCTGAGGAACAAACGGCTTTTCTCTCAGATCATCACATCCGGCCAGACCATACATCTTCATGAGAAAGGTCAGATCGATGGGTCCGTTGATCCGATAGATTTCCTCTTCCCGTACTTCCAGTTTTTCTGCCAAAGTCTTTAGCAGACGTTTGTCGGCTTTGTGCTCAATCTCCAGACGAATCACTTCGCCCCACTGTCTTTTTACCAACTGCTTCTGTATCTCTTTGAGCAAGTCAGATGCCTCGTCTTCATCAAAAGACAAATCCGCATTTCGCATGATACGATAGGGATAGGCGCACACCACATCATAGTTCAAAAACAACTTGTCGATATTTTTCTCAATAATCTGTTCCAACAGGGTAAAGGTATAGCGCTCCCCCTGTGCTGACGGAATGGGAATCAGACGCGGCAGCACTGACGGAACCTGCACGGTGGCAAATTCCAGTTCCTGTCTGCTCCCCTGCTGTAACTTGGAATCCGGATTCTTGGATTGAATCAAGGCAGCAATGTTCAAGGTCTTATTGCGCACCAGCGGAAACGGTCGGGAAGCGTCCACTGCCATGGGGGTCAGTACCGGATAGACCTGCTCCTGAAAATAACGGTCTACAAAATCACTCTGTTCCTCATTTAAATCCTCATGTGCGCCGATGATATTGATTCCCTGTTTGCGCAAAAGCGGCATAAGCGACCGATTATATGTATGATACTGCTTCTCCACCAGGGCATGCACTGCCGTATTGATCTCCTGCAACTGCTTTGTCGGTGTCATACCGGCAATATCCTTTTTCTTATATCCGGCGTGTTCCATATCCTTAAGCGACGCCACGCGAACCATAAAAAATTCATCCAGATTGGACGAGGTGATGCTCACAAACTTCAACCGGTCCAAGATAGGAATGTTCTTGTCTTTTGACTCATCCAGCACACGGTGTTCAAATTTGATCCAACTCAGTTCCCGATTATCATAAAACGTGGGATTCTTAAATTGCTCCTTTTTACTCATATCATACTCTCCTGCTTACTCAAAAATGCGCTGTTCACGAAGAATCGGACGAACAGAAAAGACCTTTTCAAAAAAGTCTGCTTTTTCTTCAAACATACCCTTCTCCAGAGCAATAGAATCTTTCGTCTCCATCGTGATATGTAATTTGTCGTCGCGCACAGCCATCTTAATATTCTTAAATTTTTGTTTATGGCTACGATCTAATGCATTTGCCACCTTAAGTATGGCAAGCAGTTTGACCACCGTCATATACTCATCCACCGTGAAGCGGTCTGCCAGACTGTCATATCCTTCCAATTGCTTGCGGTTCAAGGAAACAACTGTCGCCACCATTTCCCGTTCCTTATGGGTCAAGCCAAGGATTTCCGATGACATGACAATCGTATAAGAACAGATAGATGCATCAGAGATGCTGATATATTTGCCGCAGTCGTGTAATATGGCAACCAGGCGCATCAGAAGCCGCTGGCGCTTGCCAAGGCCATGGTATTTGCGCATCACGTCAAAAATCTGTACAGATATACTATCAAGCGCCTTCAAATGTGGTTGATAACTTCCATATCGTTTTGCAATCGACCATGCCGCAGACAAAATATCCTCGTCAAAATCATGCGTGACCTTCAGGTATTTCTTGGGTGCCAGATAATGATATGCCATCCCTTCGTTGACGGACACACCGGAAATATATACATATTTGGCAGGTATCATCTCAGCAATGGCGCGATGCAGCATCAAAAACGGCTCTACCAGTTCCTCATGGGCATTCAAAATATCAATTTCCTGCACGGTATTGGATAGCACATCCTTATTAATATCTGTCAGAAATTTGATGTATTGTTCCAATTTGACCGGCTCCGTTATCCGGTATTCTGACGAATGTTCCATTAAGGTAGACACATAATCCCCTAGGATAATCAGATACTTTACCTTAATATCCGCCATATACATGGTGACAAACGTCTCAAGTTCTTTATACATCACCTGGGCAACCTGCTCTTTATAATTGGTCATATAGGACAAGCGCTTCATATTCTCACTCATCATAACGGTTCCCAACATAATATGTTGTGTGGTTTTGACTTTTCCCTTTTGAAACAGCGTAATCTGCAGTCCTGCCCCACCAATATCTACAATTGCAGCACTTTCCGAAACCATCTGTTCAAAAGTATCCAAAGATGCAACTGCTCTATAACTGAGGAAACGATGCTCTGAATTACTGAGCATCACAACCTGAATTCCCGTACGAAGTTTGATTTGCTCTAACACAAAGAAACGATTTTTTGCTCCATGAAAAGAGGAACCGGCATACACCTCATAATCCTTGATCTGATACATAGCGATTGTCTTTTTCATGTCATTTAAGACATTACACAAGCGATTGATTGTCTCTTTTTTTAGTTCTTCCGAAACATAAATGTCCTGCGCCACGTCAATGGGTGTGCGGAGACAGTCAAGTTCCTTCAAACGCTTCTCTGCAGTCACCTTAAAAACTTTAAGAATGATTTCATTTGAACCAATGTAAACTGATGCATATAATTTCACTACCATCCCCCCTTGTACCGTCTGCCTTTTATCATACTCCGTTTTTATAAACTATTTGATATCATATCGTAAAATAATTGTAAAAGATTTATTTATCCATACATGCCTGGTAATTGCCTAAGATTTTAAAGGATATGGTTTCCTCCTTGAGCCCCCGCAGTGCATTCAGTACCGCTTCCTGTGCCAGATTTCCCTGAAAATCAATAAAGAAACGATATTCCCAGTTTTTTTCTTTCCGAGGTCTTGATTCGATTTTAGTCATATTCAGACCATTGAAAATAAAATGAGAAAGAATCCGATACAAGGAACCGGTTTCATTCGGTAATTCAAAGCAAAGGCTGACTTTATCTGCCGATTGTAAGTATGTTTTTTCTTTTGATACAACAATAAATCTTGTTGCGTTTAGTGCATAATCCTGTATGGACTCATCTAGGATTTCCAGATTGTAAATCTCGGCATTTTGCCGTCCGGCAATGGCCGCCTGTGTTACCAAGCCATCTTCTTTTACCTTACGCGCAGCGGCGGCTGTGTTTTTGACTGCCTTACGTTCAATCTGTGGATGTCTCTGTTCCAGATAGGATGCACATTGCATCAGAGCCTGTGGATGTGAATAGACAACAGAGACATCGGATAAGGAAGCTCCCTTGACCCCCAGCAGAGCATGGTTGATTTTGATAACCTGTTCCCCAACAATGGAAACATCATACTCCACCAGAAGATCATAATTCTCAGCCACAATCCCAGCCGAGGAATTCTCCAACGGAAGGACGGCGTAGTCTGCCTCTTTCCTCTGAATGGCCTCCATTGCATCCCGCCAAGTTGCCACCGCCTCGCCCTGACAATCCTCGCCAAAGAAAGCTTTCATCGCCATCTGGCTGTATGCGCCTTCCACACCCTGATATACAATTTTCTTATCGTTGTAATCCAGTTGCTCCACGCATGTATACTCTAAGGGCTCCATCATGCCATGCTCTGCCAGAATACGATATTGCTTTTTTCGACTGGTGGACATAATCTGTTCAAACAGTTCCACCACTCCCTGCTTTGCAAAGGGATCGGACACCATTTCTCCAATGACGCGCAGTTTGTCCTGTTCCCGGGCTTTGTCATATACATTTTTGTGATTTGCAATCTTATAATCCGCCACATCGGCAGCCAGTTGCATTCTCTGTTCATACAGGGAGACCATCTGTCTGTCAATGTCATCAATCTCTCTGCGGATTTCGCTCAAGTCTTTCATGTTGCTCCTCGTCTTTCTTATGCAGTAAAATCAAAAAAAGATAATTGGTTAGATTCCGGCAAATCCGAAATAATATCCAGATCTGACATCAGATCAATAATGGACTTGCTGACTTTACTCCTCTCCCGTAAATCATCTTTGGAGAGAAACTTTCCACCTGCCGCAGCGATGGCAAGGGATTCCGCCGCTTTGTCACCCATGCCGTCGATGGAATTAAAGGGGGGCAGCAGTTTGCCGTCCACAATCTGAAAATACCGGGCATCCGAATGATACAAATCCATGGGGAGGAATTCAAATCCTCTGGCATACATCTCCTGTACGATTCGCATATCCCGCAGCGTGCCTTCCTCTTTCTGGGATAATTTATCTTTCTTTTTATATTCTGCAATGTAGTATTCCAATTTATCCTGCCCCTGACACATCAGTTCATAACTGAAAGACGTGGCACGAATACTGAAAAATGCTGCATAGTATGCCAGCGGATAGAACACTTTACAGTATGCAATACGCCATGCCATCATAACGTATGCCGCCGCATGTGCTTTCGGGAACATATATTTAATCTTTTCGCAGGAATGAATATACCAATCCGGCACACCATGATCCCGCATATCCTTCTGATACTGCTCCCACTTAGGTTCCTTACCTTTGGCAATGATTCCCTTACGGGTAGACTCCATAATCTTGAAGGATTCCTCGCTGTCAAGACCCATATGTATCAGATAGGTCATGATATCATCACGAGTACAGATACAGGTGGAAATCGTCGCTGTCCCCTCCTCAATCAGTGTCTGGGCATTGCCCAGCCACACATCCGTACCATGAGACAACCCGGAGATACGAATCAAGTCGGAAAACTCCTGCGGCTTGGCATCACGAAGCATGCCCATGGCAAAGTCAGTTCCAAACTCCGGAATCCCAAGCGTACCCATGGGACAGCCTCCTAATTGTTCCGGTGTTACCCCCAGTGCCGATGTATCTTTAAAAAGCGACATAACCGTCTTATCATCCAGCGGTATCTCCTGGGCATGTAGACCGGTGAGATCTTCCAGCATACGAATCATGGTGGGATCGTCGTGACCGAGAATGTCCAGTTTCAGCAGATTGGCATCAATGGAATGGTAATCAAAGTGCGTGGTAATAATATCCGATGTCATATCATTAGCCGGATGCTGTACCGGTGTAAAGGAAAAGATGTCTTCACCCATGGGAAGTACAATGATACCTCCCGGATGCTGCCCTGTGGTACGGCGCACCCCGACACAGCCCTGTACAATACGGTCAATCTCGCAGTTTCGTTTATGAATGCCACGCTCTTCGTAGTAATTCTTGATGTAACCAAAGGCCGTCTTGTCTGCCAGCGTACCAATCGTACCTGCCTTAAAGGTCTGTCCCTCGCCGAAGATGACCTCGGTATATTTATGTGCTTTACTCTGATAATCACCGGAAAAATTCAGATCGATATCCGGTTCCTTATTCCCCTTGAATCCCAGGAAGGTCTCAAAGGGGATATCGAATCCCTCTTTCTTCAGGTCCTTGCCACAGACCGGACATTTCTTATCCGGCATATCGCATCCGGCACGACCGGAAAAAGCCTTTACTTCATCGGAATCGAAGTCCACATAGTGACAATATTCACACAAATAATGCGCACTAAGGGGATTCACTTCGGTAATGCCGGCCATGGTGGCCGCAAAGGAAGACCCCACCGAACCACGGGAACCCACCAGATAGCCATCCTCATTGGACTTCCATACCAGTTTCTGGGCGATAATATACATCACCGCATAACCATTTCCGATAATGGAATTCAACTCTCGCTCCAGACGCTCCACCACCACCGGCGGTAACTCGTCGCCATAGGTGGCATGTGCCTTATCATAACAGATCTTCCGCAACATTTCGTCCGAGTTCTCAATCACCGGCGGACATTTATCCGGGCGCACCGGAGAAATCGGCTCGCACATATCGGCAATCCGATTGGTATTGGTAATGACAATCTCTTCTGCCTTGGCACTTCCCAGATAGGCGAACTCCTCCAACATCTCTTCTGTTGTGCGCAGGAAAAGTGGTGCCTGATCGTCTGCATCAGAAAATCCCTTACCTGCCATAATAATCCGACGGTAAATCTCATCCTGAGGATCCAAAAAATGCACATCACAGGTGGCCACTACAGGCTTTTTGAATTCTTCCCCCAAGGCCACAATCCGACGATTGATATTGCGCAAATCCTCCTCGGTACGTACCATCCCATCATCCTTACGCAACATAAATGCATTGTTTCCCAACGGCTGGATTTCCAAATAATCATAGAAATCCACAATACGTGTAATCTCTTCCTCCGGTCTGCTGTTGAGAATCGCACGGTACAACTCTCCCGCTTCGCAGGCAGAACCAATAATCAACCCCTCGCGATACTTTTGCAGCAGGCTCTTCGGTATCTTGGGTCTGCGGTAAAAATACTGCAAATGGGACATGGAAATCAGATGATAGAGATTGATCCGGCCAATATCATTTTTGGCAAGAACAATACAGTGATAAGAAGGCATCTTACGAATCGCGTCCTCTGATGCCAGCCCCTCCTGATTGATCTGATTCAAAGTCTCAAAGCCTCTTTCTTTCAGCATGGCAAGAAATTTGACAAAAATCTCTGCAGTACACTCCGCATCATCCACAGCACGGTGATGATGTTCCAGAGACACCCCCAACGCCTTCGCCACATTGTCTAATTTATATTTGCTCAGAGACGGCAACAAAAATCTGGACAGTGCCACCGTATCAATATAGGTATACTCACAGGGAATCCCCAATCTATGACAATTGGCGCGAATAAAACTCATGTCAAAGTCTGCATTGTGCGCCACCATGACACATCCTTCACAGAATTGCATAAAGTTTGGCAACACCGTTTCAATCGGTGCTGCATCGATGACATTTTCATCACGAATACTGGTCAGTTCGGTAATATGAAAAGGAATCGGCTCCTGAGGATTGACAAATTCCGAGAAGCGCTCCGTAATCTTTCCGTTCTGTACCTTCACCGCACCAATCTCGATAATCTTGTTATTCTGCGGGTGAAATCCCGTAGTCTCCAGATCAAATACCACATAGGTCTCGTCCAGACTCTGTTGTCCGCCTCCGGTGACAATTCCTTTCGTGTCATCCACCAGATAGATCTCACAGCCATAGATTACCTTAAAGTCGGAATCTGCCGGCAAATCATGAAGGGCATGCGCTGCATCGGGAAACGCCTGAACCGCACCATGGTCGGTGATAGCAATCGCCTTATGTCCCCAGGATGCCGCGCGCTTGATGATATCCTTCACGTCAGAAACGCCATCCATATCACTCATTTTAGTATGACAATGCAGTTCCACACGCTTTTCGGGCGCATGATCCCCACGGGATGATGTGAAATCAGGAATCTGCATGATTCCAAAGACGGAACTCATGGTCAGGTCGTGGTCAAACTTATCGATCATAGGAGCACCTTTTAACTTGATAAAGGCTCCCTTGCGAATCCCCTTACACACTTCATCCACCTGATCGTTGGCAACAAATATCTTGCTGACGATGGTATCGGTAAAATCCGTGATGGCAAACATCAGAATGGTCCGCTCATTGCGGATCTGTCTGGCATCCAGACTGATAATCTGTCCCCGGATAACCACCTCACCAATCTCTCCCTGGATATCTTTGATCTCAATGGGCTCATCATCAAATTCTCTACCGTAGATCACGTCCGGATTGTTGGAACGTTTGACAAAGTTACCACGCTTGGCTCCCCCTTTGGCAAAGGAACGATGTTCCTCCTTCTCCGGTGCCTTTGCTTTGGATGTTCCCGGCTCCTGGTTCGTACTCTGCGACGATTCCTCTTCCTCACTATTGAGCAGTTCTCTCTGCTGCTGGCGCATCCGGTTTGCTCTTGCAATCTCAGCAATCTGATTGTCAATCTGAAGCATTGCATTTTCCCGGTACTTACTTTTTGCCGGCTTCTTGTAGGCGAAATCAATCACCAGCGTCTGCTGACATCTCTGGCAGAAAATCTTATCCAGAATATCATGCAACTCGTTCTCATAGCCATGAGCAATGACCGTATCTTCCAATGTGACCAGCAGATGATCCTCCCGATCAAAATCCAAATCTGCTTTCTTAAAAACACCAAACAGCAATGCGCTGTACACATGCAATTCCTCCAGAATACTGTCCTTGTAGACATCGTATAATTTAGAAGGTGTATATAGGGAAGATAAGGAAAAAGACTCCATAATATGTACACTGACATTCTCTTTCGGGAAGCATTGCTTTTTAATCTCCTGTTCCATTTTCCAGATACGACGTTTCGGGATCAGCGAATCACAATGAAGGTAAATACGAATGGCACTCCGGTCCCTGTTCGTACTTACCTTCTGAATGACGGCTCCCTGCATGGCTTGCGTCAGATCATGATCCAGTTGTAATGTGGGAAAAATCTCTCCAAAACTTTTATCCAATCTTATTCACTCCAATGATCCAATTCGTATCTCAATGCATCCAGCAACTGTTCTTCCGGAACCTTTCTGATGACTTCTCCGTGTTTGATTACCAAGCCTTCGCCGATACCCCCTGCAATACCAAGATCCGCTTCTTTGGCTTCTCCGGGGCCATTGACCACACAGCCCATCACTGCCACCTTAATATCCAGCGGGTAATCTGCTACCATACGTTCCACCTGATTGGCCAGTCCAATCAGATCAATCTGGGTACGCCCACAGGTAGGACAAGACACCACTTCAATGCCACCTTGCCGCAGGCCAAGAGTCCGCAGAATCAGCTTGGCAGATTTGATCTCCTCTATGGGATCTCCCGTCAAAGACACCCGTATCGTATCACCAATCCCCTGGTGCAGGATCAGTCCCAGACCGATGGCAGACTTGATATTGCCGCTGTTGATCGTCCCGGATTCCGTGATTCCCACATGCAGTGGATAGTCCATTTGTTCTGAAATCAATTCATGGGCCCTGACACACATCAAAACATCTGAAGACTTGATGCTCACCACCAAGTTGTCATATCCCAGTTGTTCAATGGTATGCACTTTATCCAACGCACTCTCCACAATCCCTTCTGCCGTCACCCCATGATATTTGGCAACGAGATCCTTTTCCAGAGAACCGCTATTGACCCCTACGCGAATGGGGATATGACGCTCTTTGGCTACGTCCACCACGGCTTTGATTCGTTCTTCACTGCCAATATTTCCCGGATTGATGCGAATCTTATCGGCACCATGCTCCATGGCAGCGATTGCCAGACGATAATCGAAATGGATGTCAGCCACCACCGGTATGGACACCTGCTTCTTAATCTCCCCTAGCGCTTCTGCTGCCTCCATCGTAGGCACGGCACAGCGGATAATGTCGCACCCTGCCCGTGCCAACTGTGTAATTTGTGCAACAGTGGCTGCCACATCTTCTGTTTTGGTATTTGTCATGGACTGAATCAGAATCGGATTACCGCCACCGATTACCCGATTACCGATTGTAATCTCTTTTGTTGTGCTTCGTCCCATATTTGCCTCCTGAATCAACAATATTAAATAAATAATTTATAAACATCATTAAACATGACCACCACCATCAGTGCCATCAACAGAGCAAATCCAATGAAATGAATACGACCTTCAATCTCTTCGTTTAATTTTTTGCCACGGATACCTTCCACAATAAAAAACAGCAAACGTCCACCGTCCAATGCCGGAATCGGGAGCAAATTCATCACACCCAGATTCGCCGACAAAAGAATGGCAATATTAATCATGTTCATGGCAATATAAAAGGCACCGGAATCTGCCGACTCGTCATATACATCTCCGATGGTCTTAACGATTCCCACCGGGCCGGACATATCATTGACACTCAACCGTCCCGTGACTAACATTTTCAGACTCTCAAATGTGGAATAAATCTGGTATTTCATTTCATAGAAACCATACGCCAACGTCTGGGGGATATTGCCCCGAATGCGGGTATAATCTCCCTGAAATCCAAAAAGATAGCGTCCTGCTTCCTCATTGTACTCCGGTGTCAGCATGGCGGTATATTCTTCCCCGTCCCGCAGATAGGTGACCTTTACTTCCTCTCCGGGATGAAAGAAGGTATAGATGCTGATTTCCTGATAAAAATGGACGCGGTAATGATTGAGGGAGACAATGGTATCTCCTGCTTCGATCCCCTGCTCCTCTGCCGGTGACCCTTCCATCACTCCGGCCAGCGTGGGAACATCATAACCGATGGCTCCAATCAGAATCACCGACAATACATAGGCCATGATAAAATTAAACAACGGTCCCGCGGCCACAATCGCCATCCGCTGCAACAAAGGCTTATTATTGAACGCTCTGCCATCCGTACTCTCTTCATCTTCGCCTTCCATCATACAGGCACCCCCAAAGGGAAGTAGTTTCAAAGAATACGTGGTCTCTCCTTTGGTAAAATGTAACAGGGTCGGTCCCAAGCCCAGACAAAACTCATTGACCTTGACATCACATTTTTTGGCAACCAAAAAATGCCCCAGTTCATGAAAAATAATAATAACACTAAATATAATAATTGCCAGGATAATACTCAATTTACCACCGACTTTCTATAAAATCATACGTTGCTGTCTCTGTCTCAAGAATCTCTTCCAGTGTAGGATCCTCTTTGTAAAAAATCTCCTCCATGGAGGAAGCGATAATCTCCGGAATCTGTAAGAATCGGATCTGACCGTCTAAGAATTTGGCAACTGCCCGTTCATTGGCTGCATTAAACACCGTCGGGACATTGCCGCCGGCATCCAGCGCATCATACGCCAACGACAAGCCGTAGAATGTCTCCAGATCCGGCCGTTCAAACGTGAGCGTGCCCACAGAAAAGAGATTCAATTCCTCCGCATACAGTGTACGCCGCTGAGGATAAAACAATGCATAGAGAATCGGCAGTCGCATATCCGGCACTCCCATCTGTCCGATGACTGCACCATCCTCAAACTGAACCGCAGAATGCAGAATGCTCTGGGGATGCACCACCACCTCAATCTGCCCCGGTGTCACGCCAAACAACCATTTGGCTTCCATGACTTCCAGACCCTTATTGACCATGGTCGCCGAATCAATCGTAATCTTACGTCCCATACTCCAATTGGGATGGTGCAGGGCATCTTCCACCGTCACCTGCTCCAAGTCCTCATAGGTCTTACCCCGGAACGGTCCACCGGAAGCCGTCAGCAAAATCTTATCAATCTTGTTATGTCTTTCACCATTTAAGGATTGAAAAATCGCACTGTGTTCGCTGTCCACCGGCAGAATGGACACCTGATGCTTCTGCGCCAACGGCATAATGATATGACCGGCTGTCACCAGCGTCTCTTTGTTGGCAAGGGCAATATCCTTGCCCGCCTCAATAGCTGCGATCGTCGGGCGAATACCAAGCATTCCCACAATGGCAGTCACCAGTATTTCGGACTCTTCCAGCGTGGCCACTGCCAACAGGCCATCCATACCGGCACATACCCTGATCTCTGTGTCAGATAGATGCCGCTTCAATTCCGATGCCTTCGCCTCATCCCACACCGCCACCAGTGACGGCTGATATTTACGTGCCTGCCGCTCCAGCAGTGTAATATTGCTTCCTGCCGCAAGAGCAACTACCTTCAAATCCTCATTCTGATCTACAATGTCCAGTGTCTGTGTACCTATGGAGCCCGTGGACCCCAGAATTGCTATATGTTTCATATCGTTTATCCTTTATCTAACCATGGTTGATGCAAGAAAATATATAATGGGTGCCGTGATGATGACGCTGTCAAATCGATCTAAGATACCACCATGACCCGGAATCAACGTTCCATAATCTTTGATGTCATAGTTCCGTTTAATGGCTGAAGCGGCAAGATCGCCCACCATAGAGATCAAGGCGCCAATCGCACTGATTCCTGCCAACATCCACACCTCTGTCACCGTAATGCCCATAGCACCGCGACACAGATACGCATACAACGCCGTCAAAAGTGCCGAACCAACAACACCACCGACAGCACCTTCCACCGACTTCTTCGGGCTCAACACCGGAGACATCTTATGCTTGCCAATCAGCATTCCCACACAATACGCACAGGTGTCACTGCCCCAAGAACAGAGGAAAATCAACCATACCAGATATTGTCCCATGGGAAGCATACGCGTCTGGTAGATAAATGAAAGCATCATTGCCACATAAAAGAGGGCAAAAAAGCATGCCATGATCTGATCTGCTTTATATTTGGGGTATGAAAACACATAAACAGCCAGCAGCACAATAAGAAACAGTAATGCCAACATCATGCGATCCGGCAGAAAATGAAGTGGCAGATTCAGATAATACAGAATCGCCGCCACATATCCCACCATACCTGCCACAGATTTCTCAATCTGAAAGACACGGTATAATTCAAACATACCGATCAGAGAGACAGCTCCCATAACCCCAAGTAACACATTGCCTCCGGTGATAATGACCACCAGGGCAATAACCACCAACATGATTCCACTGATTAATCTCGTTTTAAACATTGTAATTAGTTCTCCTTAATCTTTCCATATCTGCGATCACGATCTGCATAGGCTTCCACGGCACGTTGCAGTTCTTTTCCATGAAAATCCGGCCACGCCACCGGCGTAAAATAAAATTCGGCATAGGCAAGCTGCCATAACAGATAATTAGACAGCCGCTGCTCGCCACTGGTACGAATCAGAAGATCCGGGTCCGGCAGATCAGCCGTATCCAAATAGGAAGCAAACTTCTCTTCTGAAATCTCATCCACTGCTACCTTCCCCTCCGTCACATCCTGACATAAGGAGCGCACGCTACGGATCATCTCATCCCGGCTTCCGTAATTGATGGCAATCGTAAGATTCAATCCAGTATATGCAGCGGATTCCCGTTCCAACTCGATAATCTTTGCTTGCATGGACGAATCCAATCTGGTGATATCCCCAATCACGCGAATACGCATGTTATTCTTCTTCGCCGTCTTCAAACAGTTGGCCAGATACTGATCCAAAAGTTTCATTAATGCAGCCACTTCCTCCGGCGACCGGTTCCAATTCTCCGTGGAAAACGCATACAGCGTCAGATACTGAATCCCCATGTCATAGGCTTCCCTCGCTACGACCTCCACATTCTTGGCACCTGCCGTATGTCCCGCCGTCCGCGGCAGCCCTTTCGCCTTTGCCCAGCGTCCATTGCCATCTAATATAATTGCAACATGTTTCGGAACATTCATCTCATTGCCTCCATACTATGATTGTAAAAAAAGGACACTGCCAAAGTGTCCTTTTGATTGGTCAAAAGACTATACCGTTAAGATCTCATTTGTCTTTGCTTCAATGGCCTTATCCACTTCTGCAATATACTTGTCTGTTAACTTTTGAACCTGATTTTCCAATTCTTTCACTTCATCCTCAGAAACGTCTGCTTCCTTGCCGTATTTCTTGAAGGAATCATTGGCGTCCCGACGGATGTTGCGGATGGCAACCTTCGCATTCTCTCCACGCTTCTTGACATCCTTGGCAAGTTCCTTACGTCTCTCCTCGGTCAATTCCGGGAAAGCCAGACGAATCACCTTACCGTCATTGGTAGGATTCAACCCGAGATCCGATACCAGAATCGCTTTCTCAATCTCCTTGACCAGAGACGCTTCCCACGGCTGGATTTGAATCATTCTGGGCTCCGGTACACTGACATTGGCCACCTGCTGTAAAGCAGTAGGCACGCCATAATAATCAATTTGGATTTTGTCCAGAATATGCGGATTGGCTCTGCCCGCACGAATCGTAGTGTACTCCTCTATCAGGTTGTTATAAGATTTCTGCATCTTGTCTTCAAATACCTGTAATTTCTCGTCCATTCCATCCTCCACTATACGATTACCTTGGTCCCGTTAAAGTCGCCGGAAATCGCTTTTACTATACTATTCTCTTCCTGCAGGGCAAATACATACATGGGCATCTTCTGCTCCATACACATAATAGATGCTGTCAAATCCACAACTGCCAACTGCTTATCAATCACTTCCTGAATCGGGAGCGTATCGTATCTCTTGGCATTGGGATTCGTCTTGGGATCACTGTCATAGACACCATCCACCGCCTTTGCCAGTAAAATTACATCTGCTTCAATCTCCACGGCACGCAATACCGTGGCTGTATCGGTGGAAAAATACGGATGTCCCGTCCCCCCGGCAAAAAATACCACTTTGCCCTCAGCAAAACACGCATTGGCTTCATCCTTGGAAAATAATCTGGTAAATGCACCACAGATAAATGGAGTCAACACTTCCGTCTTCATTCCCACAGAACGGAAAATCTCAGACACATAAATACAATTCATCACTGTGGCAAGCATACCAATCTGATCGGCCTTCGTCCGGTCGATAGTCTCCGAAGTACGTCCTCTCCAGAAATTACCACCACCAATGACAATGCCAACCTCAACACCGGAATCTACCAACTGCAACACCTGACGGGCAACCTGTACACAGGTATCCTCATCAAAACCGGTCTTCTTATCTCCGGCCAGCGCTTCTCCGCTTAACTTCAATAATACTCTTTTCATCATTCACCTTCTCAAATGCTTATGCAAACAGACCTTCCACATCAACATCTGCATAACACTGTGAGCAGAAACCTTCAATCACGGCTCCGTTATTAATCTGTACGGAACGTGACTTGATATTACCCATAACAACTGCGGAAGTATCCACTACCACCGGTCCCTGAACATCGATATCACCCTTAACTGCACCTGCGATAACTGCAGATGTTGCAGAGATATTACCGATAATCACAGAACCTACACCAATCTTCGCTGTACCGGAAGTATTCACTTCACCCTCGATCTTGGCTGCATCAGCAAAGAACTCTGCAGATGTGCTGTTACCATGTACGGTACCGGTAACAACTAACTTACCGTTACATACGATATTGCCTTCAATGCTTCCCTGAACATCGACAGAACCGGTAGACTCAACATTACCATTGATCTTCATACCTGCGGTAATGACAGCTGTCTCATCTGCCACCGGTGCACTCGGCGCTACCGGAGCAACCGGCTGCTGTGCTGTTGTCTGAACTGTCTCATTCACTACTTCCTTTGTATCCATCTGAATCTTATCCTCCAATGTCTTATTCACTTCATTTGTCTGTGTCGTTGCGGCTGCACTCTGCTCACCATCCACACGCTTGGTCACCTGCTCTAATAAGCCGTCCAATTTGGATAACTCTGACGCAACATCAATCTCTTCATCCAATGTGTTCACTGTCGCCTCTTCCGTCGGTTCTAACTCTTCCGCGTCCGGGACAAGATCATTGACTGCTTCTGAAAAATCATCCTTGAAATCTTTAAAAAAACCCATTCTTCTTTCCTCCGTATATTATTGTTGGATACATACGTGCTGAATCACGGTGGTATCCTCATCAATCGGTAAAATCACCGCGCCGGACTGTTGCAGCGCTTCAATCATTGCAGGCAATGCCTGTACCGTTGTTGTCTTTGCTGTTGAATCATGTAATAAAACAATCGACGTTTTGTATTTTACCACATCCGCCATCACATTTTCAACTAATTCATCAGCAGTAAATGCCTGCGTTGTTGCATCCCCACTGGAAACGTTCCAGTCATAGTAAGTAATGCCCTGTGCATTCAAGTAGGAAATATATGCCGACATGTCTGTATTGCTTACCTTATTGCTGCTTCCTCCCGGAAAGCGGTAATACCGGCACTCAACACCCGTGGTATCATAGATCAGATTCTGTATCCGTTCCAGATCGGTCTGAAAAGCATCCAGTGAAGAATAGATATCGCTATACTTGTGGGAATAGGAATGCATCGCAATGGTGTGTCCTTCATCAACGATACGCTGATACGCCGCCAGTGAAGCCTCATCCTCCTTGCCGACCACAAAGAATGTCGCCTTAATCCCATAGTCATCCAGAATATCTAAAATCTCATTGGTATGTTCGCTTGGTCCGTCATCAAACGTCAGATAAACCTTATGAAGATCGCCCTCGGATGCCCTGTTATCCTCCGCAGTCGTGGGCTGCCCCAGCACCACATCTGCTGTATCTTCCCCTGATGACTGGTTCACCTGTTGATCTACCGATGCAGACTGATCATAACTACCCGTCATGATATTGATCTGCTTCTGCAACGAAATCACCTTGGCACAGAGAATGCAGGTGATCACAATCGATAAGATCATCCATACGGAGATAACTGTGATGATGCCTGTTCGGATATGCTGTACGCGTTTGCGTCGATCACGTTCTTCTTTCAGGACTTTGTGTTCCTGTTCTTTCATTTGTAATCTCCTAAAGAATCTGTATCAAAAACTGTATAACGCTTCTGAATGTTTTTATTTTACCATATTTAGAGATTTTCGCAACTAGAAAAGAGTCTTTCCCGGTCTTGCTTTCATAGCCTTAGCGGGAAAGACTCTTAAATGATTCATCTGTTATTGCTTATCCTCTGATTCTTCTGTGGAAGACGCAGATTCCAAACGGAATCGACCCACCACATCAGTCAGATCCCGGGCGATGGCATCTTCCTCTTCTGCCATCGTAGATACATTGTCTACATGATCCGCAACCAAGATAACCTTCTCAGCGATATCGCCACTGATCATCGTGGTCTCCTGTGTTGCTTCCGCAATACTCTGGATTGCATCGGTCACTTCCTGCATGATCTGCTTAATACTGTCAGACATCATGGAAATGCTCTCTGCTGACTGCTCAATAGACTCTGCATCCTTGCCATATTGCTTGGCCACTTCAACAAAATTGTTGTAATCCGGCGTTACATCATTCACCAAAAATTCCAGCATTCCCTGGGCATCCTTAGTCAGACCGTTAAACGCCTGCTGTACCTGTGAAATCGTATTCTGTATCTCGCCAACAGCCTCTGCGGTATTGCCTGCCAGAGTACCAATCTCCGTGGCAACAATCGCAAAGCCTCTACCGGCTTCTCCTGCACGTGCCGCCTCAATGGAAGCATTCAGAGACAACAGGTTAATCTGATCTGCAATTTCAGAAATCACATTGGCCATCTCTCCGATGCTGGCAACCACTTTGGCATTTTCAATACTCTGATACAAGCGCTCCTCAAACTCTTTTGCCAGTGCATTAGCAGATTCAAACGCCTGCTGGCTGTTGGTGCCAACCTCGCTGGCACGCTCCCGAATCTCCAGTGCCATCTCTGTACTGCTCTGGGTCTCTTCCGTCAGCAGATTCACATTCGAAAGCACTTCCTCGGTTGAAGCGTTCACCTCTTCCGTCGCTGCACTGGTGGTCATCATCGCGCCATTGACCTCTTCAATATGCTTCTTAATCTCTGCAAAATTATCCGCCAGTTCTGTGGCTGCGCCACGCAACTTCGTACTGGCATCACCGATCTCAATGGCATGTTCTGCAATATTGCTGATAACATCCTTATTGCTTCCATACATTTCATTCAGGGAATTACCCATAACACCCAATTCATCCTGAGATGCCACTTTCAGCGGCTGTACGGTAAAGTCGCCTTCTGCCAGTGATCCGGCAAACACCTTGACACGTCCAATCTCAGTAGCAATGGAACGAATGCTCAGAATAATCACCAGTGCCACGATGGCAAGTGCAATAATACACAATACAATCAATTTGACTGCCAGACTGACAATCGGCGCATGAAGTTCCGACTGCGGCATAGAAATAATCAGAATCCAATCGGTAGCCGCCACTCTAGCATAGTAGAGATTCACTGCTCCCTGACTGCCTTCATAACTAACCATACCACTCTCTTTTTCAAGGATCTCCTGTCCAGCCTTCGCCAGCGCGGGTTCCTGCTCATCCTCTGTGATTACCACTGCATTCTGAATCTTTTTATCATCCACACCGCCGATATATACACCGCTGGAGGTCAGCAACATTCCTCTGCCTGCTTCACCGACTTTGATATTGTTGACCGCTTCTTCAATCGACGTCAACTCGATATCCACCGTCACACATCCGATAAAACTTCCATCCACAATAATCGGCATGGAACAGGATGACATAATCGTATCCGACGTCTCATCATAATACGGATCGGTAAACACCGGTTCCTCTGATGCCTTGGCCTGTGTATAGTACTCCTGATTAAAGTAATCATACTCGGCATTACTGTAATCATAAGTCGTAACAATACTGTCGCCATCCTTATAGACATACGGTCCCATATACTCGTCCGATGCACTGTAGGCATACGGTTCAAACCACAGACCACTACCCAGTACCATATCATTATCTTTAATCAATTCTCCCAGCATCACCTCATAGGTATCCATTGATGTGGTACGATATGTCGTGCCGATCACACGGGAAATCGATTGTGCCATGGCAGCCACCGTATGTAGTTCTTCTCCCATCACACCGCTCTGTGCAGATAATTCCGCCTGCATCCTGCTTGCAATTTGCTGATAGATGATGGTTTTGCTCGATGAACTGCTAATCAAAGTCAAAAGCAACATAGAAACAATGACAACCGGCAGGATCAATGCCAACATTTTTGTTCCAATTTTCTTGAATTTCATAGCCCCCTCCTAAGTGAATTACTGATACAATTATATCATGTTGTGCATTTTTGTCCACAAAATACGACAGAAAATACATTTGTTGTCAGATAATTGTATTTTTATTGCACATTTATACCGGGTTTGTGAATGATTTTTGCCCCTTTTCGGTGAAATGTTTTCGCGCTACAAAAACAGAGTAACAATCGGAATCGTAAGCATGGACATAAGCGTGGTCAGCAAAATTCCTTTGCTACAAATATCTTCCCGGTCTATTTTTCCACCGTATTCTCGCGCAATCATCACCACAATACTTCCCGTAGGCATGGCCAGCATCAATATAAAAATAGAAAACAACATCTGTGTCTGCGCAAACCGGTTCAGTAAAATTACACACACAATCGGAACCACTAGCAGTTTGATTACGCTAAAAATATATAGTTTTCCATTGCAAAAAATTGCTTTCAACGGCATTTGTGCAATGGAAATTCCGATAATCATCATGGACAACGGGATCACCGCATTACCCACATAATCAAAGAACGTCACTGCCCCCTCCGGGATTTCCGGTTTCAAAAGAAAGATCACAATGGCTAATATTGCTGCAAAGACGCCGGGGTTCAACATACTCTTCCATGCACTTTTCCGCTGCTCCTTGGGGATTCCTTTTTGAGCCAGCAGAATTCCTAATGTATAGATCAGTATATTATACATCAGAATATAAAACGTAATAAAAATAATGCAGGAATTACCAAAGATAGAACGCATCACCGGAATGCCCATAAATCCCACATTGGAAAAAAGGAACATCAACTGATATCGATTCTCATCGGCGCCAACACGCAATAATTTTACCAACGGGATTGAGATAACAATCAAAAGCGCAAAATATAGAAACACATAGACCAGATTCTCCAGAAGCAACGTCCCATCTATCTCTTCTCCGGGATTGAGGACACCATTAATCAATAATGCCGGATTAAATATATTTACCAAAATCTTTGACAGACGATCCGCCGTATCCTGCGTCACCCAATGTACCCGATATACATAATATCCAATAAAAATCATAGCAAATAGTGCCAACATCTGCTGAAAAACAACTAAAAAATCCATTTTACACACCTTTTTTCTTAAAAAATGCCCTGGCACAGCATCCTACTGTAGCCAAGGCATTCGTATCACATGAAATATTGCATCAATGCAATTTACATATTCATCTGCTTTGCAACTTCCTCTGCGAAGTTCTCTTCCTTCTTCTCGATTCCTTCGCCTGTCTCGAAACGTACAAACTCTGCAATCTTAAGCGTTGTGCCGATTTCCTTAGAAACCTGCTCCAGATACTTGGCTACAGACTGCTTGCCGTCTTCTGCCTTAACATATACCTGATCCAACAGACATACTTCTTTGAGTTCCTTGTTCAGACGTCCCTTAACCATGCCTTCGATTACCTTCTCCGGCTTAGAAGACTCCTTCGGATCGTTAGCGATCTGTGCACGGATAATCTCCTCTTCCTTCGCAAGGAATTCAGCATCCACATCTTCGTCTGCAATGTACTTCGGATTCAGTGCAGCAATCTGCATTGCAATATTGGTGCAAGCCTCTTTTGCAGCATCATTCACCGTAGCACACTCAGCCTTAACAATAACACCGATTCTACCGCCACCATGAACATAAGAAACAACAAATCCATTGTCAGCCTCAACCTTGGCAAAACGACGAATGGTCAGATTCTCGCCGATGACAGCAATCTTCTCTGTCAGAGCCTCTTTGACTGTCTTAGAAGTGTCAAGATTCCACGTCTCTGCAAGGAATGCATCAATATCAGCGGCTTCTGTCTGGAGTGCCTGATTAGCAACTGCCTCAACATATGCCTGGAAATCAGCATTCTTGGCAACAAAGTCTGTCTCTGAGTTCACTTCAACAACAGCGGCCTTATTGCCATCTACAACAACACGGCAGAGACCTTCTGCTGCAATACGTCCAGCCTTCTTTTCTGCCTTTGCCTGTCCATTCTTTCTCAGGAACTCAACTGCAGCATCCATATCGCCGTCAGTCTCGCCCAGAGCCTTCTTACAATCCATCATACCTGCGCCGGTTAGTTCACGCAGTTCTTTTACCATAGCTGCTGTAATAGCCATTATCCTATCCTCCAAATCACTTAATTATGCTTCTTCGACTTCTTCTACTTCCTCAGTCTCCTGATCTACTTCCACAGTACCCTGCTTTGCCTCGATCACAGCATCTGCCATCTTACCAACGATCAACTTGACAGCGCGGATTGCGTCATCATTACCCGGAATAACATAATCCAACTCCTCCGGATCACAGTTGGTATCTGCAATACCGATTAACGGAATACCCAGTGCATGCGCTTCCTGCACGCAGATTCTCTCCTTCTTCGGATCTACGATAAAGATAGCATCCGGGATTCTTCCCATATCCTTGATACCGCCAAGGTTCTTCTCTAATTTCTCTAATTCTTTCTTGAGGTTGGTCACTTCCTTCTTCGGAAGAACATCAAACGTACCATCTTCTTCCATTGCCTCGATCTCTTTTAATCTGGCAATTCTGCTCTCGATTGTCTTGAAGTTGGTCAGCATACCCCCAAGCCATCTCTCATTGACATAGTACATTCCGCAACGCTCAGCTTCCTGCTTGATTGCATCCTGTGCCTGCTTCTTCGTACCAACGAAAAGAATGATGCCACCCTGCTCAGCAATATCGAATACGGCATCATATGCCTCATCCACCTTGCCAACAGACTTCTGAAGATCAATGATATAGATACCATTTCTCTCGGTGTAGATGTATGGAGCCATCTTAGGGTTCCATCTTCTTGTCTGATGTCCGAAATGAACACCTGCCTCTAATAACTGCTTCATTGAAATAACACTCATTTTCTTACCTCCTGGTTATTTACTTCCACATAATTCAACTTGGCATAAGACCTGATCATAGGCACCACTCTGCCAATCCTTATGTGTGATTAATTTTGAGCCGTTGACAATTATATCACAGCATATGGGAAAACGCAATCACTTTTTATTGCTCTGTCGGTGCTGTCTGCTTCGTTGTCAACACCTGTGCAATCTCCAGATAAGAACTGCCTTTGGGAATGGTGTATGTTCCGGGCAGAAGGGCATTGTCCATATCCTGATCGGCCAGATAATGATCGAAGGACGAACCGTCATCCACCAATCCCATCTCCTGAAGACGTTGCGCTACCACTGCAGAAGTATCTCCGGCTGCGACGGTGAATTCCACCTGCTCAATCGACTGTGCATTTTCCTGACTGGTATCATTGCCAGAATCCTCATCTCCATCACTCGTCGTATCATCTTCTTGCAGATTCTTCCAATCGCTTGCCGTTCCACTGCCGTCCTTTTCCTCCTCCGGCATTACCATGCCCAATGCGGATGCCTGTTGGATAATCTCTTCTTTTGATAATTGTGGCTCATAAAACGCGAATGCAATAGAGAAAATGATGGTGGTAACAAGCACACCAACACCTGCTCCCCGCAAATAATATTTTAGTTTCATTCGTTCTGCTCCTCACCAAACAGCCCCAGAACCAGTTTGATTTCCCCGAGACCACGGCCTAATTTTTTTGCGATCTCCACTTCACTGACGCCTTCTTTATATAACTGAAGAATCTCGCTATTATCCCGGCTGTCTTCCTTGTCCATCGCATCGGTCAACTGAGTCTTGAAGGCATCTTCCAGCGTCGGATCTGCTTCCCGCTGTTCCTCCTCGTATGCCAGTTCTACCTGTCCGGCCGACTGTTCCTCCACCAGTGCAATCTTATCATCCAGCAACTGCTCCATCTGGGTTACGGCCGACTGCATCAACTGCAATTCCTTTGTCAGTTCACTGACCTTTTCCTGTTTGTCGTTAAGCATATCGTATAAGAAGACAATTTCGTCATGTGATTTATTCATCGCATTTAAAACCGTGTCCGAATACTCACTGATCGCCATGATCTTTTCGTTGGTCTCTTTCTCTCCTTTACGCTCCAGATCATCCATCATGTCATCCACCTTCGACTGAATACGGTCTTCCATATCCGATGAGGCTTTCTGCATTTCGGTATCTAGAATCACTTTGAGTTCTTTTTCACTCATCTTCTGCATTTCTTCCAAATCGGAAGAAGACAGTTTCTCCGAAATGAAGAAACTGCCAATAATACATACTGCGCCAATTAAGATCAATGCAATCTGTAATCCCGTCATATCTACTCCTTACTTATATCTTTACATCGAAAGAAGGCTGTCCGTTTTTGATGCGAACCGTGCCATCCCCATCCAGTTGTTTTTTCTTTTTGGGGCGTTTTCTCCCGCGCCCATCATAACCGGTGCCATCCCCGTCCCCGTCTTCGTAATTATATTCATGCTGTTGGGACTCCTCCATCTGTCTGACCGTAGAACTGGCCGACTGTTCTTCCCGTACCACAGCCGCTTGTACATTCTGTTGTTGCAAAACAGCCTTGTGGTCCTCATTGGTCTTTGCGGTTGCGGCTTCGTGCGTATTTTGGATCATTCCATTGAAATCAACCGGACGAATCGTCATAGCAGGCACCTCCTTAAAGATTAGAGATTACAATCTCCCCGTTTTTGCGCTCCAGGCAACAGAAGGAACGCTTGTCCTTCAAGGTATAGGAGGCATCCGAAATGGTTACAATGGTGCCGGGATAGATATCTTTGTGTACCGACACTTTTGCATGGGTTCCCACTAACATATTCTGATGCAGACTCTCATACTCTTTCTGGTTCTCTTCCAGTTCCTGCTTCATCTGCTTAAGTTGCGCCAACAACTGGTTAAAATAGGTTTTATGTTTCGGGTCAAGTTCCTGTCCCGTCTTGATAAACTGCATATATTTTTCCACCACCGGCTGGATTTTGGCGATACCCTGCTTGGATGCCTCGATCTCCTTTTGCAACTGGTTATATCGTTCTTTTTGTTCCGGCTGGATTCCCACTTCAATCGTGGTACTTGCCCCCATAGCAGAACCGATACTGTTGGCCTCCACCTTGCCGCCGGCACGAATCACGCCACCGTTAATGAAGCCCTTTTTCTCAGCCACAATAATATCTTCCCCCGCACCAACTTCACTGTAAATAATGGAACCGGTCTCCACGTATCCACCGGCAAACACCTTAGCATTCTCGATATACTTGGTAACCACGTTGCCCTGAGCTTCCAGAATCCCCCGCTGCATACCTTGGATACCACACTTTACAATAATATCGCCGCCTGCCTGCAACATGGCATCTTCCACACTACCTTCAACCACAATATCGTCTTTGGCAATCACTGTGAATCCGCCCCGGACATTGCCTCGGATATGAACACTGCCCGCATAATCAATATCTCCGGTGGTCGTATCCACATCAGCCGGCACTTCATAGACATCAGAGACAAATACCTTTCCATCCGTCAGTGATACATGCCCCGTCACATCGGAATACAGATTCAGACCATCCTCTGACACCGTAATATTTCTTCCATATTCCAGTACGCGATTCTTGACAGTTCTGGGTGGGATCGCCTTGCCAAATACATCCATGCCCGGCTCACCTTGATCCATCGGATACAAGGTGGCAAGTTTGTCACCTTTTTCCACGGCACAGATGGTATTCAATGCGTGATAATCCACGGAGCCATCCTCGTTGTGCTTTGGCTTCAGGGATGGATTCGTATTAAAATAATATTCAATCCGCGCATCTCGACCATGCACCGGCTGCTTTCCTTCCGCCAATACCAGTGGGGTATTGTAAATGTGATGTTCCAGAAACGCTTCAATAACATCATCCTGCACCCCAAAGCGGACCCCTTTTCCCCGCAAAAAAGCCTCAATATCCTGTGCATTCATCAGACTTCCCTTTTCTGTGGGTGGATAAAATACACCGGTGATCTTCATCTTGTCCAGCGAGCACTGTAGTTCCAGTGACTCTGCGAACTCAATTCCATCGCCCTGTGTCAGATTCACCTGGCAGTCCTGATTGCTGCGAATCGCCTGAACCAGTTCTGCCTCTTTATATCCTTCAATCCCATGGTTGTTTAAAAAAGAAGCCAGTTCCTTGTAAGAAACCGGCACGCCATCGTCTTTCGGTGCAAAAATTTGACAGACTGCCATCTGTTCTTCCCAACGCAGTCTAAAATAACCGTTTTTTTGCTCCATTTCATCCCCCTTAATCATTATTTGTCAATATCCCAAGATAGTTGCCCATACGTTTACGCATCTTCGCAATCGCCTTTGTGTGCAATTGCGAGACACGAGATTCTGACACTTCCAGAACTGCACTGATTTCCTTGAGCGTCATATCTTCGTAATAATACATTAAAACAACTTTGCGTTCCTTCTCCGTCAGCGTTTCCAACGCTTCACCCAGCATTTTCTTTAATTCCTGCTGGGAAATCATCTCCTCCGGCTGAATAAAATGCGAATTGCGGTGGGCATCCATCACCGGTTCTGCTCCCTGCTCCACAAATTCATTCAGGGAAATCACATTCGTAACTTTTAACTGCGACTGCCAATCCAGCAGTTCTCCGTCACTTAATCCCAGTTCCTCCGCAATCTCCTCATCCGTGGCCGTCTTCCCCGTCCGCATCTCCACGGATTTGATGGCTTCGTCAATCTTTTTCTGCTTTTGTCTGACCGTCCGCGGAATCCAATCCATTTTACGAATCTGATCTAAAATCGAACCACGTATGCGAAGGCTCGCGTAGGTCTCAAATTTAACATCTTTATCCAAATCAAACTTATCTATGGCATCAATCAATCCAAACACGCCATAACTAACCAGATCATCGAATTCCACATTACTGCCAAGATAGATACTCAGGCGTCCTGCAACGACCTTGACCAGTGGTGCATATTCAATAATAATCTGTTCTCTGATTTCCGGTGTTGGCTTCTTTCGATAAGAATCCCATAGTTTGTCCTTGTCAACCGTCTTCATCCTGTGCCCCCGACGTTAATTTACTCTTCCTGTTCTTCTCCAGAATGAACATCTTCTAAGGTACTCTCGTCTTCCTCGACTTCCTGTTCTTCATCCTCCGGTTCCGGTTCCATGACCGCAAATGAGCGTTCCAAAACCACTCGAACCACAATTCCGATCACAGCAAAACAAACCACTGTAATGATCAGACGCTTGGTATAAATCCCAAAAGATACGCCCTGTATCGCCGATACCAGACAGGAGATGCCTGCGGCAAGCAACGTAATAATGATAGGAATCGGTTTTGTATTCATAAGCCCTCCTAGATATACTTTTCCTGCTTACCCACAGCCTTGATCAAAAATTGTCCTGTCTCGCTGTATAATTCCACTGTCCGACCAAAATTAAGACCGGTATCTTCGGCAATCAGCGGAATCCCCAGTGATTTCAACTTCTCTCTGGAAGCGATTGCATTTTTTTCTCCGATATTAATCCCCTGCGTTCCGGCGTTGCTCAATTCAAACATCTTGGCACCGCCGGCTATCTTGGCGACAATCTTCGTGCGATTGGCACCGGCTTTGATCATATCATCATATAACTTCTGTATTCCTGTGTCGGCAAATTTGGCAATATTAGAATTGTTTCTGATTTGTGTACTATCTGGTAGCATAATATGTGCAAGGCCACTGATTTTCGTTACCGGATCATACAATGCAATTCCGATACACGATCCCAGACCAATCGTCGTCAGAACATCCGGTGCCTTGCAGATATTAAGATCTGCCATACCAACCTTTATTACTTGTCCCATATACATCCCCTAAACCGGCAAACCTAGCGAAGATAAGATTTTCTCATATGACTCTTCTTCCGGCATAAGAATAAAATAGCCGTTAATCTTCATTTCGTCACTAAACTCTGTCTTAATCATCAATGCATTGTCACCAAACATACCAAACTGAATCGCCGGTACGCTAAGGATTGCAGCCGCCATATCCACTGCCACAAACGGCACCGTTGGCGTAATGGTCAAGCCTGTCAAACCGGATAATGCTGACAAATAAGAGCCTGCAATAATATTGCCGACCTCCTTGACAGCAGAAAGATCCATCTCGTCAAAATCTTCCATATAGTCATCCGGGCGCATCATCAAACGGTTAATAATATGATGGGCCGAATTCATATCCATCAAAAACATCATACTTCCGTCAATATCACTGCCTACACCTAGCATAATGCCGACAATCACTTCATCTTCCGCACCAATGGAAGTGCCAATCTCCTCCACCGGAAGGAATTGCACCTGTGGCACGTTCATATCAATACGAAGTCCTAACATATCAGCAATCGCTGTAGTAGCGTTGCCGGCACCGATATTACCAATCTCGGTCAATACATCGAGATACTTTTCATTTACTTCCTGTAAACTGATCATATCGTCCTCCAAATCACGACATTGTGCCTTCCTCCAGGATGGCTGAAAGTTCCAGAATAGAGATTAATTCATCTCCGTTCTTTCCGATACCGTTAATATAGTTCTGCTTGTCTCCCTGTGAATTCTGCGCATTACGGTCAATGTCATCTTCCGTCAACGCAATAACTTCCTTCACTTCGTCCACGACCACGCCTACCAGTCCCTGTTCCTCTGTCTTTAAGATAATGATACGGGAAATGTCCGTAAACGTATCGTCTTCCAATCCCATCTTGCGGCGCAGACTCATCAGTGGTACCACTTCACCACGGATATTGATAATGCCGATATAATGGAACGGTGCCTTTGGCACCCGGGTAATCTTACACATGCGAACAATATTATCCACGTAAGAAATATCCAGTCCGTAATGTTCATTGCCAATAGATACTACAATGTACTGCACTTTTTCTTTTTCAACAACGTCCAATCCGTATTCGTCTTTCATGACACTTTACCTCCCAAACTAAAAGATTGCATTCACATCGAGAATCAGGGCCACTTCACCATCACCAAGAATGGTCGCACCACTGATGATCTTATTGTTATCGATGCACTTACCAAGAGACTTAATAACGATTTCCTGCTGACCGATCAAATTGTCAACAACTAGTCCTGCATAACTGTCGCCCTTCTTGACAATGACCACAGTCAACGTCTCCGGTTCCTCCTCCTTAGGTGCGGAGTCAAGCAACTGATCCAGACGAATCAGCGGAATCACCAGACCTCTTAAGTGGATGACTTCTTCCGCCTGTACATACTTAATATCACCCACCGGAATACTCTCAATATTCTGAATAGATCCCAGCGCAATGGCATATTTTTCGTCACGCACTTCTACCATCAATGCCTGAATAATAGCAAGCGTCAACGGCAAGCGAACAATAAACGTCGTTCCGGTTCCCTTAACACTCTTAACGGTAACATCGCCGCCTAATGCCTCGATGTTAGACTTTACTACATCCAGTCCAACGCCACGTCCTGAGATATCAGTAATCTTCTTTGCCATAGAAAAACTCGGCATAAACAGGAAATCAATGATCTCCTTCTGGGAAAGATTCTCTGCCTGTTCCTCCGTTACCAGTCCACGTTCCACTGCCTTTGCCTTAACGCGTTCGGTATCGATACCGGCACCGTCATCCTTTACCTCAATGATGACATTATTGCCTTCCTGGAATGCATTGAGAATGATACTTCCTGTCTCCGGCTTGCCGCATTTACGTCTCTCCTCCGGAGATTCAATGCCGTGATCGGCAGAATTACGAAGCAAATGCTGCAGCGGATCACCAATCTGATCCACAACGGTACGGTCAAGTTCGGTCTCTTCACCGGACATATACAATTCCATAGGCTTATTTAATTTACGGCTCAGGTCTCGAATCATTCTCGGGAACTTATTAACAACGCTCTCAATGGGAACCATTCGTACCTTCATAACAGACTCATGGAGATTGGTTGTAATTCTCTCCAGATATTCGATCTGATCATGGAAGGTCTGAGTATTGTAGTCACCGCTCTGATCTGAGTCGCTGATAGCAACCAGACTGTTCTTTGCAATGATCAACTCACTGACCTGATTCATCAAGGCATCCAGTTTCTCAATATCGACACGGACCGTTCTCGCGGTTACCGGCTTGTTGTTCGCATTCTTATTGTTGGATGCGGTCTTGCTGGCAGATGTCTTTGCCGGCTCTGCAGAACTCTTAGCAGCAGGCTTCGTCTCTTCCTCTTGCTGCGACTCTTCCGGAAGGTCAGTCTTCTCCAGATAATGCTCGTAAGATACCTCACCGGCATCAACGCCCTCAATCTCTGATACAGCCTTCACCGCATCTACCATAGGCTGCAAATCATGCTCAGAAGCAATCACCAGACTAAACTCAAATTCAAACTTCTCGTCTTCAATATCCTGGGAACTGGGATTGTACACCAGAATCTCGCCAAAATCCTCAATCGCTTTAAACACCAGAAATGCTCTGGCTGCTTTCAGGAGACACTCTTTCTGAATATGTACCGTCATTCCATAGACATGTAAGCCTGCTTCCTGCGCTTCTTTGATCTTGTTGCAAGAGACATCATCCACATCAATCGTAAGATAGGTCTTACCGTCAGAACTCTCCTGTGATGCGTCCGATACTTCTGGCTTGTCCGCCTCTGCGGCACCTGTGGTCTGCGTCGCACTGCCACCAGAACTGAGATAATCATTCAACTGCTGAATCAATGCTTCATTGCCATTATCGCCTTCGTTGGAAGTCGCCTTAACCGTCTCAAGATATTCCTCAATGGCATCCAGGCAATTAAACAGAATATCGATCAAATTACTGTTCACCTTGATATTATCATTTCGCACTTCCTGAAATACATTTTCCATGTCATGGGTCAAGCGCTGCATCTTCTTAAAGCCCATGGTGCCAGCCATACCCTTAAGTGAGTGCGCCGCACGGAAAATCTCATTGATCACATCCTTATTCTCCGGTTCTTTTTCAAGAATCATAATATTATCATTCAATGTCTGAATGTGACCATTGGTTTCGTCGATAAAAATGTCGAGATATTGACTTACATCCATTTTCTAATCCCCCAATTTCTGAATAATTGCATCTGCAATCTGGTTAATAGGAACCGTTTTATCTGCCAGTCCATGATTCACAATAGATTTGGGCATACCATAGACAACACAGGTATCCTGACTTTCTGTAATTACATAAATCTTCTTGTGCTTTGACAAAGCCGTAATGCCTTTGGTTCCATCCATCCCCATTCCCGTCAGGACAACACAGATAATCTCTGCATAATCGGAATGAATCAGCGACTCATACATCACATCCGCACAAGGCTTCAGGCTGTTGATCGGCGGCTTGTCATTGATGCTTACATATGCTTCCTTGTTCGCATTCTGCTTAATCTCCATATGCTTGCCACCCGGTGCAATATAAACGCATCCCGGCTCCAGCACATCCTGGTCTTTTGCCTCTTTCACATGAACCGCACAAGTCTGATCTAATCGCCTTGCAAGAGCATCGGTAAAGCCTGCCGGCATATGCTGTACTAACACAATGGGAACTCCTATATCCGCCGGAATCATCGGCATCATAAGTTGCAATGCCTGTGGACCACCAGTGGAACACGCCAGCGCAATCAGACGCTTTCTGCCGGACACTTTTCGTGGCGATCCGGTTTTGACTGCCGGCCGTTGCGCATCCGCCGATGACAGCGTATCCATCGTACGCTGTGTCAGCCGGCTGACACGATCCGCCACCTCGCTGGTATGTTGTGGTGCGCGTTTCCCTTCCATGGCACAACGCATTGACTGCAACAAATCCCGGGCAAAATCATCGGACACACCGTTGAAACGTGTCAAACGACAGACATAATCATATGCCCCCAGCGACATTGCTTGTCTCACCCGCTCCATGTCTTCCGGCAAGGTGGTGGAAATCAGAATGACTGTAATCGCAATCTGTTCCTCCTGCAACTGCCTGAGTAAACCAACACCGTCGACTCTGGGCGACGTCATCCCCAGAATCACAACATCGTAGAAATTTTTGTGTATTTTGTTGTAGGCATCTTCACCATTTATGCTCATGTCAACTACATGAAAGTCTTTGTCTGCGTTTATTATATCACAGTAATTTCTTCTCATGAGTGCAGAGTTATCAACAACAAGCACCTTTTGCATTATATTCCCTGTTCCTTCTTTCTGATTCTGCGTTCTTCCTCGAACACATAGCCAATCAATTGTTCTTTTGTATGGTTATCCTTGAAAAAGAACTGGACGCGATGCATATATTTGTCGCTTCCCTCCATGCGCTCGGAATGAATCATCTTGGCAATGACATCCATATCCAGTTCCTCCTCCCGGCCTTCCCGCTGCAATTGAAACTCAAGCAGAAGATACGTCACATCCTGCAGTGAATTCGTCGACACAAATCGTGCGCCGCCACCGCTGATGTCCAGAATTGTACCAATCCCTCGCACCTTCATTTCACTGCTATTTTTCATACACTCTTTCACGTCATCCACGGTCTTTGCTTCCACAGCCTCTTCCGTCAATGCCATAAAAATCATGGGAATCATGCAGGCAACTCGATAGTATTGCCTGCGCTGATATTTTTCAAGAGCGCTGGTCAGTTCAACTTTCAAAAGATAGAACTGATTTTTTTTGACATGGTCAGTGATCGTCCCCTCTGCTTTATATAAACCATTTGCCGTGGAAAAAACAAACTCATAGCGGATATGTTTGCGCAGCAACTGTAACTTGCCACCCACCATCGGCATCATCAATTCCAAGGTATTATCGTCATAGACATCAAAAATCGTCGAATAATAAATCCCCTGTTGGGCATGTTCCACCGACTGGTTCTCCATGCATTGCACAATCCGAATATCTACTTTACATCCCGGTAATAACTCGCTAATCCTCATTTTCATGCTCCTGGATCATCTCAGATATCTTATGATCTTCCCATAAAATTATTAAATAATTGTGTAATTCCCCAGCGATAACGATTTTTATCGTCCCCCGTCAGTAAATTTTGGGCGATGATCTCAAACGCTTTGGTCGATCTGGCATTGGGTGCCGAGGTCGATACCATTTTCTGGTTGCGAACCGCCTTTTCCAGCACCGAATCCACCGGAATCATTCCCAAATAATGCAACCGTCCATCCAAAAATTTTTCTACAACAGAATTCAGTTTTTGGTAGACCGCTTCACCTTCTGCCTCGGAATTGACCTTGTTGGCCACCAGATGCACATTGGTCCCATTGCGAATAAACTTAGGGCTCTTATAAAGTGCTTTCATCAGCGAATACGAATCCGTGATGGAACTGGGCTCCGGTGTGGTCACCAGAATCACCTCAGGGCTTGCCAAAACAAATTCCAAAACACTGTCCGACACACCGGCACCGGTATCAATAATCAGTACGTCACAGAGATCATTCAACAGCGACAAACTGTGAACCAGATAGTCGATCTGCTCTTTTGTCAGATTGTTCAATCCCACAATTCCGGACCCTCCGGAGATAAATCCGATGTCCATGGGGCCTCTGGTGATGATCTCACGGATGCCTTTCCCCCCAAAGATCAGATCACTGAGATTATATTCCGGAACCGTGCCAAACATAACTTCCACATTAGCCAATCCAAAATCCGCATCCAGAATAATGACACGCTGTCCCATCTTACGAAACCAGATAGCCAGATTAACCGCCATGTTGGATTTACCCACACCACCTTTGCCACTGGTAATCGTAATCACCCTGGCATTGTTGATGTTATTCTGGTTCTTTTGTTTTATTACATTTCTTAATTGTTCGGCCTGATCCATTTATTTGCCTCCCAATAATTGTTTTACCAATTTCTGCGTATCAACCACCTCAATATCATCCGGCACATTTTGTCCGGTTGTAACATAAGAAAGTGCTGCCCCCGTATGCAATTTGATATTTAAAATGTTTCCATACGCTCCCGTCTCATCTAACTTGGTAAAAATCAGATGGAAACAACAAAATTCCTGATAAATATCAGTAATCTCTAACAAATCCTTATATTTTGTGGTGGAACTGAGCACAAGATACACTTGTCTTTCATACTGCTCCGGCAAACTCTGCAACAGACGCTTCATATCTTCGCGCTGAGCATCATTCTTGTGGGAGAATCCTGCGGTATCCACCAGTACCAGATCATAATCTTCAAATCGCGCAATCTCTTTACCGATATCCTCCGGAGAATAAACGATTGCCAGTGGTGTGTCAAGAATATTGGCATAGGTGCGCAACTGTTCCGCCGCAGCGATACGATACGTGTCCGCCGTCAGAAGTGCCACTTTCTTTTCCTGCTCCACTTTGAATTTGGATGCAATCTTGGCAATGGTAGTCGTCTTTCCCACGCCGGTCGGCCCAATGAAAAATACTACCTTGGGCTTCTTCTTGGACAAAGAAATCACTTCCGGCTGTCCCAACTTCAAAATCATTTTCTGATAAACATTGGAAATCAAAAAATCCAATCCATTGGTACTGTGTGAGACGCGATCCATATCGTCCATAAACTGATTAATATAAATCTCGTCAACCTCACTCTCCAGCAAAACCTTGTATAACATCTTAAAAAAGGCCTGGCTCTCGTTGGTGCGGTCTGAAGAAATCTCCTCCACAAATTCCATGGTTTCCAACGGACGGAACACCGGACTCTGCTCCTCTTTGACCATGGCTTCTGTTGTAGGGTATCCGGTAGTCTGCTTTGGTTCTAACGGCGTGATCTGCTTATGCCCTGTCTTTTCCATCACTTCATTCACCGCAGCAAACGCATCCCGAAGTTCTGTCGAGGAAGCGCCCATAGCGTGGGATGCGGGTGACTCCTTTGGCGTGGACGTCACTCCAGACACAGAAGGAATCGGAATCGTCTCATCTGCAACCGCCTCAAACGAATGCTGTGTCATGCGATGCTCCGGTACATTCGCCTCTGCCATCTTCGGCACCGTAAACGGGCGCACCGGCGCCGCATCATCCTCAATTGCTGCCGTCACCTCATACAGATTACTCTTAAAAATACCCCAGAAGCCTTTCTGTCGTACTTCCTTGACATTCATAATCACAACAGAAGAACCCATCTCTTCCTTCGCCAGTGCAATTGCCTCTTCTTTTGTCTTTCCCTGAAACTTTTTAATGGTCATTTAGCCTGTCACCATCCCCACAGATTGTAATTCTACATCGGAGTCAATCTCATTGTACGACACAACGATCAAATCCTTCACATAATCTTCTGTCATCTTTTTAAAATACATGCGGACAATGGGAGAAGTCACCACAATCGGTGTCTTACCCGTCTCCTCGAATTTGGTGATTTCTGTCTGCAGGGAATCCATAATGGATCGAATCCGTTCCGGATCCAGCGTCAGATAAGCACCTTGTTCCGTCTGTTTGATGGAACCCATAATATCTTGTTCCACCTTCGGATCTAAAGTGATACAATTGGTCACTTCATTGGGCACAAAATAGCGTGCAGAGATCGCACGCTTCAATCCCTGTCGCACATATTCCGTTAAGATGTCCGTATCTCTCGTGGTTGCCGCATGATCCGCGAGTACTTCAAAGATCGACAACAAATCACGAATGGAAATGCCTTCTTTCAGTAGATTTTGAAGAACCTTCTGAATCTCACCAAGTCCCAGCAACTTCGGTGTCAACTCATCCACCAATGCCGGATTTGTCTCTTTAAGATTATTAACCAGATTCTGAACATCCTGTCTGGTCAGCAATTCAGAAATATGTGAACGAATGACTTCGGTCAAATGTGTTGCGATAATGGACGGAGGATCAACCACCGTGTAACCGAGACTTTCCGCACGCTCCCGCTGTCCATCCGTAATCCAGATGGCAGGCAGATGGAACGATGGCTCAAAGGTGGGAATACCGGTAATCTCCTCTTCCACATATCCCGGATTCATGGCCATATAGTGATCGAATAAAATCTCTCCTTCCGTCACCTGAATCCCCTTGATCTTAATAATGTACTGGTTGGGATTCAACTGAATATTGTCACGCAATCGAATGATTGGTACCACTGTACCAAGTTCCAGAGCAATCTGCCTTCGAATCATAACCACACGATCCAGCAGGTCTCCTCCCTGATTCACATCCGCCAACGGAATAATTCCGTAGCCAAACTCCAATTCAATGGGATCCACCTGTAAGAGTGAGACTACATTCTCCGGTCGCCGGATCTCTTCTGCTTCGGATTCCTCCGCAGCCACTTCCTCCTCGATACTCTCCTCCCCAATACTCTTGGAGATGGAAGATCCTGAAATGATAAACACCAGACCAAAGGCGCCAAACAGCACCGGATTCAACGGTGTCGCCAATCCCAAAAAGATCATCGTCACACCAACGATGTACAATACCTTTGGAATGCCAAATAACTGCTTGACAAGTACACCACTGAAATCCGCCTCTTTTGAACCCTTGGTAACCAGAATACCGGTAGCCAGTGAAATCAAAAGGGACGGAATCTGTGAACAAAGACCATCACCGATGGTCAGCAGACCGTACTGCTGAATCGCATCGCCAAAATCCATGCTACCCCGCATCACACCCATGATCGTTCCACCGATCAGGTTAATCAGCGTAATCAAAAGACCTGCCGTGGCATCTCCTTTGACATACTTCGTAGCACCATCCATGGAGCCAAAGAAACTGGCTTCCATCTGTAATTTTTCACGGCGCTCTCTCGCTTCCTTTTCCGTGATGGCACCAGTATTCAGATCCGCGTCAATCGCCATCTGCTTGCCGGGCATGGCATCCAACGTAAAGCGGGCAGACACCTCTGCCACACGTTCTGAACCTTTGTTGATGACCATAAACTGAACAATAATCAGGACAATAAAGATAATGGCACCGATGATAATATCATTGCCGCCAACAAACTCACCGAAAGTCACAACCACATTACCGGGGGAACCGGTACTCAAAATCAACTTGGTGGAGGATACATTCAGCGCAATACGAAAGATTGTTGTGAAAAGCAGTAATGTCGGAAAGAATGACATGTCCAACACTTCCCGGACAAACAGAACATTCAACAGCACAATCAATGCAATGGAAATATTCAGTGCCAACATTACATCCAGCAGGACGGACGGAATCGGAATAATGAAAAAAATGATAGCTGCCAGCAAGTAGGCTGCCACGCCGATATCAGTCTTCTTAACATTGGAAAGATCCATTCCGCTTCCTCCTTTCTGTAATGATTTTCACTTATCTTTAATTTTAGCGATTACTGTACACAACTGCAAGGATTTCTGCCACTGCCTGATATAATTCCGGCGGAATCTGTTCTCCGATATCCACCGTGGCATATAATGCACGGGCTAAAGGCTTATTTTCCATGATTGCAATATTATTTTCCTTTGCCGTCTCTTTAATCTTCACGGCAAGATAATCCTCCCCCTTCGCCAGAACGGTAGGTGCCGATTCCTGCTCCGCATCATAACGGATGGCAACGGCGATGTGGGTCGGGTTGGTAATAACCACATCCGCTTTGGGCACATCCTGCATCATACGTCTTTGGGATGCCTCCCGCATACGCTGACGCTGCTGGCTCTTTATAAGCGGATCTCCCTCGGTATTCTTGTATTCGTCTTTTACTTCCTGCTTTGTCATCTTCATGTCTTCATTAAAGCGAAACCGCTGATACACGTAATCCGCCAATCCGATTACCAGATAACAGAGACTGATACGCAATCCGGTATCAATAATGATATTGCCGATCAGCGCAATCGCCTGTTGCAGTGGAATGTCATACAGCAGGAACAAATTGTTGGCCTGATCTTTGATACAAAGATACGCCACATAAAAAACCACTACCAACTTAAGAATGGACATCAACAAGTTAAAGAGTGCATCCTTGGAAAAAATCCGTTTAAACCCATTGATGGGATTAAACTTATCCGGCTTGGGCTGCAAAGGTTTCGCAGAAACGGTCCACCCCACCTGAACAATACTGATTACCACAGCGACCACAACGCCGGCAATCAAAAAGGGGGCCGCGAGACGAATCACCTGTAAAAAACCTTGTGTTAAGATCGAAGATGCCGCATGCACCGTCATGCCATCCTGCTCCGTTGCAACAATATCGGGAATCTTCTGGTAGAATAACTGAAAGACACCGATAAATCCTTCCCCAAGATAAGAGATAAAAATCCTAAGAGAAAGAAACAACGCGATTAACATCGCTGCAGAATTCAATTCCTGACTTCTGGCAACCTTGCCTTCTTCTCTGGCATCTTTTAATTTTTTTGATGTCGCCGGCTCTGTTTTTTCACCACCGGGTCCTTCTTTTGCGAACCACTGCAGATCGTATGCCAGCAACAGGTCTCTGCGTTCTAACACGTTAATACATTCCTTCTATGAACATAACAATCATCGTTTTCATCTCATTAAAAATAAAGTTAGCGATATCAGGGAGCAAAAATGTTGTGATAAATAATACTGCCAGACCAACCAGCAGTTTTAACTGAATACCAACAGCAAACATATTCATCTGCGGTGCTACTTTTGCCATAATGCCCAAGATTGCATTTAAAATCATGATACACGCAAAAACGGGAAGAACAATGCGAAAGGCTATGATAAATAAGTCGGTGCAGTATTGTACCATGGCGCTCAACAAAGAATCCATCTCAAACTGGGCACCGCCCAAAGGAATCAGGGAAAAAGAATCAATCAATGCACGCAGAATAAACTGATGCATATTAGAAACAACCAGCAACAACAATACAAAATAATTATATAAGTTACCTGTAATGCTGACCTGACTTCCGGTCGACGGATCAAACACCATTGCCATAGACAATCCGATATCCATGTCGATAATGGTTCCCGCATATAATATAATGGAATTACAAATATATGCCGCATAACCAATCAGCAATCCTGTAATTCCCTCTTTTAAAACCAATACCGCATATCCGATCTCCGATTCGTACGGTGTGTGCTCCACAGGGACGGCATAAAAAACCAAAATTGCCACAAAAACCGACAATCCTACCTTCACCCTGCCTGGCACATCGTTGGCGCCAAAAAACGGCGCAACAAATACAAAACATGAAATCCGGACCAATATCAGCAGAAAATATTCAAATGTACTAATATCAAATGTATATTCTAACATAGCAAAACTAGCCTAAATACATGCTAAAGTTTGTCCAAAGTTCTGTAATATAATCTGTTAATGTGGTCAGAATAAAGGCACCAAAGATCAGCATGCCAAGAAATACGGCAATAATCTTAGGAACAAAGGTTAATGTCTGCTCCTGAATGGACGTGACAGTTTGGAAAATGCTGACAATCAATCCGACCACCAACGAAATCAACAACAACGGTGCCGAACAGATGATAATATTGTAGATAGCATCCCGAATAATATCTAAGACCTGCCCTTGTGTCACAAAATCACCTCTATCTAAAATAATAAGCAGAATACTTTATCCGGTGTAATCACACCGCATAAAATATTCTGACCAATTCACAACCCATCAATAAAATGTCTTCACAAGACCTCCCACAACCAGATTCCATCCATCTGCCAGCACAAAAAGTAAAATCTTAAACGGCAGGGAAATCGTGGTTGGCGGCAACATCATCATACCCATGGACATCAACACCGATGCAACAACCATATCAATGACGATAAACGGAATGTAGATGACAACACCTATGATAAATGCCTGACGCAATTCACTCAGAATAAAACTGGGCACCAGCACTACAAACGGCACATCATCATAATCTTCATAGGTGGTTCCCGAAATCTCACAGAACAAGTCCAAATCCTTTTCCTGTGTCTGTCCATACATAAAATTACGAATCGGAACTACCGCCCGATCCAGTGCTTCTTCCTGCGTAATTTCACCATTGTCCAGCGGCTGTATTGCCTGCTCATTAATCTGTGTAAACGTAGGCCACATAATAAACAAAGTCAAAAACAACGCCAGACCAATCAACACCTGATTCGGTGGTGCTGTCTGGGTACCGATTGCAGATCGGACGAAATGCAACACGATAATTATTCTTGTAAAAGACGTCAGCATAATCAAAATCGATGGTGCCAACGCCAAAACCGTAATCACCAACAGAATACGAACGGAGGATGACAGCGTCCCGGTGTCAGACTCAAACGTCAGAGAAACACCGCCTTCTCCAGTAACCCAGTCACTGGCATTGGGTGCCCCCTCAGTTGCTCCATACTCTGTGGCATATGCTGTACTCGAAGCCATGAACCAGATGGCTGCCACAATGGCAACGGTAGCCAGCATCAGACTAAAAATACAATATCCTTTTTTTATTTTGCTCATACTACTCATAACTATTTCTTAGGTAATTGGTCTTTAAACTTATGCAATAAATCTGAAAAATCACCTTTGACCGTGGGAATCTCCTGATCCTTATCTGTGGGGAGTTCACGTAGTTCATCTCCACTCAACTGTCCCAGCACCGTGATCTCATCCTTGCCGATGGCAATCACATAATAGGTATCTTTTCCCGCCTGAATCAACTGAATATACTTGTTCGTTGTCAACTTCAGTGTCTCCACCACAGAGAGATTCCTGCTGATACTCTGACTCTTCTGATAACCGGCAATCCACCGGGTAGTGTAATAGGTCAGCACCAGAACCACAACAAAACAAAATAGAACAATAAGCAGTTGGAACAGACTTTCACCTGTTGACGATAATAGAATCATATCTTAGCCAATAACCTTCTTCACTGCTTCCAGGACACGCTCTGCCTGGAAAGGCTTAACAATGAAATCTTTTGCTCCAGACTGGATTGCCTCGATAACCATTGCCTGCTGTCCCATTGCAGAACACATGATGACACATGCGTTTGCATCCTTTGCACGGATTGCTTTGAGCGCTTCAATTCCATCCATCTCAGGCATTGTAATATCCATCAGTACAAGATCCGGCTTTAATTCCAAATACTTATCCACTGCGACCTTGCCATTTTCTGCCTCACCGACCACATTATATCCATTCTTTGTCAGGATATCCTTGATCATCATTCTCATAAAAGCAGCATCATCACTAATCAAAATATTCTTTGCCATGTTTTCATTCTCCTTATCATTTACTTCATTATTTCGGTAATTCGAATACCAAATGATTCTTCAATCACAACAACCTCACCTTTTGCGACATACTTTCCATTTACCAGAACATCAATGGGTTCGCCGGCGATCTTGTTGAGTTCAATGATCGTTCCCGGTGCAAAATCCAGAATATCCTGGATAGACTTGTGGGTCCTGCCTAACTCAACAGTAACCTCCAAAGGAACGTCCATAATCAGATCTATATTTTCCGGCTGGAAAGGTGCTTGATAGTTTCCAGCAAAAGGTTGAAATTGGGCAGGCTGTACATTCACCTGTTGTTGCGGATAGGGTTGCATGTACGGCATCTGCTGTGGCGGAACCTGTTGTTGCATCGGCTGCGCATATGGCTGTTGTGCCATTCCCATATCCTGTGCCATCGGCTGCGGCTGCGGCTGTGGCTGCGGTTCCGGCTGCGGTTGCGGTTCCGGCTGCGGCTGTGCACTGGCGGAATACGCATCCTCATCTACGGTCGATGCCGAATCACTTTCCATGTTAGCCATGATATTACGGCACATCTCTTTGGCAAGCGATATCGGATATAACTGCATGATCTCGCTGTCTACCAGATCGCCAATCAACATTCGGAATGTGATTTTCACAAATCTGCCTTTTAAGAAGGTCTCAATATCGCCACCGTCTGACGATTCCTGTAAATCAATTAAATCCGAAGATGGTGGACTAATATCGATCATCTGATTCAACATGGATGACATCGATGTCGCCGAAGACCCCATCATCTGATTCATCGCCTCACTAATGGCACTCAGATGGAGTTCTCCAATCTCCCCATCGGTATTAGAACCGTCACCACCCAACATCAGATCGGTAATGACTTTCACGTCCGTTTCTTTCAAAACTAAAATATTGCTTCCATTCAGTCCTTTGGTATAAGCGATACGAACCAGAACGCAGGGCTTTTCGTATTTGTCTACGATATCGTCCCAAACACCCATCGAGACCACCGGTGTGGAGATATCCACCTTTTTGTTGACCAGCGAAAACAACGTGGTCGCCGCTGTTCCCATACTGATGTTGGCGATCTCGCCTATGGTGTCAACCTCATCCGGTGTCAGTTCATCTTCCTCTACCACATCATCTGTAGCATCTGAAATACCACCATTTAGAAGCGCATTGATTTCTTCTTGAGATAATACGCCGTCGCTCATCTATTGCTGCTCCTCTCTTATGACTGATGTAATTCTAACCGCATAATCCTCCCCGGAAGCACCGGGCAGCGCAGTAAATTTCTTGATATCGCCCACATAGACATCCAATTCCTGATTCACCTTGGTGTCCAGCCGAACAATGTCGCCCACCTGTAAACCGGAAAAATCACTGACGGATATCACGCTGTTCCCCAAAATCGCCTTAACTGGTATCACTGCCTTAGAAATCAGGGATTCAATCGCCTCTGCATATTCCATACCGGAACGTTCCTGCATATTGGAATACCAGAACTTGGTATTCAACTTATCCATCACAGGTTCCAGCGTGATATAGGGAAGACATACATTCATAAAGCCTTCCACATCACCAATCTTAATACTGATTGTAACAATTGCAATCATCTCAGACGGCGAAATAATCTGTGCAAACTGAGAGTTGGTCTCAATTCGTTCCAGACGAGGGTGAATATCTACAACGTTCTCCCATGGTTCACGCAGTAACTGCACGCAAGCCGTCATAATCCGTTCTATAATGAGCAATTCAATCTCGGAATACTCGCGGATCTTATCCAGTGGCTCGCCTTCTCCTCCCAACATTCGGTCTACAATGGCATAACCGAGTTTGGATGCCATTTCGATAATAATGTTTCCTTCCAATGGCTCGAAATTCACAATTCCAAGCAACACCGGATTGGACAGGGAGTTGGAGAACTCCATATAGGTAACTGCTTCCGAGTTCATCACCTCAACCTGTATGTTCTTGCGAAGGTATACCGGCAAGTTAGTGGATAGCAGCCGCCCATAATGTTCAAATATGATTTCCAATGTTCTAAGATGTTCTTTTGAAAACTTGGATGGTCTCGAGAAATCGTAGTTCTTGACTTGTTTCTCGCTGCTGGCTTTCATCTCTTCCGCATCGACTTCGCCACTGCTTAAAGCCTGTAACAAATTATCAATCTCATTTTGAGAAAGTATATCACTCAAGTTTTCTCACCACCTGTTGCTATATTTATCGAATAATTACTGATACTGTGCATCCGGGAATCCCACGGCAACAATAAAATCAGACGCAAACATCTTCTGTAAATCTTTCAGAATCTCCTGCTGAACCGCACTCTGATTGCTCTTAATCTCCTCAAGCGTGTACTGTGACACCACATTGTTGATCTCTGCTTTGATCAACTTCTCCTTCTCAGATACCTGCGGCTGCAGATCCTTATAATCCTCATTCTTCGTATCCAAGGAAAGGGACACGGTAATAACGGCAAAATGATCCTTGCCATCCTCGCCTTGCTTTAAGTTGATGGTCATGCTGTCTTCGATATTGTAAACCTCGATCTGTTCAATCGGGATATTTGCGGCACTGGTAGCACTTCCGGATTCCAAATCCAGATCAATGGCACTGCACACTTTGGTAATCAGTTCATTTGCCTTCTGCGTCTCCGGAATAATCGTAATGGTCAGAACCACCGTAAGCACCAAATTGACAACTACTAATGCTAATGTAATTACTGTAATAAGATTCTTCTTCATGTCTGTCCTCTCTACTCAATCCCGTCTGAATTCAGGGAATTGTATATCTTAATCTCCACTCTCCGGTTGCGGGCTCTGCCCTCCGCTGTGGAATTATCGGCAATGGGAGCATAATCCCCTCTGCCGGACGACTTGATATGCGCCGGATTCAGTGTGGTATGTTCCCTCATATAATTCGCCACATTGAGCGCCCGGTACATGGAAAGAATATCATTGCTGGCATAGGTCTCACCTGCAGCAGGTGGAACATTATCCGTATGCCCTTCAATCTCAATCAGATTGTTGGAATAATTATTGAGAATCACAGCAATCTTCTCAAGAACCGGCAAAACCTCCTGTCGGACTTCCGCTTCCCCCGCATTAAAAAGGAGCGCGCCGTTGAGATTGATCAGTGTATATTGTTCATTAAACTCTACTTCCACATCATCCTGCAAACCATATGACTCCAGCAACCTACTGACCTGTTCCGCCATCTGTTCACTCTCTGTCAATCCCTGCGCATCCAATGCCTGTTCGGCTTCTTCCGCAGTAATCGACTGTGTGGCAGTCACTTCATCCTCCGGTTCATAATCACCTTCCGGCAATGCGGATGAGGAGTTGAAATAGACATCGAACTTATCCAGCATGCTCACACCGGAAGAAATTAGTTCGCCATCACCAATCGTAGCACCTCCCGACGGGAGAATACTAAAACTTTGCTGTAGCGACTGAACAACCATCTCAAACTTCTCAGCATCTACGGTAGACATAGAAAATAGCAAAACAAAGAAACAGAGAAGCAGATTCATCAAATCGCTAAACGTAGACATCCACGCCGGAGAACCCTTGGGAGCCTCCTCCTGCTTCCTCCTCGCCACTATGCCTCACCTCCGTCTTCTTCGCTTCTGTTATTGCGGTCAGACGGAGCAAGGAATGACTTAAGTTTCTCTTCGATAACACGCGGGTTCTCACCTGCCTGAATCGACAAAAGTCCCTCCACCGTAATCTCTCTCATCATGACTTCCACGGCGTTGTTGGCCTTCAACTTAGCGGCCGTCGGTCCTGCAAGCCAGTTGGCAATCAACGAACCATACAACGTCGTCAGCAAAGCGGTAGACATATTCGGTCCGATCGTGGAAGCATCATCCAGATTCTTCAACATAATAACCAGACCTACCAACGTACCAATCATACCCCAGGCCGGGCCCATCTCAGCCCATTTCTCCCAGAAGCCAATCACCTTTTTGTGCCGTTCTTCCAGATTCATCAGATCCGTCTCAAGAATTCCGCGCACCAAATCCGGATCGGTACCATCGACAACAAGATTAATTCCCTTTTTCAGGAACTCATCATCCATATCATGTGTCGCCTCTTCCAGCGCCAGAAGTCCTTCCTTACGGGAAATATTGGAGAGATTGATGATATTGGAAATCACATCCGACGGATTGCCCACTGCCGGTTCCTTGATGGCAAGTGTAATACTCTTAAGCCCGCTAATAAATTCTGATAACTTATAGGATGTCAGTGTACTCGACAACGAACCGCCGATCGTAATCAGAATGGATGGGACATGGACAAACTGCTCCACCAGATTACCTCCGGAAGACATTACACCGAAGATAAACATAACAACGCCCAAAACCAAACCTATGATCGATGCTAAATCCAATCTACTCACCGCCTCACTTACTTAATCAACTATATCTTGTGTTTTTACACACAAAAACGCATAGTTACACGTTTATTTAATCTTACTAAATTTTGTCTTTCTTGTCTACGTTTAATTCCATTTATTTGCTAAATTTCTACACAAATTGCGAAAATTCCAGCACATTTTTTTCCTAAAATAGATGACCACAAATCCTGTGTTTTCAACAAACAAAAGGACCTGCATCCGTAACAGGTCCTTTTCGTAAACTAATTATCTCTTCAGATTGACAAGTTCTTCCAGCAAAGTGTCTGATGTGGTGATAATTCGTGAATTTGCCTGGAAACCACGCTGTGTCGTAATCATCTCCGTGAACTCAGCAGACAAATCTACATTGGACATTTCCAACTGACCGGTGGTCATACTTCCGCCATCTGCCGTCACCTCGACACCAATACCATCAAATTCACCGGAGTTCAGGGTCGTTCCATAGCAGTTATTACCCAGACTTTCCAGACCGGATGCATTTGCAAATTGTGCCACAGCGATCTGCCCCAGAAGCACCGTATTACCATTGTCATAAGAACCATAGATACGACCTGTTCCGTCGATGGAAACACCGGTCAATGCACCTAATTTCTTGCCGATACCAGTCTTACCGTCATCGGCACCTTTTTCTACTTCCACAGTGGAACTTCCGCCATTGTCCTGATTGAGCATATGGCTGAAATCCATCTCAATATCTGCAAAACTGTCCCCCAGTAAAGACATATTCAACATCACTGTATCATTTCCGGCGGAATTGATGTAACGGAACGTACCATCTGACGTGTTGAACTGCAAGGTATAATTGGTTGTGTCATAGGTCAGTTCCAACTGGCCGCCTTTCACCAGTGCCAATGTGCCGGATGCTGCTGTCTGTGCATCCACTCCATAAATCTCCGCGATAGAGCGGAACACTATTTTATTCGGATCCGTATTATGACAGAAATTATATCCCAGCAGCTTACCGTCTTGGCCCTTCACCGCGTCTGATTGGTAATACGTATCTGTCGTTGCATCATTGCCATCCGGGATCGTAATGGATACCGTACCACTGACCGCATCCACGGTATAATCTTTTCCTGCAGTGAAACGCTTCACAGCCTTGGTATCATTACCAAAAATCTTATCCAATGCATCGCTGCGGGAAGTAGTATCTAAGCCCTGCTTATCCAGCCATTCTTTTAAAATATCCTGATTGTCGCTGTCAACGATGCTGGTCAATTCCACAGAATACGTTCCCGCATCTGTATCCACCGCCTTAAATGCAAACTTTGCCGTATAGGAATAACCAAGATTATCATAGAACGTCAATGTTCTAAAATAACCACTGTCGCTGGTTACATTCGTGTCATTCTTATCGATCAAACCGGTTACGTTGGCATTGGTGGTTGCTTCCGGTGCAGACGTCAGGTTATCCGCTTGCATGATACGCAGTGCTGAAACCGTATCCTTCCGAATATCCCCTGTGGTGGGATCCACCTGCCAGCCCATGACATTATAACCTGTTGATGTCATAGCAAGATTACCGGTACCATCAATATAGAACGATCCTGCTCTCGTAAAGAGATTCTCCGAACCATTATTCACAATAAAGAAATTGGTACTGTTACTGTCTGTCAATTTAATATCGAAGGCTTCGCCTGTCGACTGTGCTGCACCGGAGGCGGTAATGCTCACCTTCGTTGCCGCGGTTGAAACACCAAGACCGATCTGCTTTGCATTTTTTCCACCGGTTGTGGCTGTTGCAGCGGTTGCTCCTGATGTAGTCTGGTACATAATATCTGAAAACGTTACGGAAGAAGATTTAAATCCAATTGTATTAACGTTGGCAATATTATTACCGATAACATCCATCTTGGTCTGATGTGTCTTAAGTCCGGACACACCAGAGTACAATGCTCTCATCATAATTCATGACCTCCTAAAATGCTGTAATCCGCCGTATCTGTCATTCAACGGCATTCGCTTCCATAAGGTCCAGCTAAATAATTACAGCTCCATCAATATTTGTAAATACTTTGTCCATGGACTCTGTCTGGTCCATGGCTGTTACGACTGTCTGATTTGGCACATTCACAATGAACGCCAAAGAATCGACAATCACCAATGACTCCTTTATCCCCTTTTCACTTGCTTTCTGTACGCCTGCTTCCAGCCTCTGACTCTGATCGGTGGAAAGCGAGATTTCTCTCTGCTCCAGACGCATATTCGCATGTTTGGAAAATTTTAATGTGGAATCGGTCTCAATCCGGTTACCCGCCAGTTGCTGTCTCAACACATCTTCAAAAGATACCCCTGTTGAGTTCTGCCTTTGTGTTTTCTTGTCGTCCTGGGTCAGATATTGATTGGCGACCTGTTCGATAGAGGTAAAGGAATTACCGATCTGGTTCATACCATCACTCCTCACTTTCCTGTGACTCCAACGCTTCCGATGCCGCTTTCAGCACTTCCATGCGCTCTTCCAGACTCTCAAGTGTCTTTACATTGTCCGCAGAAACAAACTGTTTTTGGTAATCTGTCATATCGTCATAATATTTTCTGGCCGACGTAAGTTTCTCCTCATCCTGAAGTGTTAAGGTATAGACACCCGGCAATGCGTTGATCATCTCTGCAAATGTCTGCGAACCAAGTACACCGTTATAGTATTCTGCATCACACACACTATCCAGTTTGTTAATGTTGTACAGTTTTTCATTGACGGATAAAAACATCTCATCGTCTTTTGTCATCACATAATCAACCTTGCCCGATACATAAGTCTCACCATCAAGCAAAATCACATATTTTCCCACCAGCGAGTTAGCTTCCAGGGTTGTCATCTGTTGCTGTACTGCCTGTACTGCTTCAATCTGTGAAAAAGATGCCAGTTCCGCCACATACTCGGTATTGCTGGTCGGTTCCAACGGATCCTGATACTGCATTTCTGCCACCAGAAGTTTTAGAAACATTTCTTTATCGTAGGTGTTGGATTTGTCAGATTCGCTGCTCTTCTTTGCGGCCGCCTCGTCTACCACGACCTGACCGTCTTTGATTGGTTGGACAATCGCCATACATTCTCCTTTCTATGCGGTAAAATTCACTGTATTGCCATGATCCCGCATCATTTTTGCTACTAATTGTTCTTCCTCTGTCATCAATCCCTGTAACTCATCCAGTTGATTCAGGTTCAGATTGATGTTGCGGCTTCTCTTACCGCTTTCCTGTTGTGCCTCTTCCTGCTGTCGCTCCTGTTGGCCTTCCTCAAGATTCTTTTCGAACTCATGGGTTCCTACCGATACTTCGATGGATTGCACCTTGGTTGCAGATTGATTCATCTGTTCCTTCAATTGGAACATCTGTTGCTCCAGCGCTTCTTTGATGCTTTCATCCTGCGTATAAATGTGTGCCGTCACACGCCCATTCTCTTCCGATACTTCCATTAGGATTTTGCCTAGCCCTTCCGGTTTGAGCAATAGTTCCATCGTGGTTGTTTCATTGGAAATCGTTGTACGTGCCGCTTCCACAATCTGATCAATAATGTGCTTCACATCCACTGTCTCACCGGATGACAACGTCACCTCCTGTGTAGTGGCATGATACTGATTGATCTGAGAAGTCTGGGGCTGCTGTACCATTTTTGCATTCTGTTCTGTCATATGCAGTCCATCCTGCTTTTTCTGGTTCTGGGGCATCTCATCCTGTGCCTCTCCCTGCCCTTTCTGCTGTTGCATCTCAGACTGTCGGGACACTTCTGATGTATCCGCCTGCAATGTGGCATCCGTCTCCACCGGTTCTGCCTCTTCTGTACCAGTCTGCCGGGTCGTCTCCTGCGCCACTTCTGCGACCGTCTTCTGCTCTGTCACAACAACTTCTGTCTGGAACGTTTCCTGTGATGTCTTCGTCAGTTCCTCCGGCTCTGCCATCACATCTACCGTGATGACTTCTGCCTCAACGGTCTGTCCAGCCGCATCTGCC
>CAMAKU010000001.1 GCA_945836255.1 uncultured Roseburia sp. | reverse complement strand
AAGATTGGATTGGGCACGCGGGCGTACGACCTGATTCAGATTTAGGTTTGCGGGGTGTACAAGCCAAATCCGTAGAAGTAAAATAGAATTATTGATACAGAAGAAATGTAACAAAGGAGGGCGAAGGAAATGAACCTACAGGAAGCAATTCAATATCTGGAGGGGCAGGATCTGGCAGGGATGCCGGTGGGAACCTATCAGGTGGACGACGGATTCTATTTTATGATTCAGGAATATGAGACAAAAGAACCGGATGCATGCCGTTTGGAGACACATCAGTGTTATGCGGATATTCAATGGATCATTGATGGAGCGGAGGCAATCGATACCGTCAGTGTTGCCGGATTACAGGAGGAGGTGGCTTATGATGCCGCCAAGGATGTGGCATTCTGGCAGGAACCTCAGGAGATGTGCCGGATGGTTTTGACATCGGGGGCTTATGCCGTGCTTCCGCCCAGTATCGCCCATAAGCCGGGGATGCGTGCCGGTGACACAAGATGTCATGTTAAGAAATGTGTGGGTAAGGTGAAAGTGAGGTAACAGAGCGCCATGGATAATCTGACAATGTTACAGGGCTTCGAGTGGTATCTGCCGGAGGATGGGATGCACTGGAATCGACTGGCACAGGCGGCACCGCAGTTGCAGGAGAGCGGAATCAATATGATCTGGCTGCCGCCGGCATATAAAGGGGCAGCCGGTAGGTGCAGTGTGGGATATGATGTCTATGATACTTATGATTTGGGAGAATTCGATCAGAAGGGGTCTGTGGCAACCAAGTATGGGACGAAAGAAGAGTATCTGGCCGCAGTACATACCTTGCAACAGCACGGCATACAGGTGTTGGCGGATGTGGTGTTGAATCACATGATGGGGGCGGATGCCACGGAGCGGGTCGCAGTCATTGAAGATGCCGCCAATAACAGAGAACAGGCCATCTCGGGGGAACAGCAGATTATGGCGTGGACCCGATTTGATTTTCCCGGCCGCGGCGGGAAGTATTCGGATTTCCATTGGAATGCGTCACATTTTAGTGGAACGGATTGGGATGATGGGGCAAAACGCAATGGTATCTTTTGCTTCAAAGGCAAGACATGGAATCGCGAGACGGATACGGAGAATGGCAATTACGATTATTTGATGGGAGCCGATCTGGACACGGACAATCCAGAGACGGTTAAGGCTGTGACGGATTGGGGCAAATGGTATCTGGATGCGGTGCCTGTGGATGGTTTTCGGCTGGATGCAGTCAAACATATCAGTTTTGACTTTTATCGCAATTGGCTGCAAGAGATGCGCGCGCATCGAGGGTCAGATTTCTTTGCGGTGGGTGAGTACTGGTCGCCGGATCTGGGCCGTCTGCTGCATTATCTGGAACGTGTGGAGGGAAGCATGTCACTTTTTGATGTGCCGCTTCATTTTGCCTTTACCAAGGCGGCGAACAGTAATGGGATGTATGATCTGGGTCGTCTGCGCCAGGAATCACTGGCAGAGCGTATGCCGGACAATGCCGTGACCTTTGTGGATAATCACGATACACAGCCGGGCCAGGCCTTGTCGTCTTTTATCCCTGTCTGGTTCAAGCCCTTGGCATACGCTTATATCCTGTTACAGGAAAAGGGAATCCCCTGTGTCTTCTATGGCGATTACTACGGGATTCCCCATGATGGGATTGCGCCGGTAGCCGGACTGCGTGTCTTGTGTCAGGTGAGAGCACGCTATGCCTATGGACCGGAACATGCTTATTTTGACGATTGCGATGTGGTGGGCTTTACCCGTGCCGGTGATGAGGAACACCCGCAGTCCGGTGTGGCAGTACTGATGACAGACCACGATGCCGGAAGTAAATATATGCAGGTCAATGCAGCGTATGCAGGTCGTCTGATGCGTAACGTACTGGATGATACCATGGCACCGGTGACGTTGGATGAACAGGGCGGTGCGCTCTTTTCGGCAGCAGGCGGCGCGGTCTCTGTCTGGGTGCTTGCATGATGGCACTGTATGTGTTTTCTTATCATTATTGTTACAACCTATTTGAGGAGACTTTTGCAACGGAAGTGAACGTGTGTCACTTCCATTTTGCTGTATTAGGCTTTAGCCATAGATAAAATAACCTCCAATGCTATCATGATGTGGGATCTAAACCGCATCAAATAACAAAGAAGGTATATCCACACGGAAAAGGTATTTTATCACACACGTCGTGGGAGTGAAAATATCATATAGTGTTTGCACCAAAGTACAGAAGGCAAATAATTTATGGTCAGATTAAAGCAGATGTCGAAAATATATTGAGTACATTATACAAACGCAAGGGTGTAGAAATTATACAAGGATAATGCTGCCCAGACCATATTCATATATTAGTGAGAATTCCGCCCAACATAAGTGCTGCAGAGTTTATGGGATACTGAAGGTCATTAACTTTCAGGACTACGCCCGTGGAATAGGTGCGGTTGGTGGTCATGATTCTTTGGGGAAGAAAACCGTGGCGGCACTTCACATTCAAAAAAGAGTGTGTTACACTTATCTGAGATTTTGATTTTACAAAAAGAGGGTGAGGAAGCATGAACAAAAGAACGAAGTATTTTTTTGCAATCCTTCTTATGATCGTTGCAGGTATTGTATTTCTTATGACAGGTTATCAGACCGGAGATGTGCCGTATATGATTATGGGTGTTGGTGTGATCGCGGCAGCCATTTTTGTCGGTATTGCCGGACGTGGTGATTTGGACGACAAGTAAAGGAGATCCGAAGATGAATCCAGTATATGACAAGTTATGCAGATGCTATGAGAGCATCAAAAATGAGATTCCGTTCCAGCCACAGGTGGCACTTGTGCTGGGATCCGGCTTGGGGGACTACGCCGATCAGATGCGTGTGGTGAAGACCATTGCTTATCGGGATATTGAGGGATTCCCGGTATCCACGGCACCGGGGCATGTGGGACAGTTTGTCTTTGGCTATGTGGACGACGCACCGGTGGTTGCCATGCAGGGACGTGTCCACTACTATGAGGGCTACGAGATGACGGATGTGGTTCTGCCCATTCGCCTGATGAAGATGATGGGAGCCCAAGTCTTATTTTTGACCAATGCATCCGGTGGAATCCGACAGGGATTTCGTGCCGGTGATCTGATGTTGATTACGGGACAGATTGCCACGTTTGTGCCTTCCGCACTTCGCGGAGCCAATATCCCGGAATTGGGCCCCCGTTTCCCGGATATGAGTCATATCTATGATGAGGATTTGCAGGCAGTGGTTCGCAAGTGCGCCTGTGCATTGGATCTGAATCTGCGGGAGGGGGTTTATATCCAGTTGCCTGGACCTAATTATGAGACCCCGCAGGAGATTAATATGTGTCGCGTTCTGGGGGCCGATGCCGTGGGTATGAGTACGGCATGTGAAGCGGTGGCTGCCAATCATATGGGTATGAAGATTGTGGGAATCTCCTGTATTTCTAATCTGGCGGCCGGGATTTCACCGAATCCGTTGTCAGAGGAAGAGGTGATCGAGGCGGGCAAAATGGTGGCCAAAGATTTTACCGCATTGGTGAGCCGCGTCATCAGAGAGATTCATGGCATGCTGTAGGGGCATAATGGGAATGCATCTCATAGGGATGCGCGAATAGAACAATAGAGATAGGTGTGAGGTAGGAATATGAATATCAGATTTTACAACGCCAAGATATTGACACCGGCAGAGGGACATTCTTTTGCCGTGGTAGAAGGCGAACTGTGGGTCAAAGGGAATACAATCTGTTATCTTGGGGATGGCAGTGATGTGTCGGAAGTGGTTACCGGGGATGAGATTGTCATCTGGGATCGGGAGATTGATGCGAAGGGAAATCTCTTAATGCCCGGATTTAAAAATGCGCATACCCATACGGCTATGACTTTTTTGCGCTCTTTTGCAGACGATCTGCCGCTTCAGAGCTGGCTGACGGATGCGGTATTTCCCCGGGAAGGGCAGTTGACCGAGGATGATATCTATTGGCTGGATATCTTAGGGATTATGGAATATCTCACCAGCGGGATTACGTCCAATTTTGACATGTACTTTTTCCCGCCCAAGAATGCACAGGCATCCGTAGACTGCGGATTCCGTACGGTGCAGACATCGGGTCTGAATAATTTTGGCGGCAGCGTGGAACAGGTGGAGGAGAATTACCATATCGTGAATGACATGGGCGAGTTGTCTTCTTTTATTATTGGTTTCCATGCGGAGTATACCACATCCAAGGAATTGATGGAGGGCATCGCGGCACTGGCGCAGAAATGTCATTCTCCGGTCTTTTTGCATAACGCAGAGACGGAACTGGAGGTGCGGGAGTGTAAGGAACGCTGGGGTATGACACCGACGCAATTGACGGATGCACTGGGCATGTATGAGTATGGCGGCGGTGGTTACCACTGTGTACATATGGAGGACGCAGATTTTGAGATCTTCAAAAAGCGTCATCTGACAGCCGTTACCAACCCGGCTTCCAATCTGAAACTGGCCAGTGGCGTGGCTCCCATCAAGCGTTTTCTGGACGAGGGGATTGCTCTCGCCATCGGTACGGACGGTCCGGCCAGCAACAATTGTCTGGATATGTTCCGAGAGATGTTTTTGACGACAGCCCTTGCCAAGGTGCGGGAAAAGGATGCAGCCTGTGTGCCCGCGGAAGAAGTGTTATATATGGCCACCGCCGGTGGTGCCCATTGTATGGGACTGGATGATTGTGATTGCCTGGCGGTAGGTAAGAAGGCAGACATCATCATGATTGATTTGCAGCAGCCTAATATGCAGCCGCAGAATCACATCGTGAAGAATCTGGTCTACAGCGGCAGCAAACAGAATGTGATTATGACCATGGTCAATGGGCGGATCTTATATGAAGCGGGGCAATTCTACATCGGGTTTGATCCGGCAGAGATCTATGCCAAGGCCAATGCTATCATTGGCAGAATGAAATAGAATGGTGATTGCGCATGTTACAGGTGACATATGTTCATCACAGTTGTTTTGTGGTGGAACTGGATCGTACAATCTTAATTTTTGACTATTTTCCGGCGGACGCTGTGGATACGGTACATTTTGAAGGCAGATTACCGGTACTGGACGGCAGCAAGCATATCTATGTATTTGCCAGCCATAGCCATAAGGATCATTTTTCCCTTGCGGTGTTGCGCCTGGGTGAACGGTATCCCCAAGTGACCTTTGTCTTTTCCAAGGATATCCGGCTGGGACGTAATTATCTGTTGCGTCATGGGATTGATCCCTCCATCCGCAAGCGGATTCACTTTGTGACACCGGTGGAAAAATATACGATTGATGATCTGTCGGTGGAGACACTGCGTTCCACGGATGCCGGGGTTGCTTTTGTGGTGGAGGCAGAAGGCCAGACCATCTACCATGCCGGGGATCTGCACTGGTGGAATTCGGGAGAAGTGGGAGAACTGTATACGCAGACCTATGGCAATGCCTATAAGCGGGAGTTGCGCCGGATACAGAACCGCCATATTGATATCGCTTTTGTGGTACTGGACCCACGGTTGCAGGATGCATATTATCTGGGGATGGAATACTTCCTGCAACATATGGATGTGGATCTGGTATTTCCCATGCATCTGTGGAAGCAGTATGATCTGATCATGCGTCTGAAACGGCGACCGGAGTTGACCGGACTGGAGCAGAAAGTAGTTATGATCGACCGGGAAAATATTATCTTTGATCTTGAGTAGAGGAGAATGTAATGCAAGTAACGATATTCACAGACGGCGCGGCCCGGGGCAATCCGGATGGACCGGGAGGCTACGGCGCGATTTTACAGGTGGTGGATGCCAAAGGACAACTGCACGAAAAGGAACTATCCTGTGGTTATCAGAAGACCACCAACAACCGTATGGAATTGTTGGCGGCAATCCGGGGGCTGGAAGCACTGACTAAGCCCTGCGATGTTACGCTGTATTCTGATTCTAAGTATCTGGTGGATGCCTTTAATCAGCATTGGATTGACAACTGGCAGCAAAAGAACTGGGTGAAGTCGGACAAGAAGCCGGTGAAAAACGTGGATTTGTGGAAGGCGCTGCTTCGTGCCATGGAACCCCATCAGGTGACATTTGTCTGGGTTAAGGGGCATGACGGGCACCCGGAGAACGAACGGTGTGACGCACTGGCCACCGCCGCGGCAGATCAGGAGCCGTCGCTTTTGGTGGAAGATGTGATTCTGGAATAGCCCGCGGGATGCCAAAGACATTTTATCGATACCGGAATCGTGGTAACTTGTCTTGAAATGGCAGGTGCTTTCCTATATAATAATACAGTTAAAAGAAGAATCAATGTCGCAAGGAGGCATCATTATGATCGTTAGTAGTTTTTTGTCTTATCTGCTTTTATTCCTTATTCTGGCAGTCGTTGCCGTATTGGGTGCGTTGCTGGGAATTCAACTGGCTAAGAAAAAGAACGCCAAGAATGCACAGAAGGATGAGGACAAGACGGCAGAGGAGACTTCTGCCCAAGAATAGAGTTCGGAGGAAGATACGTTGAAGAAGTTTGGAGTTAATGATTTAAGAAGAAGGTACCTGGAATTCTTTGAGAGTAAGGGTCATCTTGCCATGAAGAGTTTTTCACTGGTACCGCACAATGACAATAGTTTGTTGCTGATTAATGCGGGTATGGCACCGCTCAAACCTTATTTTACCGGGCAGGAGATTCCACCCCGCAAGCGTGTGACCACCTGTCAGAAATGTGTGCGTACCGGAGATATTGAGAATGTGGGCAAGACAGCACGTCATCTGACATTTTTTGAGATGCTGGGTAACTTCTCCTTTGGAGATTACTTTAAGGAGGAGGCCATTGCGTGGTCTTGGGAATTTTTGACGGAAGTACTGGAATTAGACCCGGATCGTCTGTATCCGTCGATTTACGGGGAGGACGACGAGGCATTTGCCATCTGGAATCAGAAGATTGGTATCCCGGCAGATCGTATTACGCGTTTTTACCGTGATCCGGAGACCGGAGAGTGCGATAACTTCTGGGAGCATGGCGCAGGTCCATGTGGCCCCTGTTCCGAGATTTATTATGACCGTGGCCCGAAGTATGGCTGTGGTAAGCCGGACTGTAAAGTGGGCTGTGACTGCGATCGTTTTATGGAAGTGTGGAACAATGTGTTTACCCAGTTCAATGGCGATGGCAAGGGCGGCTATACAGAGTTAGAGCATAAGAATATCGATACCGGTATGGGACTGGAGCGTCTGGCCGTTGTCATGCAGGATGTAGATTCTGTTTTTGATATTGACACGATGAAGGCAATTCGTGATCGTATCTGTGAACTCAGCGGTAAGACTTATCAGGTGGATGCCATCGATGATATCTCCATTCGTTTGATAACGGATCATATCCGCTCTGCCACATTTCTGGTATCTGACGGTGTCATGCCGTCCAATGAAGGCAGAGGCTATGTACTTCGCCGTCTGATTCGTCGTGCGGCCCGTCATGGCAGAATGCTTGGCATCAAGGATACGTTTCTGGCTAATCTGTCCAATACTGTGATTCAGGAGAGCAAGGACGGCTATCCGGAATTAGAAGAAAAGAAAGAATTTATCTTTAAGGTATTGACCGAAGAAGAGGAGAAGTTCAATAAGACCATCGACCAGGGGCTTGCGATTCTGGCGCAGATGGAGCAGGAGATGGTGGCTTCCGGTTCCAAGGAACTCTCCGGTGAGAATACCTTTAAGTTATATGATACCTATGGATTCCCGGTGGACCTGACACAGGAGATTCTGGAGGAAAAGGGATTTACTTACGATGAGGCGGGCTTCGCCGCTTGTATGGAAGAACAGCGTCAGAAGGCTAGAGCAGCGCGTAAGGTGACGAATTATATGGGGGCCGATGCTTCTGTCTTTGAGCAGGTGGATCCGGCGATTACCACAGAATTTGTGGGTTATGACCGACTGCGTGCTGACTCTGCAATCAGCGTAATTGCTACAGCCAAAGAAGATGAAAATGGAGAGGTAATTACCGAATTATCCCATCAGATTGCAGAAGGGGAGAGTGGAACCATCGTTGTCGATCAGACACCGTTCTATGCGACCATGGGCGGTCAGCAGGGAGACAAAGGTGTGATTTGTTCCGCCGGTGGCCGTTTTGTGGTGGATGACACCGTGAAACTGGTGGGCGGTAAATACGGACATATCGGACATGTGGAGCAGGGCATCTTTACCCTTGGCGATAAGGTGACATTGCAGGTGGATGGCGCTAATCGTAGTCGCATCTGTCGCAACCATTCTGCTACCCATTTGTTACAGAAAGCACTGCGTGAGGTGCTTGGCAGCCATGTGGAGCAGGCGGGCTCTTATCAGGACAGCGAGCGTACCCGTTTTGATTTCTCCCATTTCTCTGCCATGACGCCGGAGGAATTACAGCAGGTAGAGGATATGGTCAATGACCAGATTGCAGAGCATCTGGATGTGGTTACACAGGTTATGACTGTGGACGAAGCTAAGAAGACAGGGGCTATGGCATTGTTTGGTGAGAAGTATGGCGAGACGGTGCGTGTGGTTTCCATGGGGGATTTCTCTAAGGAATTCTGCGGCGGTACCCATGTAGCCAATACTGGAGATATCATGGCATTTAAGATTGTTTCCGAGAATGGTGTCGCTGCCGGCGTGAGACGTATTGAAGCCCTGACCGGTGATAATGTGCTGGCTTACTATGCCAAGGAGGAACAGGAGTTACAGCAGGCGGCTAAGATCGTCAAGGCAACACCGGCGAATCTGACCGAGCGCCTGGAGAAGTTGATGGCGGAGGTCAAGGAATTACAGAGCGAGAATGAATCCCTCAAGGCCAAGGCTGCACAAAATGCCTTGGGAGATGTGATGGATGCTGTTGTGGAAGTAGGCGGTGTGAAACTGCTTGCCACTTCCGTAGATCAGGTGGACATGAACGGGCTTCGTGATCTGGGAGATCAGTTAAAGGATCAGTTGGGCGAAGGTGTGGTTGTGTTGGCATCTGCGAAGGATGGCAAGGTGAATCTGGTAGCCATGGCAACGGATGGTGCCATGAAGGCAGGCGCACATGCAGGCAATCTGATCAAGGCAATTGCCGGTCTGGTGGGCGGCGGCGGCGGTGGTCGTCCGAATATGGCACAGGCAGGCGGTAAGAATCCGGCCGGTATTCCGGACGCGATTGCGGCAGCAGCCGATGCATTGGCACAGCAGTTGGCATAAGAACTTATCCATGCAAGATAAAAACAACATAATCTACAGAAAACTGTTGACGAGTTGGAATTTTATGCTATAATATTTAACAGTGCAAACATGTATTTACCCAAACAGTTGAATGTGCACAATACCCAACTGGAGGGAGGTTAGGTGTAAGACTATGTCAAGTGTAACAGTGAAAGAGAATGAATCTTTAGATAGCGCATTACGCAGATTTAAGCGCAACTGTGCAAAGGCAGGTATCCAGCAGGAGATCCGCAAGAGAGAGCACTATGAAAAGCCAAGCGTTAAGCGCAAGAAGAAGTCTGAAGCTGCTAGAAAACGTAAGTACAACTAAGAATTACGTTTAAGGTAAGAGATGTGATGAAAGTCACATCTCTTTTTTTCATATAGGAAACGAAGTTTCCTATATGAAAAAATTCCGGCAGGATGCGCACTCGCGCGAAAAGGAATATGTCGCAAGCGACCGCGCTCGGCGCGAGAATGTGCAGAGGCACATTCTTTTTTTGGTATAATCTTCGGACAGGATAATATATTAGAATATGGCGATGAAACAAAGGGACGAGTTATTAAAAATATTTTCCAAACGGCTTCGCATCAGGTTGGCGTCGCTGCCCTGGGATACCGAGGATCTGGAAGAAATCCGACTGCGTGTTGGACAACCGCTGATGTTTGTAGGAGGTGGGGGATGTCGTTATCTGGAACGTGGGATGGCACGATTGACACCTGTGGTGACAGATGCCGAGCGGCTTACGGAGGAAGATCTCCAGGAGACCATGCTGTATCTGTGCGAGTATTCCCGCTATGCCTATGCCAATCAATTGCGGCGCGGCTTTCTTGCCATGGAAGGGGGGATTCGCGTAGGCGTGGCGGGACAGTATATGCCGGATGCTGGGTGCGACGGCAATGTAGAATATCCCATGTTTTTTAATATTCGCGTGCCCCATGAGAAAAAGGATTGCGCGCGCTGGGTCTGTCCCTATCTGTGGAACAATCAGGGGATTTTTCACACGCTTATCCTGGCACCGCCCGGTGTTGGTAAGACCACGTTTCTACGGGATCTGATTCGGCAATTGTCGAACCGGGAAAAATGCCGGGGTATTGCGGTGGTGGATGAACGTTTTGAGATAGCCGCAGCGTACCATGGTATTCCGCAGAATGATCTGGGTATGCACACGGATGTTTATTCCGGTTACGATAAGACCACCGGGTGTATCCATGCCATACGATCTATGGCACCGGAGATTCTGGCGGTGGATGAGATTGGCGGTCAGGAGGATGCGAAAACATTGTCCTATGCCATGCGCTGCGGCGTGTCCATTGTGGCTACCATGCATGCGGGATCGCTGGAAGAGTATGGCAGTATGAAAGACCATCAAAGCGTTCTCACCGCGTGTCCCTTTGAACGTCTCATATGGATTGCCCGGGACGCACAGGGGAGGCGTTGCTATCGACTCTATGATGGGCAGGGAGAATTGCTATGTGCAGAACCTTAGGAATTGTAATTTTTCTATCCGGCACCGTCGGACTGCTGTTACAACAATGGTATCAGTTGCGACAACGAAGTGATTTTTTGCAGGAGATGAACCAGTCGCTGCTACGACTGCATCAGGCAATCACCCGGAGAAATCTGCCGATTCTTGCAGCACTACGCAATGAATGTATGGAACCGGATGACCGTCTGGCACAGTATTTTGCGCAGGTGTATCGCCAACTGCAACAACATGAACAGAGGGATGTCTACCGCTTGTTCTGGGAGCAGATGACGGAGGATATTCAAAAGAACACGAAAGAGGAGGAAAGACGTCTGTGGGTATGGGCGCTTTGCTCCTTATTTTCTGTGGACAGCCCGGGGGAAGATCAGGGGTTTGTCGCATATTATGAACAGTTCTCAGAGGCACTGCAAAGAGAATATACTACGAAAAAGGAGAGACAGAAGGTGACGGCATGCACCACCGGAATGGCGCTGGCAATGCTGTTACTGCTTTTGCTATAAGTGATATGCCTATCAATCTTTTGTTTAAAATAGCTGCCGTTGGCATCATCGTAACCATATTAAATCAGGTATTAAAACATAGTGGCAGGGATGAACAGGCTTTTTTTATCTCGCTGGGGGGACTGTTGGTGGTGTTGTTTTGGATTGTGCCTTATATTCTGGATTTGTTCGAGATGATGGAACAATTATTTGAACTCTAAGACAGTGATGTGGGAGCAGAAAGGTGGGACACTATGGATATCGTAAAAACCGCAGCCGTGGGTATTGGCGCTGTCTTGCTGGCCATGCTGTTTCGTCAGCAGAAGCCGGAATTTTCTATGATGATCAATTTGGCATGCTGTGTTTTTATCTTCTTTTGTGTGATCTGGAAAATGAAAGAGGTGCTGGATTATGTGGGGAGTCTGTCGGATTATATTAAGATTGACCGCATTTATATTGCATCCATTTTAAAAATGATCGGAATCACTTATATGGCAGAATTTGCCGCCGCAATCTGTAAGGATGCCGGTTATAGCAGTATTGCAGGGCAGATTCAGGTGTTTGCCAAATTGTCGATTCTGGTGTTGAGTATGCCCGTGGTTCTGACCTTTCTGTCCACGGTAGGAGAATTTCTATGACAGAACACAATGAGGTGGAACAACTTTTTGACACCTTGGATTTCAAGGGCATTGATGAGGTGTTACAGGCGGGAAATCTGGTGAATGAATACAGTTTTGGTGATCTGGTATGGATGCTGATTCGGGGGGAGTACAGTCTGACGGAAGGAATCGGGCAGTGTATTTGGCAGTTCCTATGGGGTGAGTGGGAGGCCAACAAAACGTATCTGATCTACATACTGTTACTGGCAGTGGCATTTTCCCTACTGAAGAATTTTGCTCAGGTCTTTGAACGGTCCTATGTGTCCAATGTGTGCTTCCTGTTGGTCTATTCGCTTCTGATGGTACTCTTGATGAAATCCGTTCTTCTGCTGAACGTGGTGGTGGAGGAGACCATCACGGTTGTCATCGATTTTATGACAGCATTTATTCCTGTGTTTGCCAGCACCGTGGTGGTATCGTCGGGAGATGCTACGGCGATGGGATTTTATGAACTGGGATTTCTGGTGGTGTATATTGTGCAGTGGCTGTTAAGCCACGGTATGATTCCGCTGATTCGTATGTATGTTGTGATGGGACTGCTGAATTATGTGGTGGAGGAAGGGCGGTTTGGCAAACTGACCGATCTGCTGGAAAACCTGGTATCCTGGGCGCTCAAGGTTCTGACATCGGTGGTGTTGGGCTTGAACATCATCAAAAACGCCATTGCGCCGGTGACGGATACCTTTGCCCGGCAGACCTTACGGAAATCGTTGGCATTCGTACCGGGAATCGGCTCCACCCTGTCAGCGGCGTCTGATCTGTTTCTGGCGGCCGGCAATGTCATCCATAACGGCATCGGAGCAGCCGCACTGGTGACATTGATTCTGCTGGTGGCGGTGCCTTTGTCCAAAGTGGGAATCATGACAATTCTCTATCGTATTTTGGCTGCGTTTGTGGAGCCGGTGGCAGACAAGCGAATCAGCAATGCCGTTCTGGTGGCGGCCAAGGGTGGTGGCATGCTCTTTAAAGTGTTGACTACCTGCGTGATCCTGATTTTTATCACGGTAGCGATGACAACACTGATTGGGAATGGTTAGAGGTGATGCGTCATGATTACATGGGTGAAAGATTATATTGTTTTATTTCTGGTCTTTACCTTGGTGTTATATCTGTTGCCGTCCCAGGAATATCGGGGCTATATCCGCTTTTTTCTGGAACTGGTGCTGGTACTTTTTTGCCTGCTTCCCTTGTTGGGAATCCGGGACAAGGAGTTTCAGGTGCGCTGGGATGAGACCTATCAATCCTTTTACGAACAGATGGAACAGCGGCACCAGGAGGCAGAATCGATGGAGTTTCTCAACCAGGAATATCTGGATGCTATCACAGAAGGTCAGGAGGAGTAACGCATGGAGCAAAAACCAAAAATGTCTTTCAAAGAAATGGGGATGCAGTTCCTTTCAAAAATGGATAAGCAAAAATGGCTGGTCTGCATTCTCATGGGGGTGCTGTTTATCGTGATTTCTCTCCCGGTGGAAAAAGAAGATACGCAGGAGATACAGGAGGAGCAACAGGCGTCTGCAGAAAACAGCACAGATGATTATGAGCGGAAACTGGAAAAGCGGCTCACGGCGTTGCTGGAGGAAATCGAAGGGGTGGGCAGGGTGGAGGTGATGATTACTTTGCAGGATTCCGGAGAAAGTGTCGTGGCGCAGGATGTGAATCAACAGACGAAGTCCTCCAACAGAGAATCCGGGGAAAGCACACAGGAGAACTCCACCGAGCGCACCACCGTTTTTTCGGGAGAAACCCCTTATGAGACGAAAACAATGACACCGGAAATCCGCGGAATCTGTGTCGTGGCAGAGGGAGCACAAAATGATGAGGTCCGGGTGCGGATCTATCAGGCGGTACAGGCATTATTTTCCGTGGAAGCACATAAGATATCAATAGTAGAAATGGGATCACAGGAGGGAACATGAAACGAATTTTCCGAAAAAATCAACTTGTGGTGACAGCACTGGCTTTGATGATTGCGGCAGCAGGATATTTGAATTATACATACGAAGCAGATGAAGATGAGATAGCAGCCATGGCGGAAAAGGAAAATGATGCTGAGGATGCAGAGGCAAAAGAGACGGGGGCCGTGGCGAAATTGACGGAGGAGGAGATTCTGACGGATACAGAGGCATCGGAGGATATGGGGGATGAAAGTGCAGGGGAGACGGTTCTGACCGACAGCAAAAATGTCTCTGTTTCGAAAGCGGCGACCCTGAAGATGAACCGGGAACAGACCCGTGCAGCCAACAAGTCAACCCTGTTGGAGATTGTGAACAATACCGCATTGACGGAAACGGAAAAGCAGGCGGCAGTGGATGAATTGGCGCAGATGACAGATATCGCTGAGCGGGAGGCGGCGTGTGAATTGATGTTGCAGTCCAAAGGATTTGAGGAGGCCATCGTGTCCATTTCCGGCGATGGAGCAGATGTGATTCTGAATGCCACGGAACTCACCGACGCACAGCGGGCACAGGTGGAAGATGTGGTGAACCGGAAAGCGGGGATTGCACCGGACCATATCGTCATTTCCACAATGAATTAGCCTCACTTGACAAGGGACACGTAAGTAAGATAAACTAATTTCGTTTGTGATATGTAAGCAAGCGATGGATTTGTAAGATACATGGAGGAATGTGTTGTGTCAGAATTACAAAAAGAGATCGAAAAAAGAAGGACATTTGCCATTATTTCCCACCCGGATGCAGGAAAGACCACGTTGACAGAGAAATTTCTGCTGTATGGTGGCGCCATCAATCTGGCCGGTTCTGTTAAGGGAAAGGCCACGGCGAGACATGCGGTCTCTGACTGGATGGAGATTGAAAAGGAAAGAGGTATTTCTGTCACATCTTCTGTATTACAGTTTCACTATGACGGATATTGTATCAATATTCTGGATACACCGGGACATCAGGATTTCTCGGAGGATACGTATCGTACGCTGATGGCGGCGGATTCTGCTGTCATGGTCATCGACGCATCCAAAGGTGTGGAGGCGCAGACGAGAAAATTATTCAAGGTCTGTGTGATGCGCCATATTCCGATTTTTACCTTTATCAATAAGATGGATCGCGATGCCAACGATACCTTTGAGTTGTTGGATGATATTGAAAAAGAACTGGGGATAGCCACTTGTCCGGTGAACTGGCCCATTGGGTCCGGTAAGGGCTTCAAGGGTGTGTATGATCGGAATACCAGGCAGGTGCGTACCTTTGCCGATACCCTGAAAGGAACCAAGGAAGGCACGGAAAAGATCATTGATATTGATGACGATGCCTTGCTGGATGAGATTGGTGAGGAGAATAAGAATCGTCTGTTGGATGAGATTGAATTGCTGGACGGCGCAAGCGCGGAATTTGATCTGGATCTTGTGGCAAAAGGGGAACTCTCTCCGGTGTTCTTTGGATCAGCGCTGACTAACTTTGGTGTGGAGACTTTTTTACAGCATTTTTTGCAGATGACCAGTGCGCCGTTGCCACGGATGTCGGATGCGGGAGCGATTGACCCGTTTTCACCGGATTTTTCTGCCTTTGTCTTTAAGATTCAGGCGAACATGAATAAAGCACATCGGGATCGTATTGCATTTATGCGCATCTGCTCCGGTGAATTTGATGCGGGTATGGAAGTCTTTCATGTACAGGGCAATAAGACCATCAAATTGTCTCAGCCGCAACAGTTGATGGCCCAGGAGCGAAAGATTGTTGACAAGGCATATGCAGGGGATATTATCGGCGTGTTTGATCCCGGTATTTTCTCCATCGGTGACACCCTTGTCAGCGGAAAAGAGCATTTTGCATTTGCCGGAATTCCTACTTTTGCACCGGAACATTTTGCCCGTGTGCGTCAGGTGGACACCATGAAACGGAAGCAGTTCATGAAAGGGATTACCCAGATTGCTCAGGAGGGCGCCATTCAGATTTTTCAGGAATACAATACCGGAATGGAAGAGATCATTGTGGGCGTTGTGGGGGTGTTGCAGTTTGATGTGCTCAAATACCGTCTGAACAACGAATATAATGTGGAGATTCGCATGGAGAATCTGCCCTATGAGCATATTCGCTGGATTGAGAATGAGGAAATTGACATGGATAAAATCTCCGGTACGTCCGATATGAAAAAGATTAAAGACCTAAAGGGGCGTCCGCTGCTATTGTTCGTCAACAGTTGGAGTGTTGGCATGACATTGGAACGTAACGAGGGACTGATTCTGTCTGAATTTGGTCGGAACTAGGACTGTGAATCAGGCGTGCTCGTGCATGACAGAGAAGTTTGTGTTTGTGCACGGCAGAGAAGTTTCTCTTGACAAGAAAGAAAACGGATTTATATAATAAGGCAGTAGAATTCTCTACTGTCTTTTTTATTCGTTTTCTTTTGTTTTCCCTCAGTGATTAGATGCACAAGGAATGGGATTTTTTGTGTTGACTTTTCCGAAAAAGTATAATACTATAGTAACAGAAACGAACAAAGGTTCGATAATGGAGGATGAGTTTTTATGGCAAATGAAGATAAGTTAAAGGCATTGGATGCAGCGATTTCCCAGATAGAGAAGCAGTATGGTAAGGGGTCTGTTATGAAGTTAGGAGACACCAGTAGCCAGATGCGGGTGGAGACAGTTCCTACAGGTTCTCTGAGCCTTGATATTGCCCTTGGCCAGGGCGGTCTTCCTAAGGGACGAATCATTGAGATCTACGGTCCGGAATCCAGTGGTAAGACCACGGTGGCACTGCATGCGGTGGCAGAAGTACAGAAGGCCGGCGGTATTGCTGGATTTATTGATGCAGAGCATGCGCTGGATCCGGTTTATGCGAAGAATATTGGTGTGGATATTGACAATCTCTACATATCCCAGCCGGATAACGGAGAGCAGGCATTGGAGATTACAGAGACAATGGTGCGCTCCGGGGCAGTGGACATTGTGATTGTGGATTCGGTGGCAGCGTTGGTTCCGAAGGCGGAGATTGACGGTGATATGGGCGATTCCCATGTGGGTTTGCAGGCACGTCTGATGTCCCAGGCGTTGCGTAAATTAACTGCTGTCATCAGCAAGTCTAATTGTATCGTTATTTTCATCAACCAGTTGCGTGAGAAGGTTGGTATTATGTTTGGTAATCCTGAGACCACCACTGGTGGACGTGCGCTGAAGTTCTATTCTTCGGTTCGTCTGGATGTGCGCCGTATTGAGGCCATCAAGCAGCAGGGAGAAGTGATTGGTAACCGCACCAGAATCAAGGTGGTGAAGAACAAGATTGCGCCGCCTTTCCGTGAGGCAGAATTTGATATTATGTTTGGGCAGGGTATTTCCAAGGAAGGGGATATTCTGGATATTGCATCCGACCTGGACATTGTGAACAAGTCTGGGGCATGGTATGCATACAAGGGTGAGAAGATTGGTCAGGGACGTGAGAATGCTAAGGCGTATCTGAAGGAGCATCCGGAAGTCTGCGATGAGATCGAGGGACAGGTACGGGAACACTATTTCACACCGGATACGACAGCAGAGGAAGAGCACACTGCTGACACGGCAGAATAAGCCGATGGTATTTGATTATGGATGTGACATCAATTGAGAAATGGAAGAACAATCGATACAAGGTCTGCCTCAGTAATGGGGCGGACTTTGTTCTCTATTACAAGGAATTATCCACCTACCAGATTGCTGAGGGGGAGGATTTGTCCGAGGAGACATATGCGCGTATTTTAGAAGAGATTCTTGTGCCCAGAGCGACGAAGCGGGCGATGCATCTTTTAGAGAAGATGGATCGTAGCGAGAAGCAGTTGCGAGGGAAGTTGGCAGAGAATGGTTATCCCCAGGAGGCTGTTGATGCGGCCATCTCCTATGTGGCATCGTATCATTATCTGGATGATGAACGTCTGGCAAGATCCTTTATTCGGTATCATCAGGAGGGTAGGAGCAGGCGGCGGATGGCCCAGGATCTGGCGCGAAAGGGGATTTCGGCAGATATAATTGAGCGGTGCATGGAAGAAGAACTCCGGCAGTCCCAGACGCAACTGATGATTTCGCTGATGCGTAAGCGTCATTTTGACCCGGATACCGCCACCAGAGAGGAGCAGGCGAAGATGTATCGATTCCTGTTGCAGCGTGGCTTTCCGCCGGCAGAGATCAGCCGTGTGATACGTGGCTGTGATTGGGATTCTGATGCTTGACAAGCGTATCAATAAAGTATAAAATTTAATTGTTGTATTTATATGCAGACAATTAGTTTTACGTGTTGTATGTACAATAAAATTAAATAAAGGAGGTGCTCCTGTGCTTGCGATTATTATTGCAGTGATTGTTACGTTAGTCGTTGCAGTTCCAGTGTCTCTCGCAATCGCGAATGCATACCACAAGAATGCGGCAGCAAAGAAGGTTGGTAGTGCAGAGGAGAAGGCTCGCGAGATTATCGATGAGGCTGTGAAGAGTGCAGAGACGAAGAAGCGCGAAGCTCTTTTAGAGGCCAAGGAAGAGTCTATGAAGACGAAGAATGAACTCGAGAAAGAGATTCGTGAGCGCAGAGCAGAGATTCAGCGAAATGAGCATCGCATTCTTCAGAAGGAAGAGAATCTGGACAAGAAGTTAGATGCTTTGGAGAAGCGAGAGGCTGAGTATACTGCGAAGGAACAGGCGGTTAACAAGCAGAAGGAAGAAGTTGCAAAGTTAAACCAGCAGAGAGTACAGGAACTAGAAAGAATCTCAGGATTAACCTCCGAACAAGCGAAAGAAATACTTTTAAAAACTGTTGAAGAAGATGTGAAACTTGACACAGCCAAATTGGTCAAGGAATCGATCGCTCAGGCGAAAGAGGAAGCGAATAAGAAGGCAAAGGATATTGTAGTTACCGCAATCCAGAAGTGTGCTGCAGATCATGTTGCCGAGACGACGATTTCCGTTGTTCAGCTTCCTAGTGATGAAATGAAAGGAAGAATCATCGGACGTGAAGGACGTAATATCCGCACGTTAGAGACCCTTACCGGTGTAGAATTGATTATCGACGATACGCCGGAGGCCGTGATTTTGTCCGCATTTGATCCGGTCAGACGTGAAGTGGCTAGAATTGCCTTGGAGAAATTAATTGTAGATGGTAGAATTCATCCAGCTAGAATTGAGGAGATGGTAGAGAAGGCTCAGAAAGAAGTTGAGACTTTGATCCGCGAAGAAGGTGAAGCGGCGACATTAGAGGTGGGCGTTCATGGCGTCCATCCGGAATTGATCAAACTGCTCGGTAAGTTGCGTTATCGTACAAGTTATGGTCAGAATGTGTTAAAGCATTCCATCGAAGTGGCACAGTTAGCTGGACTTCTGGCAGCCGAGATCGGCGAAGATGTCAGAACGGCTAAGCGTGCAGGTCTGCTTCATGATATTGGTAAGGCAGTGGACCGGGAGATGGAAGGTACCCATGTACAACTTGGTGTGGAATTGTGTAAGCGATACAAGGAATCACCGGTAGTTATTAATGCGGTAGAGGCACATCATGGAGATGTAGAGCCAGAGACGTTGGTTGCATGTTTGGTACAGGCTGCAGATACGATTAGTGCTGCAAGACCAGGGGCCAGACGTGAGACCTTAGAAGCATATTCAAACAGATTACAACAGTTAGAAGAGATTACCGATGGATTTAAGGGAGTCGAAAAGTCTTTTGCTATTCAGGCAGGTAGAGAGGTTCGGGTTATGGTAGTTCCTGAACAAGTCAACGATGCAGAGATGGTATTGTTGGCGCGGGATATTTCCAAGAGGATTGAGTCCGAGTTGGATTATCCTGGACAGATTAAAGTCAATGTAATCCGCGAATCTAGAGTGACGGATTATGCGAAGTAGATTTTAATAGTATTCATAGAGGCCGAGGTGTTTTGGATGTTTTCATTCGAAGTGCCTTGGTCTTTTTGTTATGGCGGCGAGTAAAATAGACGTTGTGCTTGCACATACGTTCATTTGACCACCACGAATCAGAGCGAGATTCGCGAGAGCGTATCTCGTCTCTGTGCTAGGCAAAAGTTACAAGTATAATTTGCCTCGATTTGGTTGATAGTTTTCATTCTGATGAAAGCCATAAGCGTGTGTACATGATGCCGGTATATAGGAAACATATTTCTTTTTTTGCCTAGTTCTTTGAAGGACGATTTTACCGAACTCTATGATAAGCAGGGGAGCAGGCTGGGCTACGGTTATATTCCGAAAAAAGGGAAATACAACCGTAGGGGAGTAGGCTGGGCTACGGCTATATTCCGAAAAAAGGCAAAACAACCGTAAGGGAGCAGACTTGAATACGGTTACATTCTGGAAAAGGAAATTATAACCGTAAAAGAATCGGTTGAAGTTAGTGGGGGTATAATGCTAAGGACTTAGTAAATTGCCAGGAACTTGATAAATGCCGGGAATTTGACATAATTCGATTTGCAGGGTGGAGGGACAAAGAAAACAAAGTCAGGAAAACAGCAATTTTGCCATAGGTGAACTTTTACAGTATAATTAAAATATGAAAATAGGAAGGATAGGAGAGACATAAAGGATATGGAAGACACAACACCATCATGTGGTGCCTACAACAATTTGTTATGTAAGGAGATTGCTATGGATCATGTAATTTTAGAACACAGAGAATTGATACATCGGGGAGCCATCCTGGATGTGTATGCGGATACGGTGCGGTTGCCGAATGGACATACGGAGGATTGGGATTTCATCAGTCATCGAAAAGGTGCAGCGGCGGTACTGCCGGTGTTGGATGATGGCAGGATTATACTGGTACATCAGTATCGCCATGCCTTGGAACGCATGACCTGGGAGGTGCCTGCAGGTTCCCGGGATTCGGTGGAGGAGGATACGGCTGTTTGTGCGGCACGGGAACTGGAGGAAGAGACCGGTTATCGTAGCAACTGTCTGGAGCCGCTGCTTTCGCTGCGTACTACGGTGGCTTTTTGCGATGAGTTTATAGATGTTTATCTGGCAACCGGTCTGGAGCCGGGAGAACAGCATCTGGATGATGCGGAAACCATTGAAGTACAGCCGTGGGATATGCAGGAAGCCTTGGCAAAGATCTATGACGGTACGATTCAGGATGCCAAGACGGTATCTGCGATACTGGCGTATCAGGTGAAACGGCTTTCACATTAAGTGGTTTTTCGGATGATTGGATTTGCGGTTATAAAAGGTGTGATTTTTCATAAGATGAAAGTAAAGATTATCAAGCAGGACATGCGATCTCTATGAAAAATCGTTTTTATTATGATGCTTATCACAGACAAAAGAGATTTCCCAGGATAGCCTCTGTTTCCTTGTTCAGAGGTAAGACCGGGATTTTTCTTTTGTCTTTTTTTATTGCCATACTGATCTGCCGTATTCTTTTGTGGGAGGATATGCAGTCGATTGCACGCTGGAGCAGAACCTGTATTGAACGAATGGGCGCCAGTGCGGTCGATCAAAAGGAAATGCTCTGGTATGTGCTGATCCGGCGACTGGAACTTCTTTCGCTTCTAATCTTGTGTGGTATTACCAAAATTCGCAAAATGCTCTATTATCTGTGCAGCGCTGTTGCCGGAAGCGTGTTTGGGATTTTTCTGCTATCCATGATACAGTCCTTTGGTGTGTCCGGGGTGATTTTGGCAATCAGCGTCTTGATGCCCCAGTGGTTTATTTACGGCATTCTGTATGTTTACCTATACTGGCTATTTGTTCGTCGCGTAGAATTGAGGGGATATGAGGAGATGAACGCCAGCAAACCGTTCCAAATCGGGATGCTGCTACTGTATATTCTTGGAATTTTGGGATTGCTGGCCAGTGGTATCTATCTGGAATGTTATGTCAACCCGCTTCTGGTAGCATGGGTCAAAGGCTTTCTGTAAAAAGTGTTTTGTATGACGTACAACTGTTTCTGAGTCGCACACAAATTGAACGAAACGAAATGATAATTTATAAAAGAGTATATACAATAAATGAGCAAATAATAAATAGTCATATTATCAGACAATAAAATGAAAAAAGTTGTTTACAAATGATGAAAGTAGTTGTATATTAGTTGGCGACAGATGAAATTTATATTTGTTTGATTGGGAAGACAGACAGCAGAAAGGAACAAGAAGATGGAGAACCAGAAGAACACAAAAGGACTGTACCGTCAGGAATTTGAACACGATAACTGCGGTATTGGTGCTGTTGTAAGTATGAAAGGGATTAAGACGCATCAGACTGTATCGGATGCGCTTAAGATTGTGGAGAACTTAGAGCATAGAGCCGGGAAAGATGCCGAAGGAAAGACAGGCGACGGCGTTGGTATCATGCTTCAGGTTTCGCATAAGTTTTTCGCAAAAGAGGCCGCCAAACTTGGTATCGAGGTAGGCGACGAGCGTGAGTACGGTGTGGGGATGTTCTTTTTCCCGCAGGATGAACTGAGCAGGAATCAGGCGAAGAAGATGTTCGAGATCATTGTGGAGAAGGAGGGGATGGATTTCCTGGGATGGAGAACTGTTCCGACCAATCCAAAAGTACTCGGGAAAAAGGCAATCGACTGTATGCCGTATATCATGCAGGGCTTTGTCAAAAAGCCGGCGGAGGTGAATGCGGGTCTGGATTTCGACCGCAAACTCTATGTGGCACGTCGTGTCTTTGAGCAGACTTGTGAGAATACCTATGTGGTGTCTCTTTCCAGCAGAACAATTGTATATAAGGGAATGTTTTTAGTAGGACAATTGCGTACCTTCTTTGCGGATTTGCATAATGAGGATTACGAGTCTGCCATTGCCATTGTGCATTCTCGTTTTTCTACCAACACGAACCCGAGTTGGGAACGGGCGCATCCGAACCGCTTTATTGTACATAACGGTGAGATCAATACCATCAAGGGAAATGCGGACCGCATGCTTTCCAGAGAAGAGACGATGTATTCGGATTTCTTAGAGGCAGAATTGTCCAAGATCACACCGGTGGTAAATACTTCCGGGTCGGATTCGGCTATGCTGGACAATACGCTGGAATTTCTTGTTATGAATGGATTGCCGCTGCCCCTGGCCGTGATGATGACGATTCCGGAGCCGTGGAGCAACAATCAGGCCATGAATCAGGAACGTAAAGATTTCTATCAGTACTATGCCACCATGATGGAACCATGGGACGGCCCGGCATCCATCCTGTTTTCCGATGGCGATATTATGGGTGCAGTGCTTGACCGCAACGGTCTGCGTCCTTCCCGTTACTATGTGACAAAAGATGATTATCTGATCCTTTCCTCTGAGGTAGGCGTTCTGCCGATTGATGAGAGCCGGATCAAGTCTAAGGATCGTCTGAAGCCGGGCAAGATGCTGCTGGTAGATACCGTGGCCGGCCGGTTGATCGATGATGACGAATTGAAGACTGCGTACGCGACAAAGCAGCCGTATGGTGAATGGCTGGATAAGAATCTGGTACATCTCCATGATCTGAAGATTCCGAATAAGCGCGTACCTACTCATACAAAGGAAGAAAGAGCCAAATTGCAGAAGGCCTTTGGCTATTCCTATGAGGATCTCAAGACCTCGATTTTGCCCATGGCACTTAACGGTGCAGAAGGTATCGGGGCAATGGGTATTGATACACCCCTTGCGGTATTATCCAATGAGCATCAGCCGCTCTTTAATTATTTCAAGCAATTGTTTGCACAGGTGACGAATCCGCCCATTGATTCTATCCGCGAGAAGATTGTCACTTCTACCACGATTTATCTGGGCGACAGCGGGAATGTGCTGGAGGAGAAGGAAGAGAATTGCAAGATGCTTCGCATCAACAATCCGATTCTGACGAATACAGACCTGCTCAAGATTAAGAATATGGATGTGGAAGGCTTCAAGGTGGAAGTGATTCCTATTACCTACTACAAGAATACATCGCTGGAAAAGGCCATTGACCACCTGTATGTGGAGGCAGACAGAGCACATCGTGACGGTGCAAATATCATTATTTTGTCTGACCGTGGCGTTGACGAGAACCATGTAGCGATTCCGTCGTTGTTGGCTGTTTCAGCACTTCAACAGCATCTGGTACAGACCAAAAAGAGGACAAGTCTTTCCGTGATTCTGGAGAGTGGTGAGCCTCGCGAGGTACATCATTTTGCTACGCTGTTGGGCTATGGTGCGTCTGCTATCAATCCCTATCTGGCACAGGAGAGTATTCAGGAATTGATTGATTTGAATATGCTGGATAAGGATTACTATGCCGCTGTGGATTCCTACAATGAAGCGGTAATCAGCGGCATTATTAAGATTGCATCGAAGATGGGAATCTCCACCGTGCAGTCTTATCAGGGCGCTAAGATCTTTGAGGCAATCGGTATCAATGAGGATGTAGTCAATCGTTACTTTAAGGGTACGGTGAGCCGGATCGGCGGCATCGGAATCGAAGATATCCAACGAGATGTGGAGATGCTACATTCCCAGGCTTTTGATCCGTTGGGATTACATACCGACGATACACTGGAAAGTAAGGGCGCTCATAAGATGCGCAGCGGTAAGGAGGAGCATCTGTACAATCCGCAGACCATTCATTTATTGCAGTTGTCTACTCGCACCGGCGATTACGATACGTTCAAAGAATATACGGCACTGGTAAATGAAGAAAAAGATACGGTGATGAACCTGCGTGGACTGGTGGATTTCAAATACCCGAAAAAGGGAATTAACATCGACGAAGTGGAGTCTGTGGACGATATCGTGAAGCGATTTAAGACGGGCGCTATGTCGTATGGTTCGATTTCTAAGGAGGCACATGAGACCATGGCGATTGCCATGAATATGCTGCATGGCAAGTCAAATTCCGGTGAAGGTGGTGAGGAAGAAGAACGTCTGACCATCGGTAAGGACGGATACAATCGTTGTTCTGCCATTAAGCAGGTGGCTTCCGGACGTTTTGGCGTGACCAGCCGCTATCTGGTAAGTGCACAGGAGATTCAGATCAAGATGGCGCAGGGGGCGAAGCCGGGAGAAGGCGGACACCTTCCGGGCAAAAAGGTATATCCGTGGATTGCCAAGACGAGACTGTCTACGCCGGGGGTTTCGCTGATTTCACCGCCGCCGCATCATGATATTTATTCTATTGAGGATTTGGCGCAGTTGATCTACGACCTGAAAAATGCCAATAAAGATGCAAGAATTTCAGTCAAACTGGTATCGGAAGCCGGCGTGGGAACGGTGGCATCCGGTGTTGCCAAGGCGGGAGCGCAGGTAATTCTGATCTCCGGTTATGACGGAGGAACCGGTGCTGCACCGAGAAGTTCCATTCATAATGCCGGTCTTCCGTGGGAACTGGGATTGGCAGAGGCACATCAGACATTGACCATGAATGGTTTGCGTAATAAAGTTATCATCGAGACCGACGGTAAACTTATGAGTGGACGTGATGTGGCGATTGCGGCTATGCTGGGTGCGGAAGAGTTTGGCTTCGCTACGGCTCCGTTGGTAACGATGGGCTGTGTTATGATGAGAGTCTGCAATTTGGATACTTGTCCGGTGGGTATCGCCACCCAGAATCCGGAGTTGCGGAAGCGTTTTACCGGCAAGCCGGAATACGTGGTTAATTTCATGCGTTTTATTGCGCAGGAACTGCGGGAATATATGGCAAAACTTGGTGTGCGTACCGTGGATGAACTGGTGGGACGTACCGATTTACTGGAGGTCAAAGAGAGCGCACGTCAGGGAAGATATGCAAAGATTGATCTGTCAGCCATTCTGGACAACCCGTATCAGAAAGAAGCAGGTAAGATCGATTATCATAAAAAGAATGTGTTTGATTTTGGTTTGCAGAATACGGTGGACGAGAAGATCCTGCTCAAGCAGTTTAAGAGCGCATTGGAGACCGGAGATAAGAAGGGCATTCGGATTGACGTGACCAATACCGATCGTTCCGTGGGCACGTTGTTTGGCGCAGAGATTACGCGCCGTTTCGGTGAGAGTCTGCCGGAAGATACCTTTACGGTACAGTGTAATGGCGCCGGTGGACAGAGTTTTGGTGCCTTTATCCCCAAGGGACTGACGCTGGAACTGGTGGGCGACAGCAATGATTACTTCGGCAAGGGATTGTCCGGCGGTAAACTGGTGGTCTATCCGCCCACAGGAGTGACGTACAAGGAAGATGAGAATATTATCATCGGCAATGTGGCGCTGTATGGTGCTACCAGCGGTAAGGCATATATCAATGGTGTGGCAGGCGAGCGTTTCTGTGTTCGTAATTCCGGTGCCACAGCGGTTGTAGAAGGCTGTGGTGATCACGGGTGCGAATATATGACGGGAGGCCGTGTGGTTGTCCTTGGTCAGACCGGTAAGAACTTTGCGGCTGGTATGAGCGGCGGTATCGCGTATGTTTTGGATGAGGATGCCTCTCTTTACCGTAAATTAAATAAATCCATGGTATCTTTGGAGCCTGTGACAGATAAGTATGATGTCCTGGAACTGAAGCAAATCATCACGGAGCATGTGGCATACACGAACTCCAAGAAGGGCAAGGAAATCTTTGACAACTTCAGCGAATATCTGCCGAAGTTCAAAAAGATTGTTCCTCATGACTATAAAAAGATGATGATGACCATTGTTCAGATGGAAGAAAAAGGGCTGAGCAGTGAACAGGCACAGATCGAAGCATTTAATGCGTTGACGAAGTAGATGGAGAGGAGATACCAATGGGAAAATCAACAGGATTTTTAGAATATAACCGCCGGGAAGCACAGGCGGTAGAACCAAAAGAACGAATCAAAAACTTTAATGAATTCCATATTCCGCTCTCCCGTGAGGAACAGCAGATTCAGGGGTCGCGCTGTATGGAATGTGGAGTGCCGTTTTGTCAGGCGGGTATGAGCATCAAAGGCATGACTTCCGGTTGCCCGTTGAATAATCTGATTCCGGAGTGGAATGATCTGGTGTACCACGGTAATTGGGAACAGGCGTATTTGCGTCTGCATAAGACCAGCAATTTCCCGGAATTTACATGCAGGGTTTGCCCGGCTCTTTGTGAGAAGGCTTGTACATGCGGACTGCATGGGGAGGCAGTCTCCACCAAAGAAAATGAGATGGCAATCATCGAATATGCATATGAACATGGTCTGGCAGACGCCAAGCCACCGGTGAACCGCACCAACAAAAAAATCGCGGTTATCGGTTCCGGACCTTCCGGACTAGCAGTTGCAGATCAGTTGAACAGTCGCGGACATTCTGTGACGGTGTATGAGCGGAATGACCGGGTAGGCGGATTGTTGCGGTACGGTATTCCTAATATGAAACTGGAAAAGCATATCATTGACCGCAAACTTGCCGTTATGGAAGAGGAAGGCGTGACTTTTGTTACAAATGCCGATGTGGGCAAAGAGATTAAGGCAAAAACCGTACTGGACGATTATGATGCCGTTGTACTTGCCTGCGGCGCATCCAATCCCCGTGACATTGACGCACCGGGAAGAGATGCAAAGGGAATTTATTTTGCAGTGGACTTCCTGACTTCTACGACCAAGAGTCTGTTAGATAACGGTCTGAAAGAGGGAACGTACATCTCTGCTAAGGGCAAAGATGTTATCGTCATCGGTGGTGGTGATACGGGCAATGACTGCGTCGGCACCTGCATTCGACATGGCTGTAAATCCATCACCCAGTTGGAAATGATGCCAAAGGCACCGGATGAGCGGGCAGAGTCCAATCCGTGGCCGCAGTGGCCGCTGGTGTGCAAGACGGATTATGGACAGGAGGAAGCCATTGCTGTGTTTGGACACGATCCGCGGATCTATACCACCACAGTAAAGGAATTTAAAAAAGATAAAAGCGGTAACCTGAGCAAAGTAGTTCTGGTCAGTCTGGAATCCAAAGTGGATGAAAAGACAGGACGACGCATGATGGTTCCGGTGGAGGGTACAGAAAAGGAAGTGCCATGTCAGTTAGTGCTGATCGCAGCGGGCTTTTTGGGGAGTCAGTCCTATGTGACCGATGCCTTCAAAGTCAAGGTGGACGGCAGGACCAATGTGGCAACACAAGAGGGCAGTTTCCGGACTTCTGTGGACAAAGTCTTTACGGCAGGTGATATGCATACCGGTCAGTCTCTGGTAGTGAAAGCCATCCGTCAGGGCCGCGATTGTGCGCGGGAGATTGATGAATATCTTATGGGATATTCCAATCTATAAAAAATTTAGATAATTTACAAAATTTTAATTTGTGTAAACCATATATTTCCTTTATAATCTATGGTAGAGGTTAGGGGATTATTTGGGCGATAAGGGCAGTTCTGGAGGGACTGCCCTTTGGTCTATCTGAGAAGTCGTACAGAATAGTACGCTGTTTTGATGCCGATTTTACGCAGGAGGAAGCATATGGACAGAGTGAAAAAATTGCTGCATTGTAAGGCATTTTATATTGTGGTTGCCATCATTGCGGTGGTGGCAATCATATTGATTGTGGTGGTGCGCAAGCAGCAACAACGAAGTGAACGTCAGGAAGAGAAGGTGGTACAGGTCTCTGTGATGGAGGCAGGTGAGACCGGCAGTGATGTAACACTGACGTATACGGGGCTGGTGCAGCCGGACGAGACGACCCAGTGCACTTTTGAGACGGTGGGAACGATTGAACGTGTCTATGTCAAGAAAGGAGATCCGGTGAGAGAAGGGGATATTCTCTGTACCATTGAGGACGATGATGCACAGGATCAACTGGACAGCGCCAACCGTCAATTGGATTATGCGAAGAAGTCCAAAGACAATGCGCAGGAGTCTTATGATGATGCATTGGAGGACTATATCGAGGCCTGCGGCACTAAAAAAGAAAAAGAGAACTTAGACGATGCCATTGCCAAGAGGGATGCGCAGCAAGAAAAGGTGGATTCCCTCAAGGCACAACTGGATGAGACACCCCAGTACAAGCAAGGGTCACAGGGCAGTATGCCGGAGACGAACACCGATTATTATTCCTTGAAATTACAGTTGGACTCTGCCCAGAGTACACTGGAGGCCTATCAGCAGAACGTAGACTCTGCGCAGGAGGCTTATGACAAAAAGGCACGGGAAGGGGCAGAGTCGGATGACGCCAAGGCACAAAAGGAGCGACTGGATGCGGCAGAAGAGACCTTGGACAATGCCAATGAGACGTACGACAATGCGGCAGACAATGTAGAATCTGCCAAAAAGGGCGTAGAGAATTGTATCCTCCGTTCCCCAACCAATGGATATGTGGTGGATGTTGAGGCAACAGAAGGCAGCGTTTCCACACCCATTGTCCCGGCCGTTGTGGTGGCAAGCAATGAAGTGGTCATCAATTTTGGTATTTCCCAGATTGATCTGATGTCGGTGTCTGTGGGGATGCCAGTGTCCATCCGGATTGAGGGACAGGATTTTACCGGTAGTATCAAAGATATTGATGTGGTCCCGGATGAGAGTACGCGTACTTATGCCACCAATGTGACGGTTGATGTGGCAAACCCGGATGTCTATTTGGGCGAATTGGCCACAGTCAGGATCAATATCGGTGAGCGTACCGGTATCTGGCTCCCTCTGTCTGTTGTCCTAAATGATGGCAATGATTATGTCTATGTGGTGGATGAGGGCAGAGCAAAGAGACAATATATTTCCATTGAAGAGATCAACAATGATCAGGTGCTGGTGACAGGGACGGAAGCGGGAGAATTGATTATCTGTGAAGGTATGAAATTGATTCGTACCGGTAGCGCAGTTGCGTACGAAGGTCAGGAATAGGAGGCTGTTATGGAAAAGATTACAAAAAGCCTCCTAAACAATCGTTACATTGTGATGTTCTTTCTTGTCATTATTGTGTTGGCTGGTGTAGTCAGTTATTACATGATTCCCAAGCAGGAGAATCCGGATGCGTCGATTGCAGTAGCGCTGGTGACCACGGTTTATCCGGGAGCCTCCCCGGAGGAAGTGGAAGAGTACGTTACCAACAAGTTGGAAGATGCCATTCTGGATTTGGACTATGTGGATTATACCACGAGTATGAGCATGGAATCCGCCAGTGCAATTGTTGTTTATTATACAACAGAGGTGACGATTGATGATGTGGATTCCCAGTTGCGGGAATGCGTGGCGGATCATCAGGCAGAACTCCCGGATATGTGTCAGGAAAGTGTGATTAACACAGACCTGATTTCTAAGAATCAGTTTATCATCAGTCTGTCCAGTGACAATTATTCGCCGGAAGAGTTGGTGTCTTACGGTGAGACGATCAAGGAAGAACTGGAGTCGGTGGAACATGTGTCTTCGGTGACTATTGAGGGCGAGAGTACCAAGCAGGTGGTGGTCGAGGCGGATATTCAGAAGTTACAGGCGTATCAGGTGTCCATCGAAGATATTCTATCTTTGATGCAGGCGCAGAACCTCAATATTCCCGCAGGTAGTATTTCTTATGATTCCGGTTCCGTTACAGTTGCCAGTGATGGCTTGTTTACAAGTCTGGAAGATATCGAGAATACGGTTATCGGCGGCGCACAAGACAGTTTGTCTTTTGTGAAACTGAAAGATGTTGCCAATGTCTATGTGGAGAATACCAGTGACAAATATTATCAGCAGGATGGCAGGAATTGCATCCTGTTAGTTGGTAAGTTTGAGGATGATGTCAATGCGGTGAATATCGGTAAGGATGTGCGGAAAGAAATTGAGAACTTAAAGCAGAATCTGCCGGACGACTTGATTTTCCATGAGGTGATGTATGCCCCGGAGGCAATTAGTGAAAATATCAACAATTTCCTGATCAATCTGTTACAGAGTATTTTCCTGATTATGATCGTTGTCATGATCGGTGTGGGAATTCGTAATGCGCTTGTCATCAGTACGGCTTTGCCCATCAGTATCCTGGTGACGTTTACGGTGATGTATCTGCTGAATATCGAATTTCAGTTTATTTCCATTGCAGCGTTGATTGTCAGTCTTGGTATTCTGGTGGATAACGCCGTGGTCATTAGTGAGGCCATCCAACAGAATCTCAATGCCGGATTGGAGCGGAAAGAAGCGATTATCAATGGCGTGAAAGAGACGTGGCTACCGGTATTGACCAGTACGCTTACAACCATGGTGACCTTTAGTGTTATCTACTTTGTGCCCGGCGTGGTGGGGCAGATAGCCGGGACGATTCCCACCGTTGTGATTTCTTCCCTGACAGCAAGTTATTTCATGGCAATGTGCGGGATTCCGGTACTGGCATACTTTTTCTTCCAACCGGAGTCTAAGAAGAAGATTGAAAAGAAGAATCCGGTTCATACCTTTTTTGATAAACTGCTGGGGATTGGCTTACGTTATCCGCGGCGGACGTTGGTATTATCCTTTGCTACTTTAGGTGTGGCGGCATTTTTGGTGACACAACTGGGTATGCAGTTCTTCCCCTATGCGGATAAGCCGGTGATTTATATTGATATTCAAAACGAAACCCTGAATCTGGAATCTACCGGTGAGATTGTAGACGAGATTGGTGAAGTGTTACAGGAGGACGAACTGGTCGATCACTATACGTCGGCCGTGGGCGGCGGTTTGCCCAGTTTCTTTTTGACGGTTCCTTCCATGAGTGACGCGGACAATGCCAGCCGTATTATGATTCAGTTAAACGAAGATGCCTTGAAGCAGATCGGCTCCACCGAGAAAGCGGCAAAAGAGATTCAGGCAAGAATTGATGAGCGCGTTGCGGGTGCGACAATTGAAGTCAAATGTCTGGAATATTCTATGCCGGCAGATGATAAGATTGTATACACGGTATCCGGTGATGATATTGACGAAATCAACGCGTTGGCAGCCCGGATGGTGGATGATCTTTCTAAGGTAGAAGGTACGGAGAATGTACGGGACACCTCTGTGATTTCACAATATGAGTATAAGGTGAATCTGGACAGCGAATTGCTTTCCAGTTACGGTCTCTTGAAATATGATGTGGTCAAGCAGTTAAATACCAGTCTTATGGGTGCAACGGCTTCCACCTATACCGGATCGGATGACGAGATGGATATTGTGGTGCGGGCCAACGTGGACAGTCTGGATGAATTGAAGAATCTTCCGATTTCCGGTACTGTCAGTGATACCCACGTGTTATTGGGACAGGTGGCGGATATTACGCTGGAGCCGACAGTTCCACTGATCAATCATTACAATGGGAAGCGATATGTGAAAGTGCTCTCCGGTGTGCAATCAGGTTATGTATCAGGAAATATCGAGTCCGAGTTTGAGGAAAAGTATCTGTCACAGATGGATACGGAGGATGTTACGATTGTGGAGCAGGGCGAGATGAGCAATATGATGTCGCTGCTGCAGAATTTGCTGGTTGCGGCAGCAGTAGCCGTGGTGATTATCTATATTATCCTGCTCTTGCAGTTTAAAGATTTTGCTAAGCCATTGAATGTATTGACATCCATTCCGCTGAGTTTGATTGGATGCTTCTTCGGCTTGTGGATTTTGAATATGAATCTGCAAGTAATGGCATTGCTTGGTGTGGTTGCCCTGTTTGGTATTGTGGTAAATAACGGAATTCTTTTGATCGAGGTAATCGATGCGAAAAGAGAAGAAGGACAGTCAATCACAGAAGCATGTCGTACGGCGGTGGCTGCACGATTTAGACCAATTATGATCTCCAGTGTAACCACCTGTATCGGTCTGGTACCGTTGATTATGGCACAGGATCCTATGTCATCTCCGATGGCGGTTACCCTATTGTTTGGACTTCTGTTCTCAACTGTCCTGACAATGGTTGTAGTTCCGACGATTTATTTCCTCCGCGAACAGCGGCGGGAGCAAAAAGCGAACACAACCCCATAAATTATATTTTTAGATGTGATTATTTGTTTAATTCTGCAATGGTATAAAGGAGCTGCTCGGAGTCTTCCCATCCAAGGCATGGGTCGGTGATGGACTGACCATAGACCTGATGGTCGGAGATCTTCTGGCAGCCTTCCTGCAGATAACTTTCAATCATGACGCCTTTGACTAGTTGCTTCACATCGGCTGAGAACTGGCGGCTCATCATCACTTCACGCACAATACGGATCTGCTGTTTGTACTGCTTGTTGGAGTTGGAATGGTTGGCATCAACGATGGTTGCCGGATTGACCAGATCCATGGAAGCGTACATATCAGCGAGACGTACCAGATCCTCATAGTGATAATTCTGCACACAATTGCCGTGTTTGCTGACAGCGCCGCGAAGTATTGTATGGGCAAGAGGGTTGCCTGTAGTGCGTACTTCGTAGCCGGAAAAAGTGAAATGATGGGCATGCTGTGCTGCGTAGACGGAGTTAAGCATCACAGAGAAATCTCCACTGGTGGGATTCTTCATACCGGATGCAACATCAAAGCCACTGACGGTCAGACGGTGCTGCTGATCTTCCACAGAACGTGCGCCGATCGCAACGTAAGAGAGCAAATCTTCCACATAACCCCAGTTCTCCGGATAGAGCATCTCGTCGGCGCAGGTAAAGCCGCTTTCGGCAATCGCACGCAGATGCATCTTGCGCATGGCAATCAATCCTTCCACCATATCAGGAGCCTTGGTGGGATCCGGCTGGGATGCGATTCCCTTATAACCGGAACCTGTGGTACGTGGCTTGTTGGTATAGATACGGGGAACAATTAATACACGGTCTTTGATTTTTTCCTGTACTGCTGTCAGGCGGTTGACGTATTCGCAGACGGAATCTTCATTGTCTGCGGAACAGGGACCGATGATGGCGAGTACACGGTCGTCTTTGCCGGTGATGATGTCGGCAATCTGACGGTCTCTGTCGGCTTTTAATGCCGTCATCTGTTCACTCATTGGATAAGCAGCCTGAATTTCTTCCGGGCTGGGCATTGGTTTTAAATACGTGAAACTCATGATAAATCTCCTTTGTGAAAACATATTTTTTTGATTTCGTCCACAGGCATATCCGTACCGGTCCATAGACGAAAAGCAGCAGCCCCCTGATAGAGGAGCATATACATGCCATTAAAATAGGGACATCCCACCGCGGCGGCATCCTGTAATAAGGGTGTCATTGCCGGATGGTAAATGATATCCGAAACAATCAGATCCGGATAGAGCAGTTCCTTGGGAACGAGTGAAGTCGCATCCTGCCCCATACCTACATTGGTGGCATTGACAAGAATCGAACTGCCTTGCAGGCATTGTTCCATCTGATGCAGATCGGCAAGGTCATACAGGTGGACGGATGCCGGAGTCTGGGAACTGATCTGTTCACAGAAGGCTTGTGCCTGTGCAAAGGACTGATTCTTGCGCTTAAACATATAGATGTTTTGCACACCGTCCAAGGCAGCCTGTACACAGATGGAAGTGGCTGCACCACCGGCCCCCAGTAACGTCATATTTTTACCAATGATGTCAAAGCCGGCATCCCGTACCGATTCCATATAGCCGATGCCGTCGGTGCTATGCCCGATCATGCGCCCGTCTTCACAGACTACGGTGTTGACGGAATGGGCAAGGCGTGCGGCCTCGGAAAGTTCATCCAGATAGGGGATAATCGCCGTCTTAAATGGCATGGTCAAGTTAAAACCACGGCAGTTCATTGCCTGAAGACCATGGACGATGTCACCAAAGGTCTGCTCGGTAGCGTCGAAGGCAAGATAAGCATAGTCTAAGCCGTTGAGCGTACAAGCGGTGTTGTGCATCTTGGGGGAAATACTGTGAGCCACAGGATGACCAAGAAGACATAGAAGTCTAGTGGAACCAGAAATCGCATTTTCCATAATGATTCTCCGTAGTACCACCTTTTCGAGGTAGTATTTTCCAATTAATTCTTAATATAATCTTGGATTTCTTCGTTGTATTCCCAATGGGAATGACAACATTCATATAATATAAGAAATTAAAAGTTGTGTCAAACACTTGCCAGAGATTTGTGAGTGCATTATACTACAAATAATGTCGGTAGATTAGGAGAAGACGCTATGGTTATCAAGAATGTTACATTAGAAAGCGGGCACAGGCCGGTCATCTGTATACCGGTCATGGGCAGTAACGGACAGGAGGTTATTGCCGAAGCACAGCGCGTAATTGGTGAGGGTGCCCGGATGATCGAATGGCGTATGGATTATCTTGAGGATTACACGGATTTAACAGCGATTCGCCAGACGCTTACATCGCTTGCGCAACTGTGTGATCAGGTGGTCCTTCTGGTGACGCTTCGCACGGTGCAGCAGGGGGGCAAGGCCTCCATGGGTGAGACGCAGTTGCGGCAGTTTTATCTTGCCATTGCCCAGATGCGGTTGGCGGATTTGATTGACGTGGAGTTTTTTACCATAGACAAGCCTGAGAGTCTGTTGCGTGCGATGAAGAATGAGGGCGCACGGGTTATCACCTCCCATCATGATTTTGTGCAGACACCGGAGGAGAGTGTGATGATGATGCTGTTATCCCAGATGGCAGATGGCGGTGCAGATATTGCCAAGATTGCTGTGATGCCTCAGAGTCTGCAGGACGTTCTTGATCTGTTGCGTGTGACCTGTTGTTTCGCGGAAGAATATCCTGAGGTGCCGGTGGCTTCCATGTCCATGGGCAGCATGGGGATTATCAGCCGACTCTGCGGAGAGGTATTTGGTTCTTGTATGACCTTTGGGACCATGGGAGTCGGCAGTGCCCCCGGACAGATGCCGGAAGAGCAGTTGCGTCAGATTCTGGATATCATTCATTCTAATTTTGAGAGGTAATTATGGCACAGATCTATTTGATTGGTTTTATGGGTACGGGCAAGAGCACGGTTGCAAAAGAACTGGCCCGGCAGTTGCATCGGCAGGTGGTGGACACGGATCAGGTCATTGTAGAACGGGCACAGATGTCCATAGCCGCCTATTTTGATACATACGGTGAGGCGGCGTTTCGTGACCTGGAGCACCAGATGTTGGAGCAGGTGTCACAGGGAAAAGATGCCATTATTTCTTGTGGAGGAGGCGTGGCGCTCAGAGAGGACAATGTTGCATGCATGAAAGCACATGGTACGGTGTTTCTGCTGGAAGCATCGCCGGAAACGATTCTAAAGCGTGTGCGCCATGATCATAAAAGGCCACTGCTCAAAGGAAAAAAGACTGTGGAAGGGATTACTGAACTGATGGAAGGCAGGGTGCCTTTTTATCAGGCGGCAGCGGATTATCGGATTGCTACAGACGGCAAGTCACCGCGCATGGTCGCACGGGAGATTCAGGAACGTATGTAGCAAGGGTTACAAGAACGATTGTCATTTTTTGTTGGAAAGAATCTGTCTTTGCACATTGACTTTATGAAATCCTTTTGTTAAGATAAATAGGATTTGTATTAGGTAGGCGTAGCGTAGCTGGATAACGCATCGGACTCCGACTCCGAAGATCGCTGGTTCGAATCCAGTCGTCTACATTTCAGTTGACATTATTTGCAGTTGAGTAATAGGAGGTCAACGTTTCTATGGCGAAGTTACAGGAACTTTTTCAAAAGATTAAGATAGATAAAGTCACATCGTTTTGCAGGAAAAATGCCAGATATTTTGGCGCTGTTGCCGTATTTGTGGTCATGGTTCTGATTCTGGCACGCTGCACGGATGGTACCACATCGGACAAGGACCCTATGGCTGGTGCTTATCAGCAGTATACCGAGAGCAATAATGCTGAGGTGAATGATCTGGTGGAACGTTACTATGAGGCATACGCGGCAGGAGATGTGGATACCTTGAAGACCATTGCAACACCGATTTCCGATGCAGAGGTCAGTTATATCCAGTTCTATAGTCAGTATATCGAGCAATATCAGAATCTTAAGGTGTATACGAAGCGCGGTCTTGACAGCAGTTCCTATCTGTGCTCTGTTTATTTGCAGATTAAGTTCGCGAACATTGAGACGCCGGTTGCCGGATTGGATTTCTTCTACATTCAGACCAATGAAGATGGCAGCCTCTATATTAACAATGTCTATGGCTCGTTCAATCAAGCCAATGGAGAGTTCGATATGGATACGGATGTGGCATCTTTGATTGCTACATTTGAACAACAGGCAGACGTGTTGGCCTTACAGGCAGAAGTACAGCAGGAATGCAATGAGGCGATGCTTGCAGATGAGAATCTGAATACCTTTGTCAATAGTACACTCCAGGATGCCATCGCCAAATGGGCATCTGATTATAAGGCAGCGGTAGCGAAAGCGGCAGAAGAAGCAGCCGCAGCGAAGGCGGCAGAAGAGGCGGCAGCAGCTCAGGCTGCACAGGAAGCGGCAGCAGCCCAGGCGGCAGCGGAAGCAGAGGCGGCAGAGGCTGCCAATGCGAAGCAGATGGTGACCACCGATAAGATTAATGTCCGGGATGCGGCATCTGAGAACGGCAATTTACTGGGACAGTTGGCATCCGGTACGCAGGTTACCTGGTATGCAGAGGAGAATGGCTGGGCCAAGATTGACTATAACGGTACGAAGGCTTATGTGAAGAGTGAATATCTCACGGATGCGAATGCCACGGCGGCAACCCAGAGTACACAAACAACAGCACAGGGACAGACCATTACTTTGCAGACGACGGTGAATGTCAGAGAGAGTATGAGCGAGACAGCACCCAAGGTGGCTGTAGCCTATGCGGGAGAACCGATTACCGTATACCAGAATTATTCGGAAGGCTGGTCTAAGGTCTCTTACAATGGCAAGGAAGGTTATTGCAAGACAGAATATTTACAATAATGACAGAAATCGCATGACGTAGTATGAGATGTAACGGGGACAGTCCTTAGGGTCTGTCCCTTTAGTGCCTATTACAGGTACCAATTACTGAGCGTTTGTGGATAGAACTTTAGGATGGAGAATAGGGATGGAGACAGAGGGAATCCGCCTGAATAAATATCTGAGTGAGGCAGGCGTTTGCTCCAGAAGAGAAGCGGATCGCCAGATTGAGGCAGGGGCAGTATTGGTGAATGGTCGTACTGCCATGGTGGGCACACGAATTATGCCCGGAGATTGTGTGGAATATCAGGGCAGGGAAGTGCACAACCGACAGAAACCGGTCTTGTTGCTGTTGAACAAGCCGCCGGGGATTGTATGTACCGCGGAAAAACGGGAAAAGAATAATGTAGTAGATTATCTGCATTATCCGGTGAGACTGTATCCGGTAGGACGATTGGACAAGAACTCCCGAGGGCTGCTTTTGATGACGAATCAAGGAGATCTGGTCAATCGGATTATGCGTAGCCGGAACTATCATGAGAAAGAGTACATCGTACGCGTGGATCGACCGATTAACGCCGATTTTATCCGGCGGATGTCGGAGGGCCTCTATTTGCCGGAATTGGAAGTGACCACACGGCCCTGTAAGGTGGAAAAACAGTCCAAATATGTGTTTCGTATTGTGCTCACGCAAGGGTTGAACCGACAGATTCGACGGATGTGCGCCGTTTGCGGTTATCAGGTCAGAGATTTGCAACGAGTGCGTATCATGAATCTGATGCTGACGGGGATACCCGAGGGACAGTATCGGGAAATCACGCAGGATGAATATAAAGAATTGATGGAGTTATTGTGAGGTTTTCATGGACACGATTCAGGAGTATCAGGAATTACGCAAACAAATAGAATACCACAGCAACCGCTATTACAATATGGATGCACCGGAAATCACGGATTATGAATATGATATGCTGATGCAGCGGTTAAAAAAGATGGAAGCAGAGCATCCCGAATGGATGGATGCTCAGTCACCCACGCAGAAGGTAGGTGGGACGGCGAAGCGGGAGGCAGGCGTTCTGGTGCGCCACAATGTGCCGATGTTAAGCCTTCAGGATGTCTTTACCAAAGAGGATGTGGAAGCCTTTGTTCAGGATATGCAGCAGCGTTTGATTGATCCGGAGTTCGTTGTGGAGTATAAAATCGACGGCTTATCCATGTCATTGCGCTATGACAACGGCAGTCTGGTGTTGGCGGAGACTCGCGGAGATGGGGTGAATTTTGGCGAAGATGTGACAGAGAATGCCAGAATGATTGCGGATGTCAGAACAACGCTTTCAGATGCGCCGGAATATCTGGAGATCCGCGGCGAAGTCTACATGAAAAACGATGCTTTTGCCCATGTCAACGAGACGCAGGAATTACTGGGAAAGAAACCATTTGCCAATCCGAGAAATTGTGCGGCGGGCACCTTGCGTCAGTTGGATAGTCAGGTGGTCAGACAACGGCAGCTTTCCATGTTTATCTTCAATTTGCAACAAGTGACGGGGCGTTCCTTCGAGACCCATACCGAGGCGTATGAATATATGAAGAGCCAGAAGATTCCGGTGATTGAGGACTATCGCGTCTGTCATAATGCCGAAGAAGTCTGGGATGCGATTTGTGCGATTGGTGAGAATCGCGGCAATCTGGATTATGATATCGACGGCGCAGTGGTCAAGATCAATCGTTATGCAGACCGGGAAATACTGGGAGCCACATCCAAGGTGCCTCGTTGGGCGATTGCGTACAAATATCCGCCGGAGGAAAAAGAGACCAGATTACTGGATATCGAACTGTCCGTGGGACGTACCGGACGGATTACACCAACGGCAATCTTTGAGCCTATCCGGCTTTGCGGTACGACGGTCAGTCGGGCGACACTGCATAATCAGGATTTTATCGATGAGTTGGATATTGCCATCGGTGATACTTTAGTGGTCTACAAATCGGGAGAAATCATCCCCAAGGTGAAGTGTGTTCTTCATGATAAACGACCCGGAGGAGCAACCACGTATCGGATTCCGGATGTGTGTCCGGTGTGTGGCGCCCGCACGTATCGGGAAGAAAACACCGCAGATATCAAGTGCTCCTCAGCCAACTGTCCGGCGCAGCTGGAACGCCACATCATTAATTTTGTGGGGCGTGACGCCATGGATATTAAGGGATTCGGGACAGTCTATATCGAGGAACTGGTGCGTGGCGAGTATCTCAATGATATTGCCGACGTCTATGCATTGGCCGATCAGCGTGAACGTCTGATTGAACAGGGGATCATTGGCAAGGAAAAAAATACGGACAAACTTCTGGAAATGATTGAGAAGTCCAAACAAAACGATGCCTATCGTCTGTTGACGGGGTTTGGCATTTCGGGAATTGGTAAAGCAGCGGCCAAATCCCTTTTGAACCATTTTGGCACCATAGAGGCGGTGGCAAATGCTTCCGTAGAAGAACTGACGCAGGTGGAGGATATCGGCGAAATCAGCGCACAAGCCATCCATCAGTATTTTCGCGATCCTGCCAGCCAGACGATTGTAGAACGCCTGAAACAATATGGGGTCAACATGGCGCGGCAACAGCAGGAGGGCGGCGATGAACGATTCCGGGGTAAGACGTTTGTCATCACGGGAACATTGCCATCCATGGGACGAAAAGAAGCGGCGGAGTTGATTGAACTGCATGGTGGTAAGGTCAGCGGATCGGTCTCCAAAAAGACAGATTATCTGGTGGCAGGCGACAATGCGGGAAGCAAACTGGACAAGGCGAATGCGCTGCAGATTCCGGTGTTATCAGAAGAAGAACTTCTGGGGCTGATCCGGGAATCGTAGCGTTATGTGCAACAAAATATGACAGCAAACATAGAGGAGGCATCTTATGCCAATTAAGACACAAAGCGATTTGCCGGCAAAGGCAATTCTGGAACATGAAAATATATTTGTAATGGATGAAGAACGTGCAATTCATCAGGATATCCGTGCCATCGAGATTGGTATCCTGAATCTGATGCCCTTGAAGGAGGATACGGAACTTCAGATGCTGCGGTCGCTTTCCAACTCGCCACTTCAGGTGGATATTACCTTTTTGACGGTGGAGAGTCACAGTTCCAAAAATACCTCCAAGAGCCATCTGAATAAGTTCTATCAGACCTTTCGGGAAATTAAGGACCGTAATCTGGACGGATTGATTATTACGGGTGCGCCGGTGGAATTGTACGAGTTTGAGGAAGTGGACTACTGGCCGGAACTGGTGGAAATTATGGAGTGGTCGAAGACCCATGTGACATGTACCTTTTATCAGTGCTGGGGAGCGCAGGCCGGCTTATACTATCATTACGGCATTCAAAAGCAGATACTGGATCAGAAGATGTTTGGCGTGTTCTGCCACAAGGTGCAGAATCGTAAGATACCGTTAGTACGCGGCTTCGACGATTATTTTATGGCACCCCACTCCCGCCACACCAAGATGGATGAGGAGGCAATCCGCAATAACAAGGACCTGATTGTTCTGGCAGAGTCGGAGGAGGCAGGAATCTTTCTGATTCTGTCCAAAGACAACCGACAGATCTTTTGCATGGGACATCCGGAGTATGACCGTCTGACGCTGGATAAAGAGTATAAGCGTGATTTGGACAAGGGCTTGGATATTGCTATGCCCGTGAATTACTATCCGAATGATGATATCAACAGCAAGCCGCTGTTACAGTGGCGTTCCCACGCCAATTGCCTGTACACGAATTATCTGGATTATTATGTTTACCAGATGACACCGTATGATTTGCATTGGCTGCCCAAGGATAAAAGATAAAAAACTTCCCAATTTGCAGGGATTCTGATATAATGAACCTATCAATATGTTTAGGAGGCTGGTAACATGGCAGATGATAGAAAAAGTTTCTTGATCAAAGAGGACATCAATGGTGGTGTCAATATTACAGACGAGGTGGTTGCAATTATCGCTGGTCTGGCAGCAACAGAGGTGGAGGGCGTTTCTTCTCTGGCTGGTAATCTGACCAATGAGGTCATCAGTAAGGCGGGCATGAACAAGTTGTCCAAGGGTGTTAAGATTGTTACGGATGAGGACAATCAGTTGTCAGTACGCCTGTCCATCAACATTTCTTACGGATACGAGATTCCGAAGATCTGTTCACAGGTGCAGGAGAAGGTGAAGACAGCTATTGAGACGATGGTTGGCATGGAAGTCGTGAATGTTGACATCAAGATTGCAGCTGTTTCCGTTATAAATGAATAAAACTTTTGTTTTGTGCGTAATTACTGTATAATAAAGGGTGTCTGTGAAGACATCCTTTTTTACCATTTTTCATACAAAGATCATAAGGGAGTACGAGATTTTCATGACTAGAAGAGAACTCAGGGAAGTAGTATTTAAGATTATATTTCAGGCAGATTTTTACAGCGACGAAGAACTGGGAGAGCAGATTGATCTGATTCTTGGCGAGGAAGACGCAGCAGAGGCAGAGAACTCCGTGGAGACAGAGTCTGAGGAGGGATATGACATGCCGTCCAACCCCGACCAAAAAGAAGAGATCGCCGAGAAATGCCGCGACATCTTTGCACATATTCCTCAGATGGATGCTACCATCAATGCATCTGTGGAGGGCTGGAAGACCAGCCGCATGGGCAAAGTGGATCTGAGCCTGATCCGTCTGGCGGTCTACGAGATGAATTACGAAAAAATACCGAAAGGAGTTGCCATCAACGAAGCTGTTGAACTGGCGAAGAAATATGGCTCCGACCAGTCAGCTGGTTTTGTCAATGGCGTTCTTGCCAGAATTCATGAATAAAAATATTTATTCGGTAGGTCAGGTCAATACCTATATTCGGCAGATGTTTGCAGAGGATTTTTTGCTACGTGAATTATCGGTGCAGGGCGAGGTGTCCAACTGCAAATATCATTCCAGCGGACATATTTATTTCACCCTGAAAGATGCAGAGGGAACACTCTCGGCCATCATGTTTAAGGGCAACCGTATCCGTGGTCTCCATTTTCCCATGAAAGACGGTGATCAGGTTGTGGTTACCGGTGGAATTGCGGTGTACGAGCGGGGGGGAACCTATCAGATTTATGCCAGAGAGATTTCCTTAGCGGGTGCCGGAGATTTGTATGCACAGTACGAACAACGCAAGCGGGAATTGGAGGAGATGGGGATGTTTGCCCCGGAATACAAAAAACCGATTCCCAAGTACGCTATGCGGGTTGGGATTGTCACAGCACCCACAGGTGCGGCAGTCCGCGATATTATCCAGATTTCCCGTCGGCGCAATCCTTTTGTGGAGTTGATCCTGTTTCCGGCGCAGGTGCAGGGCGATGGTGCGGTAGCCAGTATTGTCTCCGGCATACGTGCCTTGGATGCCTTGGGACTGGATGTTCTGATTGTAGGACGAGGTGGTGGGTCCATCGAGGATTTGTGGGCATTTAATGAAGAGGAAGTGGCACGGGCAGTATTTGCCTGCAATACGCCGGTGATTTCCGCTGTAGGTCATGAGACGGATACCACAATCTGTGATTATGTGGCGGATTTACGGGCACCCACACCATCGGCGGCAGCGGAGCAGGCGGTGTTCTCTTTTGCGGATTGGCAGGCGGCGCTTCTGTCAGAGCAGATGATGCTCCAACGTCAGATGCAACGTCGGTTAGAGCAATGCGAACAGCGGGTGAGCGGATATGCCAAGCAGTTAGGTTATCTGTGTCCCACCAACCGACTCAATGAAAAAAGACAGTATTGTCTGAGCATGGAGCAACGCATGCAACAGGCGATGGAACGGCTGTTGGAGCGCAACAAGACCCAGATTGCGTTGTTGGCGGGAAGACTGGATGGACTGTCGCCCATGAAGACACTGTCTCAGGGATATGCTTATGCAGTGAATGGGGATGGACATGGCATTACCAGCGTGGGACAGGTTCACGTAGGTGAGCAGGTGCAACTTTTGTTGCAGGACGGTCGACTGACCACAACAATAGCAGAAATTGATGAGGATGTAGCATGGAACAGCAATTGACAATGGAGCAGAATTTTGAAGAAATTGAACAGATTATTGAGCAGTTGGAAGCAAAGGATGTCTCCCTTGAGGATTCGTTTCAGTTATACCAGAAGGGAATGGAACATATCCGACAGTGTAATGAACTGATGAATCAGGTGGAGAAAAAGGTTCAGATGCTGAATAGCAATGGCGAATTTGAAGATTTTGAAGAGGTGTAGTTATGGATATGAATAAGGAAATTGCCTATAAGGCCAGTGATGCAGATCGTATGATTTATAAGTTCCTTCCGGCAGAGAAAGGATATCAGAAGACACTGTTTGAAGCGATGAATTACAGTGTGATGGCAGGTGGGAAGCGGATTCGACCGATTCTTATGATTGAGACGTACAAATTATTTGGCGGTTCTTCCCAGGCGTTGGAGCCATTCGTTGCTGCGATTGAGATGATTCATACCTATTCGCTGGTGCATGATGATCTTCCGGCGATGGATAATGACGAACTGCGACGGGGTAAGCCTACGACCCATGCCAAGTATGGCGAGGCCATGGGGATACTGGCGGGCGACGGGCTGTTAAATTATGCCTTTGAGGTGGCACTGGGGGCGTTGGATGTGGAATCCGATTCCCGCGCTGTTGCCAGAGCATTGCAGGTGTTGGCCCACAAAGCCGGTATCAATGGTATGATTGGTGGCCAGGTCGTAGATGTAGAGTCGGAGAAACAGTATGGTATTTCCAAGAACCGATTGGATTTTATCTATGAATTGAAGACAGGGGCTTTGATCGAAGCGTCCATGATGATTGGGGCGATTCTTGGTGGCGCAACGGATGATGAGGTGGCTCAGATTGAACAGGTGGCTGCCAAGATTGGTCTGGCGTTCCAGATTCAGGATGATATTCTCGATGTAATTGGTGATGCGCAGACACTGGGCAAGGCAGTGGGGAGTGACGAGAAGAATCAGAAGGCCACATATGTGATTTTTGCAGGTGTAGATAAAGCGAAGCAGGAAGTAGCGGACCTGACCGACGAAGCTGTGGGTATTTTGCAGGATCTTCCTTATGAGAATCCGTTCCTTACCGAATTATTGAGATGGTTGGTGCGCAGAGACAAATAGAGGTTAGCAGGCTATGGTGTTAGACAAGATACAACAGGAAAATGATATTAAAAAATTAACACCCGGTGAAATCGAATTACTCCGTCAGGAGATACGTGACTTTTTAATTACGAAATTATCCGAAGTGGGTGGTCATCTGGCTTCCAATCTGGGAACCGTAGAACTGACGATGGCACTGCATCTGGTGTTTGATCTTCCACAGGACAAGATCATCTGGGATGTGGGACATCAATCCTACACCCATAAGATATTGACAGGTCGGAAAGACTGCTTTGACCATTTGCGTCAATATGGAGGAATCAGCGGATTCCCCAAGCGTTCTGAGAGTGCTTGTGACTGTTTTGATACTGGACATAGTTCCACGTCCATTTCGGCAGGACTGGGTTATGCATGGGCCCGGGAACTGACAGGGGAAGATTACAATGTTGTGTCTGTGATTGGCGACGGCGCGCTGACGGGAGGCATGGCTTATGAGGCTATGAACAATGCCGCCGCCCTCAAGAAGAATTTTATCATCGTTTTGAATGACAATAACATGTCCATTTCGGAAAATGTTGGCGGGATGTCCAGTCATCTGTCGCATCTTCGTACCAGTTCCAATTACACAGGGCTCAAGGAAGAGGTTCAAAATTCCTTGGAAAAGATACCCGTTTACGGAGATCGTATCGTATCGGGAATTCGCAAGACGAAGAGCAGTATCAAGCAGATGATGATTCCCGGAATGATTTTTGAAGATATGGGAATTATGTATCTCGGGCCGGTGGACGGTCATAATATCAATGCCATGATGAAGGTATTCTCCGAAGCCAAACAGGTGCAGGGACCGGTGCTGGTGCATGTGCTGACAAAGAAAGGCTATGGATATCGTCCGGCAGAACGTCATCCGTCGCGGTTCCATGGAACCGCCCCCTTTGATATTGAGACCGGGATTCCACTGAATCATGGGAAGGCATCTTACACGGATGTCTTCTCCACGGTGATGCGTAAGATGGGTGATCGTGATGAGAAGTTGGTTGCCATTACGGCGGCTATGGCAGACGGTACGGGATTGAAGCGTTTCCACAATATGTTCCCGGAGAGGTTCTTTGATGTGGGAATCGCAGAAGAACATGCAGTGACCTTCGCGGCGGCGTTGGCGGCCGGTGGTATGCGACCGGTGTTTGCGGTCTATTCCTCCTTTTTACAGCGGGGGTACGATCAGATTTTGCACGACGTATGTATGCAGAAGTTACCGGTAGTGTTTGCCATCGATCGTGCCGGTTTGGTGGGAAGTGACGGTGAGACCCATCAGGGTGTGTTTGACATTTCTTTTCTGACGAGTATGCCCAATATGACATTGATGGCGCCTAAGAATAAATGGGAGTTATCGGATATGTTAAAATACGCCATTGCCTTTGACGCACCCATTGCGCTACGGTATCCCCGTGGGGAGGCTTATGACGGATTGCAGGAGTATCGGCAGCCGGTGGTACTGGGCAAATGCGAAGAGATTGTTGCCGGTAGTCGTGTGCTGCTTTTTGCATTGGGCAGTATGGTGGCTACGGCAGAGGAAGTGCGACAGTTGCTCTTGGGACATGGAATTGAGGCGACACTGGTGAATGCCAGATTTGCTAAGCCCTTTGATCAGGAATATCTGATGCAGGCGATGAAGGACCATTCCCTGATCGTCACCATGGAAGAGAATGTTGTGACCGGTGGCTTTGGTGAGCAGGTGGCATGTTTTCTCCGTGAGCAGGGTTATGAAGGAGAGGTTCTGCCGGTGGCAATTCCGGATGCGTTTGTGGAACACGGCAATGTGAACGTACTAAAACAAATGCTGGGAATGGATGCTGCCAGTGTGGCAGACCGAATTATACAACAGTTATCATAGGATGTAAGATGAAAGAACGTTTGGATGTTTTATTGGTACAAAGAGGGCTGGCGACTTCCCGGGAAAAGGCAAAGACCATGATCATGGAGGGACATGTGTTTGTGGACAATGAGCGGGAGGATAAGGCAGGTACTTTTTTTGATACGGAAGCGGCAATTGAGGTGCGGGGGCAGACGCTGCGCTATGTCAGCCGCGGTGGTTTGAAACTGGAAAAAGCAATGCAGCAGTTCGACATTACACTGGAGGGGAAGATCTGTATGGATATCGGCGCTTCTACCGGAGGTTTTACGGACTGTATGTTGCAAAACGGTGCCAGTAAGGTCTATGCAGTGGATGTAGGATACGGACAATTCGCATGGAAATTGCGGCAGGATGAACGTGTCGTCTGTATGGAAAAGACGAATATTCGCTATGTGACACCGGAAGATATCCAGGATGTGTTGGATTTCGCGTCTGTGGATGTGTCTTTTATTTCGCTGACAAAGGTCTTAGAACCGGCAAGCCGGCTACTTCGTGAGGATGGGCAGATGGTATGTCTGATTAAGCCGCAGTTTGAGGCGGGCAAAGATAAAGTGGGCAAAAAGGGCGTGGTGCGGGATCCGCAGGTCCACCGGGAGGTGATTGAGCGCGTAATTGCTTTTGCGCAGTCTATCGGCTTTACTGTGCTTCATTTGGATTATTCGCCCATCAAAGGACCGGAGGGCAATATCGAATATCTGGTTCATCTGCAAAAGACCGGAAACGCAGAAAGTGAGGAGACGATGGCAATTGGCGATGTGGTTACAGCGGCACATGCATCGTTGGATAAGTGAGTATGAAGCATTTTTTTGTTGTTGCGAGAGAAGATAAAGAAGAGACGTTGGCCTTTATCCGGCAGATTTCGGATTATATCCGGTTAAAAGGCGGTGTGTGTTCCTACGGTATTAATCCGGATGATGCGTTGGAAGAGGATCTTGTGGTGCCGGAGGGGACAGAAGCCATTCTGGTTCTGGGCGGCGACGGCACATTGATTCGTGCGGCACAGAATATTTTTGGCAAGAATATTCCTATGATCGGAATTAATCGCGGTCATCTGGGGTATCTGTGCGACTTGGATAATGATTCCGTTTTTGATGCGCTGGACAGTCTGTTGGCAGATGACTATTCGGTGGAGGAACGGATGATGCTGTCCGGCAGGATTATTCATGAGGATGGACATGCAGGTAAAGAGATTCAGGCACTCAATGATATTGTGTTGTGTTCCAGTGCCGGTTTGAAAGTGATACGTGTTGTGGTCTATGTCAATGGTCAGTATCTGTATGCCTATAATTGCGATGGGATTATTTTTTCTACGCCTACGGGTTCTACGGCATACAATCTTTCAGCCAATGGTCCTATTGTTGACCCCAAGACGAATCTCATCCTTTTGACGCCAATCAATCCCCATACACTGAATGCGCGAAGCATTGTGCTGGACCCATATGACGAACTCGTGCTGGAGATTGAATCCCGCAAGGATGATGGAGTCGAGGAAGCGGAGATTAGTTTTGACGGGAACCATAAGCGTTTTCTGTATCCCGGTGAAAAACTGGTAGTACACCGCGCAAAGGAGACCACGAAGATGATTCATTTGCGTGATATCAGTTTTCTGGATCGTATCCGGACAAAGATGCAGGCGGATTAGGTGTGCGTAATCATGCAATCCGGGTTGACCGGTGATGGGGAGAGAGGTAATCATGAGACTAGAGGGTGTACAGGGTATGAAAGCAGAGCGTCAGGCAAAGATATTAGATCTGATTGTAAAAAAAGAAATCGGGACACAGGAAGAACTGACGATGGAATTGGAGCGTGCCGGCTTTGTGGCGACGCAGGCTACTATCTCACGGGATATCCGTGAAATGAAATTGACCAAAGTGGCCATGAGTGATGGTAAACTCCGTTATGTAGCGTATCGAAAGACGGAGGAGAAGTTGTCCGAGAAATATCATCGGATCTTTCGTGATGGTTTTGTGTCCATGGATAATGCACAGAACATTCTTGTGATTAAGACCGTCTCCGGTATGGCGATGGCAGTGGCGGCGGCACTTGACCACATGGAACTGCCGGAAATTGTGGGCAGTATTGCAGGGGATGACACGATTATGTGTGCCGTCCGCAGTGTGGATGACACGATATTGATTATGGGAAGACTTCGTAAGATTTTAGAGCAGGATATCATGTGACGAAGAAGAGTGAAAGGAGCAGGTATGCTGGAGAATTTACACGTAAAGAACCTTGCACTCATTGAAGAGGAAGACATTACTTTTCTGGAAGGACTGCATGTCCTATCGGGAGAGACCGGTGCCGGTAAATCAATGATTCTTGGAGCGTTGGATCTGGCACTGGGTGGAAAAGTGTCCAAGGAGATGCTTCGTGATAACGGCAAAGAGGGACTGGTAGAGGTGGTGTTTACGGTCACCACTCAGACGCAGCGGGACCGACTGGCCGAACTGGAGATCGAAGCGTATGACGATCAGGTGATTTTAAGTCGCAAGATTACAGAGAATCGAAGTGTGGCCAAGATTAACGGAGAGATGGTTCCGGCGGTACGGATGAAACAGGTAGGAGATATTTTTCTGGACATCCATGGACAGCACGACCATCAATCCTTGCTACATAAGCGCAAGCATATGGAGTTGTTGGACGAATACGCCAAGGAACGTGTGATGCCTTATAAGGAATCCATGAAGCAGAAGTATCAGGCGTTTATGGCAAAACAGCGGGAATGGGACGAGGCAGATTTGGATGATGCCAAGCGAGAGCGGGAGATGCTTTTTCTGGCACATGAGATTCAGGAGATAACAGAGGCTCGTCTGCAGGAAGGCGAGGATGAACGGCTGGAGCAGGAATACCGCAGACTCAGCAACAGCAAGAAGATTATGGAGTCGCTGGGAGAAGCCTATCGCCAGACCAGCAGTTCGCAGGGGGCTTCCGAACAGATTGGCCGCGCTATTCGCGAAATGAATCAAGTCAGCATTTATGACGATACGTTGCAACCCATGTTAGACAGTCTCAATGACATTGACAGTCTGCTCAGTGATTTTAACCGTGATCTCAGCCAATATATGACAGAGGCGGAGTTTGATGAACAGGTCTTTCTGGAGGTGTCCGATCGACTGAATGTGATTAACCGCCTAAAGGATAAATATGGGGCGACCATCCCGGAGATTATGCAGACTTGCACGCAGAAGCAGGAGCGTCTGGAAAAACTACAGAGTTTTGAACAATATCTCGCCGGATTAAAGCAGGAATTGGAAACCAGCAGACAGGCGGCTTATGAACAGGCAGCGCAGTTGTCAGCCGTCCGTAAGACCTGTGGGGAGGAATTGGTACGACAGGTGGAGATGGCGTTGACAGATTTGAATTTTTTGGATGTTGCGTTTACCATGGAGTTCCGGGAACTGGATCATGTGACAGCGGAAGGCTTTGATGATGCAGAATTTATGATTCGTACGAATCCGGGAGAACCGCTGCGACCGTTGAAAGATATTGCATCCGGCGGTGAACTGTCACGTATTATGCTAGCCATCAAGACGGTGCTGGCAGAGCACGATGACATTGATACGCTGATCTTTGACGAGATTGATGCCGGTATCAGTGGACGGACGGCGCAGGCGGTGTCGGAAAAACTAAGTGTGGTTGCCAAAACGCATCAGGTAATCTGCATCACCCATTTGCCGCAGATTGCAGCCATGGCAGATCAACATTACCTCATTGAAAAAGAAGTGCGGGGCGAGGAAACCATTTCTACGATTCAGGCCTTGTCTTATCATGACAGTGTGAAAGAACTGGCGCGGATGCTGGGCGGTGCGCAGATTACGCAGGCGGTATATGATAATGCCAAAGAAATGAAGGATTTGGCCATGCAGCAAAAAAATGTTTAAAATAAACAGAAACAAGCATACTAAAGGAAGGACAAAGTCCTTCCTTTTTTCTTTGATGTAACGCGGAAAATGGTCACGAAAAAGGGAAGGAGAAAATGGGGTGATTTTTTATGCTGGCATGGTATCAGAAGAATAGAAAACATATGGCATTTTTTTATGGCGTTATTTATATGGTTTCCTGTTATCTCATGCTGCTTTCTTATATTCCAACAGAGATTACTGTCGCGGGAGATGCCGCTGACTGGACTGTTGATGCGCCGGTCACCATAGAAGCCTCCCATCAAAAGCAGGTGCTGGCAACCGATAAGGCCAGCGATGCTAAGGGGACGATACAAACCTATCAGTGCAAACTTTTTGGCGTTATTCCTATTGCGTCCATTCAGGCGACGAAAGCCGAAGAACAAAGTGTTACAGCTGTGGGACAGCCGGTGGGTATTTATCTCAAGATGAAACATGTCTATGTGGTGGGCATCAAAGAGTTGACGGATCAGGAAGGGAATACCGTCAATCCGTGCAATTACATTTTGCAGGAAGGCGATTACATTGTGGCGGTGGATGGCAGTGAAATCACATCCAAAGAACAGTTACAGCGTAAGATCGAGCAATGTAGTGGGGCATCGCTGGTGCTGACGGTACAACGGAATGAGCAGACCATGGATGTACAGGTGCAGCCGGTACAGACCACGGATGGGGCTTATAAACTGGGGGTGTGGGTTAAAGATGATATTGCCGGTGTGGGAACCCTGACTTATATGAAAGAGGACGGGACCTATGGCGCGCTGGGACACGGAATCAGTGATTCCTCCACAGGAGATCTGCTGCGTATGGGGCATGGCTGCCTCTATGAGACGGACATTATGGGGGTGACCCCCAGTAGTATTGGTTCTCCCGGGGAGATTACCGGCTTAATCTCCTATGGCAATTCCACCCGTCTGGGAGATGTGAAACGGAATACATCTGTAGGAATTTTTGGTGAATTGAACAGTGTTGCCATGGCATCGTTTCAGGGGCAGGAATATCCCATTGCCTACAAGCAGGAGATTCAGCGGGACTCTGCAACCATTCTTTTTGGAGAGGAGGGGCAGGTGGCGTCCTATCAGATTATGATTGATCAGATTGATTATGATCCCAAGGAGGCGAACAAGTCTTTCGTTTTTCATGTCACAGAAAAGAGTCTCATCGACCAGATGGGAGGTATCGTTCAGGGAATGAGCGGTTCCCCCATTATACAGAATGGGAAGTTGATTGGTGCCGTTACCCATGTCTTTGTGAATGATCCGACCAAAGGCTACGGAATCTTTATTGAATCCATGTTAGAGCCGTAACCCATGATGGGTGGCAGCCAGATTCATAGGATGAAAACCATATTTTTGCGACCGCTTTCGACAGCATATATTCGTTTTATGCTGAATAATGGGTGCGAAGACGCTCGGGGTGTGTCTTCATTTCGGGACTATTTGCGATTTCGGGCATTTGTTCGGATACGCAGGATAGTTACCTATTTTATAGAAAGCAGGAGGATGGTATGGACAAACTAAATGTAGCGATTGCAGATGACAACGATCTCATGCTGCAGCTGCTGGACACCATCGTACAATCTGATGAAGAACTTTCAGTAGTTGGAACTGCAAAAGACGGAGAAGAAGCATACCGGATGATTAAGGAGAAGGAACCGGATGTCGTACTACTCGATATCGTGATGCCCAAAATGGACGGACTGGGTGTTTTGGACAAAGTGAATCGGGATTCGTCGATTAAAAAGGTACCGAATTTTATCATGGTAAGTGCTGTGGGGCAACAGCAGGTTACAGAAGATGCATTTGCACTAGGGGCAGATTATTTCATTATGAAGCCCTTCGACAAAGATACGATTATACAGAGAATCAAAAAGACACGCCGACCCGGTGTGTTCGTGAAGACAAAAGATGCCATTGTCGGTCCTGTTGACAAAAGTGAAGCGACACTGGAAGCAGATGTCACCAATATCATACATGAAATCGGCGTGCCGGCACATATCAAAGGGTATCAATATCTACGGGATGCCATTGTGATGTCCGTACTGGACATGGAGATGTTAAATTCCATCACCAAGGTGTTATATCCCACCATTGCCAAGAAATATGATACCACTACAAGTCGCGTGGAACGGGCAATCCGACATGCCATTGAAGTGGCATGGAGCAGAGGAAGAATGGATACCATTGATGATTTGTTCGGGTATACCATCAATCATGGCAAAGGCAAACCCACTAATTCGGAGTTCATTGCCCTGATTACCGACAAGATAAGGCTGGATTATAAATTACGTTAAAAGAGAGCATTTTCCCGCGAAAACACCTGTGCTTCACAGGTTGTTTTCGGAGAATATGCTCTTTTTGTTAAGGTGACGAGGAAAAGGGAAGTTTATCTTAATAATGAATCTGATTGGTTCTGCGGTCAAAGAGATAGACGTGATCAGACAGAATTTCCTCTGGGGAGACACTGTCCTCATTGACCTGACAGACAATTCGGGAACATTCTTCCAGAGACTGGTTACCATCATAGGGCAGAAGCAGAACTTCATGGATACTGCTGGGAAGAATCAAAAGATCGCTTTGTAGTTCGTCGGCACATTTTTTCAGCAGACCATGATAGAGGATGGTGGCGGCACCGAGAAATTGACGTCGGTTCGTCAGAAGATAAAGGGGATAATCCGGTAGTTGTTCCGCAAGATCCATATCTTCCATATCCGGCAGTTGCATTTGGGCAAGCATCTGGGTCAGAGGACAGAAGGTAGGCTGTAACAGATGAGGTGTGTTGTGTCTGGCGGCAGTAAGTAATTCTGTCAGCGTAATGTGCCAGTAGTCCAGATGGGAGTTGCGGATCAGAATGGAAGCGTTGGTAATCGCTTCGTCCTTGGCATCGGTTGCGGGATGGTCGAGATGATAGCAGAAGACGATAGCAAGATCCAGATAGGGCACAAAAGGAATCTCGGCAAGCAAGGCTTCGTTCTGTTTGAGATTGACCAGTTTGTAGATGATACGCTCACGTACCGTTTTAAAATTCTCAAAAAAAGACAAATCGATGCTTTCCTCCATACGATAACGGTGGTAGCATGCAAGTATTTTGTCGGCAATGGAGTCCAAAGAGGTGCCGCTTTGATACTGCTCATAATAATAATTCAAGTAAATCGTTGGGGAAATGTTGACCTCCGGGGTAGATATGGATAAACCGTCCAGCCGTAGGCCGTTGTTCTTGAGAATCTGCTGTACCTGAAAAGAGGTATCCGCAGAAAGATGAACACTGAGCATTTGGATGAGCTCTTGTTTAAATGATTCGTATGTCATAAATCCTCCGATTCTGACATGCGCAAATGAAAAAAGCTCCGAATCAGACTCGAACTGACGACCCCTTCATTACGAGTGAAGTGCTCTACCAACTGAGCTATCGGAGCAACGAATTCATTATATATAATCTTGCTGCATTTGACAATCATTTTTTTGAAAAAAATAAAAAAAAGATATATTTTTACCGGCGTTCTACTTGAATTTCCCATACAAATCCGATACAGTGTATGTGTATGCGCATTGAATGAGGCAATGGCATTACAAGATGGGGAGTCAGAGAAATACTTTTATTGATTACATAAAGGTACGAGGAGAAAAAAGATGGATTTTTTTAGCGTGTTATCAATGATTGGCGGACTTGCCATGTTCTTATATGGAATGGATACCATGGGCGATGGGCTGGCAAAGACGGCAGGCGGTAAGTTAGAGCATATTCTGGAGAAACTTACCTCCACACCCATCAAGGGTGTTTTGCTGGGGGCAGCGGTGACGGCAGTCATCCAGTCATCTTCTGCGACCACAGTCATGGTGGTAGGGTTTGTGAATTCCGGTATTATGAAACTGTCGCAGGCAGTGGGCATTATCATGGGTGCCAATATCGGTACTACGATTACTTCATGGGTCATCAGTCTGTCGGGCATCGAAAGCAGTAATTTTTTCCTGCAATTATTAAAGCCCACATCGTTCTGCCCGGTATTGGCATTGATTGGAATCGTTTTTCTGCTGTTTACCAAGGATGATAAGAAACACGATATCGGACGCATCCTGCTGGGATTTGCAGTGCTGATGTTTGGAATGGATACCATGTCGAATGCGGTGAAGCCGCTGGCGGATGTGCCGGAATTTACCAGCATTCTGACCATGTTCTCCAACCCGTTCTTAGGTATGCTCGCCGGTACGGTTCTGACGGCGGTGATTCAGTCATCCTCTGCATCTGTGGGTATTTTGCAGGCACTCTGTGCCACAGGCAGCGTGACTTTTGGAACAGCGATTCCCATCATCATGGGACAGAATATCGGTACCTGTATTACGGCACTGATCTCGGCCATTGGTGCAAAGAAGAATGCCAAGCGAGCAGCCTGTGTGCATCTGTACTTTAATATCATAGGTACGGTATTGTTTATGATTGTCTTCTATACGTTGAATGCATTCGTGCATTTTGCATTTTTGGATACGGCAGCAAATGCGGCAGGTATCGCTGTGGTTCATAGTGTGTTTAATGTGGCAGCCACGCTTTGTCTGCTTCCGTTCCATCGGGGACTGGAGAAACTGGCAGTGCTTACGGTTCGTGATTCGGCAGAGGACGAAGAGGATGAACTGGAGGGGCTGCCGTCAGAACTGGCACTCTTGGATGAACGTTTTCTGGAGAAGCCGGCATTCGCTGTGGGGCATTGCCTGAAGGTTGCCCGCAAGATGGCAGAACTGACCGAGGAATCTCTGATGCTGTCCACGCAGTTGTTGGAGGAATACGATAAGAAAAAGGCGCGTAAAGTCGCAACGCTGGAGAGCCAGATTGATACGTTTGAGGATATGCTGGGAACGTATCTGATTAAACTTAGCGCTAAGCCCCTGAGTGTGGCGGACAATCAGACGATTTCTACCATCCTGCATTGCAGCGGCAATTTTGAGCGGATTTCCGATCATGCCATGAATATCTGTGAGACGGCGCAGGATATGAACAAGAAGGAACTGGAGTTTTCTGAGAAGGCCAGGGAAGAATTGCAGGTATATATTAATGCGCTGCGCGACATTGTGGCAATGACGATGCGGGCGTTTGCGCAGGAGGACTATGAACTTGCCAAGCATGTAGAGCCGTTGGAGGATGTGATTGACGGCATCAATGACAAGGCGAAGAAACATCACATCAAGCGTTTGCAGAAAGGAAAGTGTACCATCGCGTTGTCGGTTGCTTTTGAAGATCTGCTGACGAACTTTGAGCGTGTGTCCGACCATTGCTCCAATGTGGCAGTCTGCATGATTCAGATGCGGGACGATGTGTATGATACCCACGAGTATCTGGATACCCTCAAGGAGAATAATACACCGGAATTCCGCGCCATGTATGAGGAGTACAAGCAGCGTTATAGTCTTTGATTGTGAATTTTTTACAAATTCTGACAAAAGGAAGCAAAAAAATGGGTTGTTTTTCCTAAATTGTCAAAAATCGTTGATTTTTTGTTGACATTGGAAAATACAATCGCTATGATAAATGTAAATTTAGATGGCAAAGGCGCCACGGATTAGTTAAGTGACTAGTCTGTGGCGCCTTCTTTTTTTATAAAATTCCAGGCAGCGCTGGAAGGGGAAGGAGACAACAGATATGTGTTCAATCATGGCATTGGCGAAACAAAATATTTCGCTGGAGGAATTCAAAGACAATTTTGCCAAGACGACATCCAGAGGGCCGGATATGTCACGTGTCATCTGTGTGGATGACAGTGTACTTGGATTTCAGCGTCTGGCTATTATGGGGCTGACGGAAAGCGGTATGCAGCCCTTTACACTGCATGGCAATTACGTGGTATGCAATGGTGAGTTGTATGGCTTCCGCACGGAGAAAGCGGCACTGGAGAGGGAAGGATACACCTTTGCAAGTGATTCGGATTGCGAAATCATTCTTCCCATGTATGAAAAATACGGTGTGGAGATGTTCAGTCGATTAGATGCAGAATTTGCAATGGTTATCTATGATGCCCACAAAAAAGAATTGATTGCAGCCCGTGATCCCATCGGTATTCGCCCGCTGTTTTATGCATACGATAAGGAAGGCAGTATCATGTTTGCCAGTGAAGCGAAGAATCTGGTGGGGCTCAGTGATAAGGTAATGCCGTTCCCGCCGGGACATTATTATGAAGATGGCAAATTTATCTGCTATGACGATATTGCAGAACGCCAGACATACAGTGAAGATGATCTGGAAACCGCGTGCAAAAAGATTCGGGAACTTCTGGTGGCCGGCGTGGACAAGAGACTGGATGCGGATGCACCGGTTGGCTTTCTTCTCAGTGGCGGGCTGGACAGTTCGCTGGTCTGTGCCATTGCACAGAAGCGAATGAACAAGCCGATTCAGACCTTTGCCATTGGCATGAACGAAGATGCCATTGATCTGAAATATGCGAAAGAGGTGGCAGATTACCTCCACAGTGATCATCATGAGATTATCATTGATAAGGATATTGTCATTGCTTCTCTGGAGGAAGTGGTCAAGATTCTGGGAACCTACGATATTACCACAATTCGGGCAAGTATGGGTATGTACCTGATCTGCAAAGCCATTCATGAGCAGACGGATCTACGGGTGCTGCTGACAGGTGAGATTTCCGATGAGATTTTTGGTTATAAATACACGGATTTTGCACCGAATGCAGAGGAGTTCCAGAAAGAGGCGGAAAAACGATTGCATGAATTATACATGTATGATGTGCTTCGTGCGGATCGTTGCATTTCCGTTAATTCCATGGAGGCAAGAGTTCCTTTTGGAGATCTGGCATTCGTCAAATATGTGATGAGCATCAATCCGGAATTGAAGATGAACCGCTATCAAAAAGGAAAATACCTGTTGCGACATGCCTTTGAAGAAGGGGATTATCTCCCTCATGATATTCTGTTCCGCGAAAAAGCGGCATTTTCTGATGCGGTAGGACATTCCATGGTGGATTACATTAAGGAATATGCAGAAGGGCTGTATACGCAGGAAGAATTTGAGGAGCGTGCAGCAAAATATACCTATGCGACACCGTTTACCAAGGAGTCGCTGCTTTATCGGGAACTATTTGAGAAATATTATCCGAATCAGGCGGAGATGATCGCCGATTTCTGGATGCCGAATAAAAATTGGGAAAACTGTGATGTCAACGATCCATCCGCCCGGGTTCTGAAAAACTACGGACAGAGTGGTTGTTAATGAAAGCAAAAGAAAATAGGAGGACAGCGTTATGACAATGAAAGTACCTGAGTTATTTGGAAGTATGGTCTTTAATGACGAAGTGATGAGGGAGCGACTGCCAAAAGACATCTACAAAGCACTGCAAAAGACAGTGGCAGATGGTTTGCACCTGCAGTTGGATGTAGCAAATGTAGTTGCTGCCGCTATGAAAGATTGGGCCATTGAAAAAGGAGCCACACATTTTACCCATTGGTTCCAGCCTATGACAGGTGTTACGGCCGAGAAACATGATAGTTTTATTTCCCCGGAACCGGGCGGAAAAGTCATCATGGAGTTTTCCGGCAAGGAACTGGTCAAGGGCGAGCCGGATGCCTCATCTTTCCCATCCGGAGGTCTGCGTGCCACATTTGAGGCAAGAGGATATACTGCATGGGACCCGACATCTTATGCCTTTATTAAGGACGATACCCTGTGCATTCCTACCGCATTCTGTTCATACAGCGGAGAAGCACTGGATAAGAAGACACCGTTACTTCGTTCTATGCAGGCACTGGATAAGCAGGCTGTCCGCGTTCTGCGGTTATTTGGAAATACAGACGTAAAGCGCGTCATTACCACGGTAGGTCCGGAACAGGAATATTTCCTGATTGATTCTTCCGTTTATGAGAAGCGACCGGATCTGATCTATACAGGAAGAACCTTGTTCGGTGCAAAGCCGCCGAAGGGACAGGAACTCGAAGATCACTACTTCGGCACCATTAAGCCGAGAGTGTCCGAGTACATGAAAGAGTTAGACGAGGAGTTGTGGAAACTTGGCATCCTTGCAAAAACCAAGCACAATGAGGTAGCGCCAGCCCAGCATGAGTTGGCACCGGTTTTCTCAACCACGAACATAGCAACGGATCATAACCAGCTTACGATGGAGATGATGAAAACTGTGGCAGGTCGTCATGGTATGACATGTCTGCTTCATGAGAAACCTTTTGCCGGAGTGAATGGCTCAGGCAAACACAACAACTGGTCTATATCGACGGATACCGGAGTAAACCTGCTTGAACCCGGTGCAACTCCTTCCCAAAACGCACAATTTTTACTGTTTTTAACCGCTGTCATTAAAGCAGTAGACGATTATCAGGAATTGCTCCGGTTATCTGTTGCAAGTGCAGGAAATGATCACCGTCTGGGAGCCAATGAAGCACCACCAGCAATCATGTCTGTATTCTTAGGTGATGAATTGACGGATGTTATTGATTCCATTGAAAAAGGCGTCGATTACCATGATAAAGAGAAAACACTGATGTCCATCGGTGCAACGGTGTTGCCGCATATTCCGAAGGATACGACAGATCGTAACCGTACATCACCATTTGCATTTACCGGTAATAAGTTTGAGTTCCGTTCTCTTGGATCAACCGCATCCATCTCCGGGCCAAACGTAATCTTAAATACGATTGTGGCAGAATCCTTAGCAGAGTTCGCAGATGAACTGGAAAAGGCAGATGATTTTGATGCGGCATTGGATACTTTGCTTCGCAGAGAAATCGTTGCCCATAAGCGCATTATCTTCAATGGCAATGGCTACAGCGAAGAGTGGGTTGAGGAAGCGAAAAGACGTGGTTTGTCTAATCTGAAATCAACCGTAGATGCCCTTCCGGTATTCGTTCAGGATAAGACAATCGAATTGTTTACCAAGAATGAGGTCTATACGGAAAGCGAGATTCATGCGCGATATGAGATTCTGCTGGAGAATTATTACAAGACCATCAATATCGAAGCACTGACCATGATTTCCATGACGAAGAAAGATATCATGGGTGCTGCCTGTGAATATCAGTATTCTCTGGCAGAAGTCATCAATGCGAAGAAGGCAACCGGTGTTGCCGTGGCTACAGCCGCTGAGGAAAAATTATTGTCTCAGGCAGCCGAGATGACGGCATCATTACAGGAGCGTCTGGAAAAACTGGAGGCCGATGTGGATGCATTGGATGAATCACAGGAGGCGCTGGCAATCGCAAGATACTATCGCGAGGTAATCTTCGAAGATATGAATTCTCTTCGTGAAGTGATCGATGCCCTTGAGGTAGTGGTCCCGTCCGATATCTGGCCGTATCCGACCTATGGTGAGATGCTTTACAGCGTAAAATAATTACATAATAACTTAAGCACAATGGCGTGCACGTCTGGGTGGGGAAATTCCCTCAGCGTGCACGTTTTTTATATCATTTATTTTAAGGAGGAAGAAGTTATGACACAGGAAATTTTAGATGCCATCAGCAGTCAGACCTTTGGCGTCTGGTTTTTGATCGGCGCAGCGTTAGTCTTTTGGATGCAGGCAGGTTTTGCCATGGTAGAGGCAGGTTTTACCAGAGCAAAGAATGCCGGAAATATCATCATGAAGAATCTGATGGATTTCTGTATCGGAACTGTTGTATTTATTCTGATTGGTTTTAGCCTGTTACTGGGCGAAGATATGATTGGCCTGATTGGTAAGCCGGGATTTGATATCTTTACCAGTTATGCGGATTTCGATTGGTCCAACTTTATCTTTAACTTAGTATTCTGTGCCACCACCGCAACCATCGTATCCGGTGCTATGGCAGAGAGAACCAAGTTCTTATCTTACTGTATTTACTCCGGTGTGATCTCCGCATTGATCTATCCGATTGAGGCACACTGGATCTGGGGCGGCGGCTGGTTATCACAGCTTGGGTTCCACGATTTCGCAGGTTCCTGCGCAATTCATATGGTAGGTGGTCTTTCTGCATTGATCGGTGCAGCAATCCTTGGACCTCGTATCGGTAAGTTTACAAAGGATAAAGAAGGAAAGATTGTAAAAGTCAATGCATTCCCGGGACACAATCTTCCCATGGGTGCGCTTGGTGTATTCATTCTCTGGTTAGGATGGTATGGATTCAACGGTGCTGCTGCAACCAGCGTAGAACAGTTGGGTTCCATCTTTGTAACGACGACGATTGCCCCGGCAGTTGCAACGGTTGTATGTATGGTATTTACCTGGGTGAGATATGGCAAGCCGGATGTTTCTATGTGCCTGAATGCTTCCCTGGCAGGTTTGGTAGCCATCACAGCTCCTTGTGATACCACAGATGCCTTCGGTGCAATTATCATCGGTGCCGTAGCCGGTGTATTGGTTGTCTTTGGTGTATGGCTTTGTGATTATGTACTTCATGTAGATGATCCGGTTGGTGCCGTGGCTGTTCACTTTATGAATGGTCTTTGGGGAACCATTGCCGTAGGTCTGTTCTCTACCACATCTGCTCCGGGCAATGACAGTGTTGTAGGTCTGTTCTATGGCGGCGGCTTCAAGCAGTTGGGACTTCAGTTGTTAGGTGTTCTGGCCGTATGTGCATGGACAGCAGTTACCATCACCATCACCTTTATGGTCATCAAGAAAACCATGGGACTGCGTGTTACGGAAGAGGAAGAAATTGTCGGACTGGATGTTATGGAACATGGTCTTCCAAGTGCCTATGCAGGATTCTCAATTACAGATACCTCTATGGCAATGGATGTCAATGAAAATACAGATCTTGGCGAAGATGACTACGAGAAAGCATCACAGTTCAAGAAAGACAGTGCGATTCCTGTGGTTGCACAGGCAGACGATCTGGACCCGAATGGCGTGCCGATCTTCAACACAGGTATGCATAAGGTCGTTGTTATTGCAAAGCTGACGAAGTTCGATACCTTGAAGAAGGCGATGAACGATCTCGGTGTTACCGGTATGACCGTCACACAGGTTATGGGTTGTGGTGTTCAGAAGGGCGCCGGCGAGTACTATCGTGGTGTTGAGATGGATGCTACCTTACTTCCGAAGATCAAAGTTGAGATCATCGTAAGCAAGATTCCGGTGGAAACCGTTATCGAAGCAGCCAAGAAAGCATTGTACACAGGTCATATCGGCGATGGTAAGATTTTCGTATACAATGTTCTCAAGGTGGTTAAGGTTCGTACCGGCGAAGAAGATTATCAGGCATTGCAGGATGTAGAGTAATCGGTTCGCAGAGGTAATCCTTAGACATGATGGAATAAAAAATAATCCCCCAGAGCGGCAACTCTGGGGGATTTGTTCGTGTATCAGATAGATACAATCTCATTTCTTTCAATTCTCACTATAGAATACATGTCACCACATTATCAAATGGATTTCGGGAATACATATTGGTGAAAACACATATCGAGAATTTCAAATGTTCCATCTCATGATAATATATATGTTCTTTTCCTTATGTTTGCAACCATAAGTGGTTTCTGCTATGATAGTACAGGTTTTAGAATCCGGTCGAATCTTAGCAATAATCCGCGAACAGCAGGAGAATATGGGTAATGATATGGAAAAAGAGCAGATGACAACAATCAGACAGCAGGCAAAGAGACGCTTTGCAGATTATACGGCCCATTATGATATGGCGCAACCCAAGATCGCACTTAAGGCAGTGCATACTTATCATGTGGCAGAGTTGTGTGAACGCATCGCCCGTGATATCGGGCTGAACGAGGAGGATATTCTGGTGGCGTGGATGTGTGGGCTGTTGCATGATATCGGGCGCTTCGAGCAGATACGCCGTTTTAATACATTTTCCGATGCAGATTCCATCGATCATGCGCTGCTCAGTATTCAGATTTTGTTTGGCGACGAAGAGCAGGCGGGTAGGATACGGGAATTTATGCCGGAGGATGATTACGATGAACTGATTGATACGGCCATTCGCTATCATAGCGCCTATCGTCTGCCTGAGAACATCAGCGAACGTCAAAAGATGTTCTGTGACATCCTGCGGGATGCGGATAAGATCGATATCTTCCGCGTGAATCTGGAGACGCCGATGGAGGATATCTATAATACCACCACGGAAGAATTGAGGAATGCTACAGTGACACCGGAGGTACTGCAAGCCTTTTATGAACATCATGCAGTACTTCGCAGTCTGAAGAAGACACCGGTAGATCATGTGGTAGGACATATTTCGCTATTCTATGAACTCGTCTATCCCATCAGTAAAAGGATTGCTTTGGAACAGGGATATCTGGGACGATTGACGGAATTTGTGTCGGACAATCCCGACACGCAGCAGGTGTTTGCACAGATACGAAATGAGTTAAGGACAGGACAAGACGTATGAACAAAAGAGTACAAGGCAATCTGATGTTGCTGCTTACGGCCATGATCTGGGGTATGGGATTTGTGGCACAAAAAGCAGGCGCAGAACTGGAGCCATTTACCTACAATGGAATTCGCATGATGCTTGGTGGTATCGCACTGCTCCCGGTGATTGCATGGATGCAGACAGCAAAGAGAAAGCGTGAGATACCGTCGCTTGGGGAACAGAAGAAGGAGCATAGCAAAGACAACGATGTGACCAGCCTCCGATCATCCATCTGGGGCGGTATTTGTTGCGGTCTGTTGCTCTGTATTGCTTCCAATCTCCAGCAATTTGGACTTTATTATCAGACGGATGCAGGAAAAGCGGGATTTATCACTTCCCTCTATATCTTATTTGTCCCTTTGCTGGGCATCTTTTTGGGTCGGCAGATTCGTCCGCGGATTTGGGGCTGTGTGGCTCTCGGTTGTGTGGGCTTTTATCTGTTGACCATGGCAGGCAAGTCTGCCGGCATCACAGTGCAGACAGGGGATCTGTTTGTGCTACTGTGTGCGCTGGTCTTTGCCGGGCACATTATGGCGGTGGATTTTTTTTCGGAGCGGTGTGACGGCATGGTGTTGTCATGCGTGCAGTTTCTTACGGCGGGAATCCTAAGTCTCGTGCTGATGGCTTGTTTTGAGCATCCCACTTGGGAGCAGATTATATCACTCTGGCAGCCACTTCTATACAGCGGTGTAATCTCTTCCGGTATTGGTTATACCTTGCAGGTGCTGGGGCAGAAGCATGCCGAACCCACCTCGGCCACATTGATTATGAGTCTGGAGTCCGTGTTTGCCGTAATCTTTGGGGTCCTGTTGATGGGGGAACGGATTACGCCGGTAGAGGGGCTCGGCTGTGTTGTTATTTTTATTGCAGTCATCATTCCTCAACTGCCGCAGAAAGGAGCGAGACAGATTGATGAAACATAGTGTCTATTCGTTGGATAAAAGCGACAATCGAAAAGAATTTGTCAGTGGTATGCGGGATGCGATCCCGATTGCGCTGGGGTATCTGGCGGTATCCTTTTCTTTGGGTATCATGGCAAAAAAGGCGGGGCTCAATCCCTTTCAGAGTTTTCTCGCCAGTTTGACGTGTAATGCATCGGCAGGAGAATATGCAGCATTTTCGTTGATTATGGTGCAGGCCTCCTATGTAGAGGTGGCGATTATGACATTGATTGCGAATGCCCGCTATCTGTTGATGAGTTGCGCGCTGAGTCAGAAAGTGACAGCCCAGACTTCGGTGTTTCATCGTATGGCCATCGCTTATGATGTGACAGATGAAATCTTTGCCATCTCCGTGTCTCGTCCGGGTTATCTGAATCCCAATTATTCCTATGGAGCAATCACACTGGCAGCGCCGGCATGGGCGATTGGGACAGCACTGGGATGCATGGCGGGAAATCTGATGCCGTCTCGTCTGGTGAGTGCCTTTGGTGTTGCTTTGTATGGTATGTTTCTGGCAATCATTATACCGGTAGGACGGAAGAATAAGGTTGTTCTCGGCATCGTTGTCCTTTCCTTTGTGCTGAGTTATCTGTCGGGGGTACTGCCCGGTATTTCTCAAGTGGCCAGTGGTACCCGAACAATTATCCTGACGGTGGCAATCTCTGCGGTGGCAGCCCTTCTGTTCCCGCGACCGGAGGATGAGGAGGTGGCCCATGAGTCATAACATCTATCTTTATATTCTGATTATGGCAGGGGTCAGTTATTTGATTCGTGTGCTGCCACTGACGCTGATTCGTAAGGAGATACGCAATCCGTTTGTGCGCTCCTTTTTGTATTATGTGCCCTATGTGACGTTGGCGGTGATGACGTTCCCGGCAATTCTGGATGCCACACAGAGCCCAATCTCGGGTGCGATTGCATTGATCTGCGGTATCGCAGTGGCATGGTTTGGCGGTAGTCTGTTTCAAGTGGCAGTCGCTTGTTGCGGCGTAGTATTTCTTTTTGAATTATTCTTAATACATTAAATTAGTCTCTTTACAAAAAAAAGACGATGTAGTAAAGTATTACTGTTAAACGGACAATGGTGTTCGGAGTTGGGTATGGGGTGTTCACTCTATATCTCTCTTCGGGCGCTTTTTTTATTTGAAAAACGCAACTGTCAGAGCACAGAGGGAGGTCAGATATGGCAGATTACGCAATCGATGAAATCATGGAATTTGTGGAGGAAAACGATGTCAAATTTATCCGGTTGGCATTCTGTGATATTTTTGGAAATCAAAAAAATATCTCAATTATGCCGGAGGAGTTGCGCACGGCCTTTACGATTGGCATCAATTTCGATTCGTTCCTGATTTTGGGATACGATGATCCCGTGTATCAGGATTTGTATTTAAAACCGGCACCGGATACGCTGAATGTATTGCCATGGCGTCCTCAGCAGGGGCGGGTCATCCGTTTTTACTGTGATATTGTGCTACCGGATGGTTCTCCCTATCCGTATGATGCCAGAAAATTCCTGAAGGATACCATACAGGAATGCGCGGACATGGGATTCTCCTGCCGCATGGGACTTCGCAGTGAGTTTTATCTGTTTAAGACTGATGACGAAGGACGCCCTACCAGTGAGCCTTGGGACGAGGGTGGCTATCTGGATATCGCACCTCTGGACAGGGGGGAGAATATCCGGCGTGAGATTTGTCTGACCTTGGAGGAGATGGGCATTCAGCCGGAATCTTCCCATCACGAGTCAGGCCCGGGACAGAATGAGATTGATTTTCGCAGTTCCGATGCTTTGGGAACCGCAGATAATTTTATTACCTATAAGAATGTGGTCAGTGCCATTTCGGCACGCAATGGTGTGTATGCGTCCTTTGATCCCAAGCCGCTGAAAGGCAAGAGCGGCAATGGACTTCATATGAAGATTTCCACATGGAAGAACGGGGTCAATATGGATGAACTGGATCCGGAATTTACCACGAATTTCATGGCAGGCGTTTTCAACCGCATGCGTGATATTACGCTGTTTTTAAATACCCAGAAGCAATCCTACGAACGATTTGGCGAGAATGAAGCGCCCAAGTATATTACCTGGTCAGCGCAGAATCGTTCCCGCCTGTTGCGTGTGCCCATCGTGCAGGGCAAACGTACCTGTTTTGTACTGCGTTCCCCGGATTCCGGCATCAATCCGTATCTGGCACTGGCGATTGTTATTCAGGCAGGGCTTGCCGGTGTGCGTGGCAAAGAACAGTTACCGCCACCGGTGGATAAGAGCAGCCGACTGGTCAAAGACGAGGAGAAAGCAGCGTTTGACAAACTGCCACTGAGCCTGTCGGAGGCAGTGGAATGCGCAAAACACAGTTCATTTTTACAGGAAGGGGCATGTAAGGACATCGCGAATCGTTTCATCGAAGTAATAGAAAACCAGGCAGACTAATGGAAGGTTCTATTTTGTTGATGGAAGGAGACGCGTTATGAACAAAGCATTGATAATATGTGATGCTCCCAAAGGCGTAGATTTCTTTCGAGACTTTCTGATACAGAATGATTGTAATGAGATTACAGTCGTAGAGAGTGGGGAAGAGGCAAGGCGCAGACTGGTGGAACAGGATTATGATGTCTGTCTCATCAATGCACCGTTGAAGCGAGAGTCAGGCGAACAATTATCCATTGATATTGCTGAGAAAAATATCTGTCAGGTGATTTTGTTTGTCAAAGCCGAGTATATCGAAGAAATTACGAATCGAGTAGAGGATTACGGCGTCATTACCGTGAGCAAGCCGATTAGCAGGCAGATGTTTTGGAGCGCGCTCAAACTGGCAAAGGTAGCGCAGCGACGGATTACGATGGCGCAAAAAGAAAATGTGAAATTGCAGCAGAAACTGGAGAGTCTCAAAACGATTTCTCGGGCTAAATGTCTGCTGATATCCTACATGGGAATGTCGGAAGAGGAGGCGCACAAATACATTGAGCGCCAGGCAATGGATTTGCGTCTGACAAGACTGGAAGTAGCAAAAGAGATTGTGCGTACTTATGAATAGAGGAAGGAGAATGAGATTATGACAAAGCACGTGTTTGTGACCGGTGGTGTAGTATCGGGACTTGGAAAGGGAATTACGGCAGCATCACTGGGAAGATTATTAAAGATGAGAGGATATAAGGTGGCATCCCAGAAACTGGATCCGTATATGAATGTGGACCCGGGAACTATGAGCCCCTATCAGCATGGAGAAGTATTCGTTACGGATGATGGCGCAGAGACAGATTTGGATCTGGGACATTATGAGCGTTTTATTGATGAAAGTCTGAATAAATATTCCAACCTCACCAGTGGTAAAGTCTACTGGAATGTGTTGAACCGTGAGCGCAAGGGTGAATATTTGGGTCAGACGGTACAGGTGATTCCCCATATTACAGAAGAAATCAAACGGTTTATTTATATGGGCGCAGAGAGTTCCGATGCAGATGTGTTGATTACGGAGATTGGTGGAACCACCGGTGATATCGAGAGTCAGCCATTCTTAGAGGCCATTCGCCAGGTGTCTTTGGAAAAGGGACGGGAGAATTGTTGCTTTATCCATGTGACGCTGGTACCGTGGTTGTCCGGTTCCAATGAGCACAAATCCAAGCCTACTCAGCATTCCGTGAAAGAATTACAGTCACTGGGAATTTCCCCGGATATCATTGTCTGCCGTGTAGATCATCCGCTGGAGCAGAGCATTAAGGACAAGATTTCTCTGTTCTGCAATGTGCCAAAGGACTGCGTTATTGAAAATGATACCATGGACTGTCTGTATGAAGCGCCGTTGATGTTGCATCAGTACGGATTGGATTCGGTGGTCTGCCGCCGATTGCAGATCGAAGATAAGGCGCCGGATCTTCGTGACTGGCAGGATATGGTTACACGTATTGCGAATCTGTCAAAGACAACCAGAATTGCCATTGTAGGCAAATATGTGGCATTGCATGACGCGTATCTTTCCGTGCGTGAGGCATTGCTCCATGGCGGTTATGCCAACGATGCCCATGTGGAGATTGCATGGATTGACAGCGAGACCATTACGAAAGACAATGTTGTCCAAGTACTGGAAGGAATCGATGGGATTCTGGTTCCGGGTGGATTTGGTGACCGCGGCGTGGAGGGTAAGATTCTTGCCTGCCAGTATGCCCGTGAGCGCGATATTCCATATCTGGGCATCTGCCTGGGTATGCAGGTGGCTGCGATTGAATTTGCACGCAATGTGTGTGGATTGGAAGACGCCAACTCCGGTGAGTTTAATCCGGGAGGCAAGCATCTGGTTATCGATTTGATGGAAGAACAGATGGCGGTTCTGCGTAAAGGCGGTACCATGCGTCTGGGAAGTTACCCCTGTAAGATTGCCGGTGATACCACGTTGATGCGTGCCTATGGAACCGAACACATTGATGAGCGTCATAGACATCGTTTTGAATTCAATAATCAGTATCGCGATTTGATGAAAGAAAAGGGACTTACTATCAGTGGCACTTCACCGGATGATGCCATCGTGGAGGCGGTGGAGGTGACTTCCAACCGATTCCATGTGGGTGTTCAGTTCCATCCGGAATTTAAGAGCCGTCCGAATAAGCCCCATCCGCTGTTTGCGGAATTTATTCGCGCCAGCTTGTCCTAGATTACTTTTGTCTTTGGTTCACAGGTCAGATACATACCGAGTTTTTTGAAAATCTGTTCATCCACTTCATCCAGCATAACAGAGGAGTGGACATTACATCCTTTTAATTCCGGTATTTTATCAAACGCTGCTTTGGCGTCTGCGTCGTTGTTGGAACTGATGGAGAGTGCCACCAGCACTTCATCGCTGTGCAGGCTTGCGTCGGTGCTTCCCAGATAGTTTTTCTTTAACTGGCTGATGGGTTGCAGTGCCTCCGGTGAGATCAACGGCTTCTTGTGATCGATGCCGGCCAGTTCTTTGAGGACATTAATCAGAGCAGCGGCAGGAGCACTGAGCAAATCGGAGGTCTTACCGTCAACGATGACATCGTTGTGGAGAGCCACAGCGACAGCAGGTGCATGGGTCTGCGTTTCAATCTCTAAGGCGCAGGTCGTAATGGCACGGTCTGCCGGTGAGATGCCGGCCTGCTTCATGAGAAGTTCGATCTTGTATAAAGCCTCCTTAGAACCCAGACCTTTTTTGATGTTACATACTTCCGTGTAATAGCGGCGAATGATTTCGTCTTTGGCTGCCTGCTGACATACGGCATCATCACAGATGCAGTTGCCTACCATGTTGACTCCCATATCCGTAGGAGATTGGTACTCGCAGTGACCGTAGATGCGTTCAAACATTGCCCGCAGTACCGGGTAGACCTCCACATCCCGGTTGTAGTTGACGGTGGTCTTTCCATAGGCTTCCAAGTGGAATGGGTCGATCATGTTGACATCGTTTAAGTCGGCAGTGGCAGCCTCATAGGCGATGTTCACCGGATGGTTCAGCGGCAGGTTCCAGACAGGGAATGTCTCAAACTTGGCATAGCCCGCAGAAATGCCGCGTTTATGTTCATGATATAACTGTGAGAGACAGGTCGCCATCTTCCCGCTGCCCGGTCCCGGAGCAGTGACCACCACCAATGGACGGCTGGTTTTGATATAGTCGTTTTTACCATAACCGTCATCGCTGACGATGTGTTCGATATTGCTGGGGTAGCCTTCGATCTTATAGAGCAGATAGGAGGGAATGCCGAGGGCATCCAGATGTCTGCGGAATTCGTCGGCAGCCGCTTCCCCTGTATACTGTGTAATTGCAACACTGCCCACGTAGAGTCCAAAACTGCGGAATACTTCAATCAGACGCAGGGCATCCTCGTCGTAGGTGATACCCAGATCGCCACGCATCTTATTAGAGGCGATGGCGCCGGCGCTGATGGCAACCACAATCTCAGCCTGGTCACGTAACTGCAGGAGCATGCGCAACTTAGAGTCCGGCATAAATCCGGGCAGGACCCGGGAGGCATGATAGTCGTCGTATAATTTGCCACCGAATTCCAGATATAATTTGTCGCCGAAATGATCAATGCGTTCTTTGATGTGTTCTGACTGCATGTGCAGGTATTTGTCGTTGTCAAATCCAATTTTCATAGTGCTGTTTCCTTCCCTTATTGCTGTCAAGCATTCTCTGATCCGTAACTCGCCAAACCACATCCACGGACATCGGTTAAGCGTCTGACGTGTTTAACGAAAACAAGTATAACATTGGAGGAGGGACTTTACAAGACGCGAAAAAGGGAGATTACAATTTGGACAAATTGTATATGGTTGTCTATAAAATATTGAAAAAGAACGTCGAATCAAGTATAATGATTCGGTAAATTTGGGCAGAACGCGATAACCTGCCCCAAATGCGCGAAAGACGCGCAGTAGTTAGGAGGAAAAAATGTTAGAGAAAATGTTCAAACTCAAAGAGAACAACACAGATGTCAAGACAGAAGTCATTGGCGGCCTCACAACCTTCATGACCATGGCTTACATTCTGGCAGTCAATCCATCGATTCTTTCTGCTTCCGGTATGGATGCAAATGCAATCGTTATGGCAACTGCACTTGCAGCATTTATCGGAACACTTTGCATGGCGCTCCTTGCAAATTATCCATTTGCATTGGCACCAGGCCTCGGATTAAATGCTTACTTTGCATACACCGTATGCGGTGCTATGGGTTACTCATGGCAGATCGCTTTGTTGGCGGTTCTGGTAGAAGGTATCATCTTCATCGTACTTTCTTTGACCAATGTGCGTGAGGCAATCTTCAATGCGATCCCAATGCAGTTGAAGAAGGGCGTTTCCGTTGGTATTGGTCTGTTTGTTGCTTTTATCGGTTTACAGAACGGCAATATCGTAGTCAACAGTGATTCTACACTGGTAACCGTTGTTGATTTCACAGAGAACTTCAACACTGTAGGTATCAGTGCACTGCTTTGCCTGATTGGTCTGGTTATCATTGCAATTCTTCATATTAAGAATGTCAAGGGTAGTTTCCTGATCGGCATCTTTGCCACCTGGATTCTGGGTATTATCTGCCAGCTGACAGGTCTGTATCAGGTGGATATTGACGCAGGATTCTATTCTTTGATTCCGACACAGTGGATCAGTTTTGATTTCAGTTCTTTGGGACTGACGTTCGGACAGTGCTTCAAGGCAGATGTGTCCGGCATCAAGGCACTTGATTTTGTTGTTATCATTTTTGCATTCCTGTTCGTAGATATGTTTGATACCATTGGTACATTGATTGGTGTTGCCAATAAGGCAGATATGCTGGATGAGAATGGCAAGTTGCCAAAGATTAAGCAGGCACTTCTTGCAGACGCTATTGCAACCAGTGCAGGTGCTGTTCTTGGTACTTCTACCACTACTACATTTGTTGAGAGTTCTTCAGGTGTTTCAGAAGGCGCAAGAACCGGTCTGGCATCTGTTGTAACAGGTTTCTTATTCCTGTTGGCAATCATCTTTGCACCGGTATTTACAACGATTCCGGGATTTGCAACAGCTCCGGCTTTGATCTTCGTTGGCTTCTTAATGGTATCTGCCATTGTTGATATCGACTTCAATGAGCCTTCCGAGGCTATTCCGGCATTCCTTTGCCTGATTGCTATGCCTCTGCTTTACAGCATTTCCGAAGGTATTGCAGTTGGTGTAATCTCTTACGTGATTATCAACGTATGTGTTGGTAAGGCGAAGAAGATTCATCCGTTGATGTATGTACTGGCTGTATTATTTGTATTGAAGTACATCTTCTTATAATTGGACAGAGTGTTCTGATGGCTTCCATCAGACGCGTGATAAGCAGCCTTGTGTTGGTTTCGTATGGATTCCGCACGAGGCTGTTTTTTTATTAGATAGGATTTATTATATGTAAAAAATGATTGACGAATCGTCACATTTCGACCACAATAGTAGATAAGTGATGACGCATCTAATCAGATGTATGCAGGGGTAGTTATGGGTAGAGATTACATTCGATGGGATAAATTAGATAATACAGCGAATCTTTTTCCGGTGATTGCCGGGGAGAGCATGACAAACACATATCGTATCAGTTGTGTGTTGAACGAGGAAATCCAACCGGAATTGTTACAGGAGGCATTGGATATGGTGCTTCCGAAGATTCCCGGGTTTAATCTGCGGCTACGAAGTGGGATTTTCTGGTATTATTTTGAAGAGAATGGCAAGAAAGCGCCACGGGTCAAGGAAGAACATACCTATCCGTGCCGTTTGATTCATCAGAGCAAGAATAACAGTTATATGTTTCGTGTCTCGTATTACAAGAATCGGATCAATCTGGAAGTGTTTCATGTTTTGACCGACGGCATGGGGGGGATTTCCTTTTTGCGGGAATTGACCTATCAATATCTGCGTCTGGCGCATCCTGAGTTACGGGAGGCGTTGGGGGACAAGTTGAGCGCCAGCACTTCTCTGAACCGGGAGGATTCCTTTAAGAAGAATTACAAGAAAAAGGCAAAAAGCGAATATAAGAATAAGCGAGCCTTTTTGATCAAGGGTGAACACCTGGCGTACGATGGCTTTGGCGTGATTCATGGATACCTTCCCATACCACAGTTGAAGGAAGTCTGTCACAGATATGGTGTCAGTATTAATGAATATCTGGTTGCGACGTTTATCTGGGCAGCATATCAGGAATATTATCGGAATATATCCGCAGACCGACCGATTCGCGTGGCAGTTCCGGTGAATCTGCGACCGTATTTTGACTCTATTACCACAAAGAATTTCTTTGTTATGGTTTCTGCGGAGTTTATTCCCCAGAAGGAGGAATATACCTTTGCCGAGATTGCAACGCTGACGCGGGATTGTTTGCGGGAGCAGATCAATAAGGAACATCTGGAGAAGATTTTTTCCTATAATGTATCTAATGAGCAATATGTGATTGCCCGGGCGGTGCCGTTGTTCCTCAAGAATATTGCCATGCGTCTGGTCTATACCCAGTCGGCGCTTGCCAATACGACGACAGTAACCAACATTGGTAATATACAGGTGGACAAAGAATATGAGCCCTATATTCAGATGTTCCATTCGTTCCTTTCTTTTTCCAAGGGGCAGAATTTAAAGGCGACCATCACATCTTACAAGGATACGCTGGTGTATACCTACACTTCGGCATGGCAGGACACTTCAATTCAGAGACGGGTGTTCCGCCAGATTGCGCAGGATGGCGTTGATGTTAAGATCGAGACGAATGGAGTATATTATGAGTAGATGTAATTATTGTGGATTGGAAATATTGGACGAGGCAGAGCAGTGTCCGTTATGTAACGGGATTCTGGAACATACCGAAGGCGGAGCCCAGACCTATCCGGATGTTGTTTCCGGTGTCAAAAAGGTGAATTTTGTCTTTCGATTGTTCTTCTTTTTGTCCATCGTGGCTTCTTGCCTCTGCATCGTACTGAATCTTTATTTCACACCCGGTCTGACGTGGGGATGGATTGTTTCCGTGGCGCTTGCCTATGGACTTTGGTTATGGTACATCATCTTAAAGGACAATGCCGGTTACCGTATCCGTATTCTGTCCGGGGTTGCCGGAGCAGTGATTATGATTATCCTGATTGATGCGTTGTTGGGATTTGAGGGCTGGTCGGTGAGTTATGTGTTCCCGGGGGGGATTGTGCTGATTGATCTGGCACTGGCGATTCTGATGCTGGTGAACCGCCGCAACTGGCAGAGTTATCTGATCCTTCAGGCGGCTATGATTGTGGTAGGTATCGTTCCGCTGGTGTTGATTCATCTGGGAATTGTGACACATCCGGTCTTATCAGATGTTGCTTTTTTGATTACGGTGTTCATGTTTCTGGGGTCAATGATTCTCGGTGGCAGAACGGCAAGAAATGAAATGAAGCGGCGGTTCCATATTTGATGTTAGAATCGGACATCATAAGAATGCTGTGTGATGAATGATACAAAAACATAAAGCTGATGCTTCCCGGTGGGGAATGCATCAGCTTTTTTGCGTTTAGATAATTCCCTTCCCTTTATGCGTAGAGATGGTTCAAGGGAAGATATTGCGGGATGCCGTCTTTGTAGGTGACATTTGGCTCGCCCACAATCAATGGCTGTAGATACTGAATCATTTCTTCTGTTACATTATTTCCAGCCTCATTGATGTAATTACGTGGAACGGATTTCACAGCGTTGGCAATCAGCTCGATTTTTTCTGCCTGATAGCAGACATGGTAGGGTTCGTCCGACATACGTTTGATGGTGCTCATCTGACCTGTCGCGCCTTGTAAGGCATAAGAAACGGCAGCACGACCCAGTTCTACGGATTCGGTGATGTCTGTCATGGAAGAAAGATGAGCAGCGCATCGCTGCGGAAGATTCAGTTCAATGGAACGTACTTTGACACCGAGACGATGTGCAATCAGATGCTCCAGTGTTTTGCCGGCGCCGCTCAATTGACTATGCCCGAAAGAATCGGTAGTGGTGGAGGAGGCACTGATATAGGCGCCTTCCTTGTCGCGGATACCCTCGGAAATTGCAATGAGCACATTTGGCTTGGTGTTTAATTTCTCTGTGACATCGGAAAGGAATTGCTCGGTGTCGAATGGGACCTCCGGCAAATAGATAAAGTCCGGGCCAAGCCCATAGGTGGTTTGCGCCAGCGCAGCGGCGGCGGTGAGCCATCCGGCATCTCTGCCCATAATTTCCACAATGGTGACACTCTTTAACGGATAAATGGATGTATCGTAAGCAATCTCCGTCATGGTCGTAGCGATATATTTTGCCGCAGAGCCGAAGCCGGGGGTATGATCGGTCAGGCAAAGGTCATTGTCGATGGTTTTTGGAACCCCCATAATAGTAACATTTTTGTTGTGTTCGGATGCATAACGGGATAACTGAAGCACGGTATCCATCGAGTCGTTTCCACCAATATAGAAGAAACTTACAATGTCATGGCGCTCGAAATAAGCAAAAATCTTCTCGTAGGTGTCTGCATCATCATAAGCCTTGGGCAGTTTGTAGCGGCAGGAGCCGAGATACATTGCAGGTGTAATCTGTAATGCTTCAAGAAAGGTGTCATCACTCAGGCGGGCACTCAGGTCAATGATGTCATCATTTAAAATGCCAAGAATTCCATGCAGGGATCCGTAGATTTTGTCGTACTGTCCTGAGGAGGCCGCTTGTTCAATCACACCGGCAAGACTGGCGTTGATGGCTACGGTTGGGCCGCCGGACTGTGCAACGATACAATTTTTCATATCTGATATCCTCCGTTTTTTGATTTATTTATACCATTTATTTGATTACCGCATGTAATCATATCGGAAAGCGGAAAAGAACGCAAGATGAGACAATAATGGTACAATGAATCGTTTATGCTGTGAAATGTATTAAGAAGTTCGTGCTCCGAGGACATAACGAAAAAGATTGCGGACGAAGCAGCAAAGGAGGATATTATGATGGATACGAAGAAAAAGGGACTGGATCGGGAGATGATTCTTGTGTGTGGACTGGCTGCGATGCTGGCATCGGTGGCCATTGTGTTTGGTTTTGTTTTATTATTTGGCTTGGATCTGGCAAAGTGTGATAGCACGCTTCTGGTGAGTGTATTTTCTGTATTGACTGGTGGAATTTGGGGAATACTCTTATGCAGAAATTGTTGACTAGTGTGTCATAGTTTTCTATAATTTCATATGTAGATGAATTTATACGAAAGACTTTTGAGGAGAAAGATATGAATAGAAAGCATAAGAACGCACTGGGTATTTTATTGGCGGCATGGGTCTTACTTTTTTGTTCCGTACCTATGTGTGTTCGGGCAGAAGGAACAACAACGATCCATGTGAGTAGTAGCAATGTTACCGTGGGGGATACCCTGTCGGTGACTGTGACAGCCACGGAATCCGGCAGCATCAGTCTGACTTATAATGCAGAGGTGTTGCAGTTTTCCGATTGTTCTACTACCTATACCACTAATGGTAATGTAGTGACCTTTGATGGAAGTTCGGCGACCATCCGATTTTCCTGTATTGCACAGGGGAACTCTTCCCTGATTGTGTCTTCCCCCACAGTGACAGGCAGCAGTACATCTATCCGCGTGGGCGGACAATCGACAACGCCTGTGACTGACACCCAGCCGACGTCCACCTCTGATGATGTGGAAGGACAGTTCCAGATTGATGGCGTAGGATATGTGGTATCGGAACGTTATCCGGATAGTGCAATACCGGCTGGTTTTGAAAAGGTCAAAGTGAATATTGATGGCTATGCTTATCGGGAATTATCCAACGGTACGATTACACTTTTGTATCTGAAGAAGGCGTCTGATATTGCATCGGATGGTACTTTTTATATGTATGATGCTGCGACGAATCAGGTGAGCCCATTTGTGATGTTGGGAGATGCACAGCATTATGTGGTGCTGTCTACACCGGAGTCTTTGCTAAAGGATACTTTTGTGGAGACGACGATTTCAGTGAACGGACAGGACGTCAAGGCATATTATGAAGGAACCGAGAGCGATTTCTACTATGTTTATGGGACGAATCAGGATGGCGAGAGCGGTTGGTATCAATATGACGTGACAGATGGCAGCGTGCAGAGAGTGAATATGGAATGGCTCGCGTCTGAAGATGCGACAGAGGATGTGGCGTATGATACAGAAAGTGACAACTACTTTAAGCAGTGGCAGAAGCAGCGTTATCTTTTGGCGGCAATGCTGTTCGTCATTGTTGTGTTACTGGTACTCGTGATTAACTTACTGCTTGGCCGAAGACAGCTTCGGCAGGTGGAAGATCCAGAGGAATATGACGATGATTCGAATACTTTCGATGTCGAAGACGAAAATGCCATCGATGATTTGAATGATCAGGAAGAGGCCGTCGGCACAGAGGCTATGGATACGCATGAAGTTGCAGATGCCAATGAGTCTGCCCCTGCAGGTGATACTGATGTGGATGCACCGGTGTACAGTGATATCAAGGGCGCAGAGGCGTTCCGCAGCAAAAAGGACACACGATATAAGACGGCAGACATGGATGCACAAATTGATATTTTGGATTTGAATGACTTATAGATTTGGAGGCAGCAGCAGAACAATGATGGAGTTGACCATTCAGGCAAAAAGTGCATTGGATGATGGCAAGAAATTATCCAAAAAGTTAAAACACAACTATATCGGGACGGAGCATGTTCTGGTTGGTCTTGTCAGACAGGAGGATAGTCTGGCATCCAAGATTTTAGTAGGTATGGGTGTCACGGAACAGGGACTGATTGGATTAATCGAGGAATTGATTTCTCCGGGCGGTGCCACAGCCGTTGCAGATTGGGACGGCAATACACCCAAGTTGGAGCAGTTGTTAGTGCAGGCAGAACAGGAAGCGCTTGCCTGTGGAATGCATGAAGTTGGAACCGAGCATCTGCTTCTTGCGATGATTAAGATGCAGGATTCGGCGGGAGCAAGAATTCTTGCTTCCCTGTCGGTGGATTCCCAGAAGTTGTTTTCCGAGATCATCTCAGCCATGGGACGAGAAGGGATTACATACCGGGAGACAAACGCCGGCAAAAGACGTAGACGGGGCGGCAGTGAGACAGCTACCTTGGAGCAGTATGCCAGAGACCTGACGGAGATGGCTCATCAGGGCAAGTTGGACCCGGTGATTGGACGGGACAATGAGATTCAGCGTGTAATTCAGATTCTGAGCAGACGCGGTAAGAACAATCCCTGTCTGATTGGAGAGCCCGGGGTAGGGAAGACGGCCATTGTGGAGGGATTGGCTCAGCGTATCGAAATGGGCATGGTGCCGGATTCTGTCTTACACAAACGTGTTATGACATTGGATTTATCCGGGATGGTGGCCGGTTCCAAGTATCGCGGTGAATTTGAAGAACGAATCAAAAAAGTCATTGCTGAAGTGACCAAGGCGGGTAATATTCTACTGTTCATCGATGAGATGCATACGATTATTGGTGCTGGTGGTGCGGAAGGTGCCATTGATGCGTCCAATATCTTAAAACCGGCGATGGCACGCGGTGAGATTCAGATTATTGGTGCCACCACCATTGCGGAATATCGTAAGTATGTGGAAAAGGATGCGGCTTTGGAACGAAGATTTCAGCCGGTGACGGTGGAGGAACCTACCATCGAGGAGACCGAGCATATCTTGCAGGGGATCAAGTATCAATATGAGCAGCATCATGGAGTGACGATTTCGGATGAAGCGATTCATGCGGCGGTAGCAATGGCAGAACGTTATATCTCGGATCGATTTTTGCCGGATAAGGCGATTGATCTGATGGACGAAGCGGCAGCGAGTCTTCGCTTGATGGCAGTGAAAGCGCCGGAGCATATTTATCAACTGGAAGAACAGCACAAGGTATTGGCAGATGCTGTGGAACAGTGTTTGATTGATGGTGATGTGGAAGGTGCTTCCCGGAACCGTAAGGGGCAGACGGAGATAGAAAAGAAGATTGCCGGACTGCGTAGAAGATACGAGAGGAATCAGGCAAATCATCCGTTGGTTCTTACTGAGGAGGATGTGGCGCAGGTGGTTTCTGTCTGGACAAAGATTCCGGTATCCCGTCTCAACGAAAAGGAAGCGGTACGTCTGCGCAATTTGGAGAAGACATTGCATAAGCGCGTGATTGGTCAGGAGGAAGCGGTGAGTTCTGTGGCCCGTGCGGTTCGCAGAGGACGTGTGGGCCTCAAAGAGGCCGATCGTCCCATTGGGTCATTCCTGTTTTTGGGACCCACCGGTGTGGGCAAGACGGAGATTTCCAAAGCACTTGCGGAGGCTGTTTTTGGCGATGAGAAAGCCATGATTCGTGTTGACATGACAGAATACATGGAGAAGCATAGCGTGTCCAAAATGATTGGCTCGCCGCCCGGATATGTAGGGCATGAAGAAGGCGGCCAACTCAGCGAAAAGGTAAGACGCAATCCATATTCCGTTGTTTTGTTTGATGAGATTGAGAAAGCACATCAGGATGTGTTTAACATCTTACTGCAGGTGCTGGATGATGGTCATATTACGGATTCCCAGGGACGCAAGGTGAGTTTCAAGAACACGATTATTATTATGACATCCAATGCTGGGGCGCAGGCAATTATGGAGCCTAAGAAGTTAGGTTTTGCTTCGGAAGATGATGAAAAGCACAACTATGAATATATGAAGAACAGTGTGATGGAAGAGGTAAAGCGGATCTTCAAACCGGAATTTCTGAATCGTATTGATGAGACGATTGTTTTCCGTGCACTGAACAAAGACGATATGAAGCAGATTGTTACGATTATGAGTCGTTCTTTGATTGAGCGTTGTGACCAGCAACTGGATATCAAGTTGACGATTCGTGATTGCGTGAAAAAGCATGTCGTAGATAGTGCTTACGAACCAAAATATGGAGCACGACCGTTACGCCGCAAGATACAGACAGATCTGGAGGATGCACTGGCAGAGCAGATTCTGGAAGGAGCGATTACGGCGGGAGATCATGTGGTGGTTACCATGAAAAAAGGACGGATTGTCTTTGAAAAAACGGCGTGAAGCCACTAGATATTTTTGACAGTCTATTATATAATGAGGATACGTTGATAAAGCAGATACAAGACAGGTATCTGGAGAGTGCAGGAGGAAAGAAAATGGCTGTTATAAGCGAGTTAATTCGTTGTGAGTCAGATGGGACCATCAGTTTTGGGGATTACAGTCTGGACCAGAAGTCGAAGTTGGACAATGTCAAGCATCAGGGGGATATTTACAAGGTCAAGACATTCAAAGAGATTACCAAGTTGGAACGTAATGGCATGTTTGTATATGAGTCTGTTCCCGGTACGGCGGTAGAGCATTTGGATGCTACTGAGCAAGGCATTTCTTTTACCGTGGAAGGGGCAGAGGATGCACAGATTACGTTGGAATTGGAGCCGGAGACAGAGTACGCTGTGACGGTAGGTGGCGTGGATGCCGGTGTCATGAAGACGAATTTGGGTGGCAAATTGAATCTGAGTGTTGAACTCGATTCCGATTGTTCGATTCCGGTTATGGTATCGAAGATCTGATGATAGATTCTCGTTTTGGAACGATATGTCATGCCTCCGCCGATTGTGGCGGAGGCTTCTTTATCTTATAGGAGAGTATCATGGCAAAAGGAAAGACAAGTGTATTTTTTTGTCAGGAATGTGGTTATGAGTCGAGTAAGTGGTCCGGTCAATGTCCGTCCTGCAAGCAATGGAATACAATGGTGGAGGAACTGGTCGATAAGAAGTCGACGGCTACGAAGAAGGCGTTAGGTAACGTGCAGGTCGTTCGTTTAAATGAGATCAGCAGTTCCCGGGAACAGAGAATTTCAACGCACATGGAGGAACTGGATCGCGTGCTTGGCGGCGGTATTGTTCCGGGTTCGCTGGTTCTGGTGGGAGGTGATCCCGGTATTGGAAAGTCCACCTTGCTGCTCCAGACATGTCAGCAATTAGCGCAACAGGATCTCTCGGTGCTCTATATTTCCGGGGAGGAATCCTTACAGCAGATACGACTACGGGCAGATCGTATTGGTGATTTCTCAGAAAAAATGGAGTTGTTGTGCGAGACGAATCTGAGTCTGATCAGCGGTGTGATTAGTGAACGCAAGCCCCGGATTGTGGTTATTGATTCGATTCAGACGATGTTTCATGAGGATGTGAATTCCGCACCGGGGAGCGTTTCACAGGTGCGTGAAGCGACAAGCGTATTTATGCGTCTTGCCAAGGAGCAGGAGATTGCGATTTTTGTTGTAGGCCATGTGACCAAGGAAGGCGTGGTGGCTGGACCGCGTGTCTTGGAGCACATGGTTGATACGGTTCTGTATTTCGAAGGGGATCGCTATGGCAGTTACCGTATTTTACGAGCCGTGAAGAATCGTTTTGGTTCTACCAATGAAATCGGTGTTTTCGAGATGCGTCAGACGGGATTGTGTGAGGTGAAGAATCCGTCAGAATATATGTTGGACGGCAAGCCCAAAGATGCCAGTGGCTCCATTGTGGCCTGTACGATGGAGGGGACACGCCCCATGCTGGTAGAAATTCAGGCGCTGGTGTGCCATAGTGCTTTCGGCATTCCGCGTAGGACGGCGGCGGGGACTGACTTTAACCGTGTCAATCTGTTGATGGCAGTTTTGGAAAAGAGTGTTGGTGTTAAGATGGCGGATCAGGATGCCTACATTAATATTGCTGGTGGCATCCGCATCAATGAACCGGCCATTGATCTGGGGGTGGTGCTTGCCATTATGTCAAGTTATCGTAATCAACCCATCAGTGACGATGTCATTTGTTTTGGCGAAGTTGGATTGAGTGGTGAGGTTCGGGCAGTCAGTATGGTGGATCAAAGAATCGCAGAAGCAAAGAAGTTGGGATTTGCCACCTGCATACTTCCGAAAGTGTGTCTGAAGAATATACAAAAGCCGCAGGATATCCAACTCATCGGTGTGGAAAATGTACGAGAAGCATTGAATTATCTTTGATTATACGAATTGACTTAATTTTCTGAAAACTAATGCAAATTTATAAAATCGTACTACTTTAACAGAATACGAGATTTCTATTGACTTCTATCGACAAGAAGTGATACTATGACATGGCTGACGTGAGACGCCAGTGGTGATCAATGATGAATCAGGAATCATAGTTGATCGGACAAATAACTTATTTAAAAAAGTTGTTGACAGACATAACAAGTTATGATATTCTTAATGAGTTGCGT